>NZ_JAQFPJ010000002.1:0-328042 GCF_027712065.1 Bacillus cereus group sp. BcHK124
TTTTTTGATAAAAATACACAAAAACCCCGAATCATGGGGCTTTTTTTAAGTGTCCATGATTCGGGGTACAGTTCATTTTTATAGAAGAGTCTTTTTTATTTAACTTCGCTTTTTTTAATGATATATCTCGCTAACTTTTTTAATTCTCTATAGTTCGGATACACTTTATTTATTTTACAAATGTATCGGACATCCACTCATAAAACTTTTCCTTCTCTTCAAATTGCGGATAATGCGCGGATTTTTCAAAATTAATAAATTCTTTTTTCTCTGCTTCAATTGTATTAAAATATGTTTTTGCTGCATGAGATGAAGTGTTATAGTCATATTTCCCCATAAGGAAATAAAACGGTAGCTTCAGTTTCGTCACCTTAGTAGGCAATGGATTCTTTAAATCCTTTTCTAATAAGATTGTTTGAGATTTTGATAATCCAACGTTATAACGAATTACGTCGAACAAGTTATATTCATTACTGAGTAACATTCCGATGTTATCACCATCTGGATTTTCAATGCGTCTTGATGTTCCACCATATTTCGCAACATAATTTCGCGGAGTGTATGTATCGCCATTTTTAATTTTTTCAGTCAATCCATTAAAATAGGAAACTTCATCTGTATTCCCAGCACTTTGTGCCTGTTCAATTACATAGTTTAAACTATCCATTTCACTTTCTACTGTATCACTCATCTGCCCTATCCCAACATACGCTTCGTATTTTTCAGGTGCTTTATTAGCAGCTTGCATTCCGATATATGTACCGTAAGAATGACCAATTAATATTACCTTTTCTTTTCCCATACGTTTTGAAATATACTCTGTCATAGCTAATAAATCCTCTACAAGAAGATCTGATGTAAGATTTGAATAGTCCTCAAAGAAATGATACGATTTCCCGCTTCCTCTTTGATCATAATTAACTACGGTGAATTTCTCTTCCAATAATTTTTGATACTTTTGAGCATATGGTATTTCTGAAGTACCTGGTCCACCATGTACAAAAATAATTACCGGATTGTTCTTATCTTTGCCGCGTATCATAATTTCATGACCACTTCCATTTATCTCTACTTGCTCTAATGTACTTATACTATTTTCCCTATTTATTTGCGAGGTCCATGTAGGAAATACTAGCGCTACCATTAGTGTGAGTGTAGTTATGACTCCAATAAATGTTATTAATTTTTTTATCTTCTTCATAAGACGCATCCTTTCTTATAAATTTGTAAAAATAACAATTTAATTCTATAAAACTACATTATTAATATCCTATACACTTCTTAACATTCCGCTATATAAACTCTTAATATTTTCTTAATTTTCAATACATTAATCGTAGAAAAACTTGATCACTGGTATTACAAATATAGAAAAAAAGCCCTTGTTTTCAAACAAGGACTCTTTTCATAAACTACTTAGCTACCTCTTCTTTCGGCATTACCATACCTTTATAAAGTTGAACAGTTATCCAGTAATAGATGAAATAAATGACTAAGAAAATCCCAATTGGCACCCACACTTTTACAAACGGGTCAACTAATATGAAGCTAAATAAGTTTAGCCCTACTAACACGTGGGAAATTCCAATAACCGCTGGGAAGATAAATAAATATGAAATTTCTTTATATATACTTTTTGTTAACATACTACGTCTCACACCAATTTTTCGTAACATTTCATAACGTCGTACGTCACGAGAAGCACCTGTTAATATTTTGAACATAAGGGAACTTGCCATCATTGCTAAAAATGCAATTCCGAGGAAAAATCCCATAAACATTGTTCCGCTCATGAAGCTGTTCATAAATTGATAAATTGTCATTTTCGTAAATAAGTCTACTTTTGCACCTGTTGCTTTTTCAATTTGTTCTTTTTGTCTCTTATCTATATCAATCAACAACGGTTTATATTTTTTCATATCGTCTACTTTTGCTAATGTTACAGTGTGTTCTGTTCCTTGAATTCCTTTATAATGTGCTTCATCTGCAATTCTTACAGGTTTTCCGTTAAATTGATTATGTGTAATTTGTATTTCTCTTACAATTGCATCTTCCCAATCTCTCGGCATACGAGGAAATTTTGCTAATTCAGGAGACTCTAAAGCAGAATATACTGGTTCAGTTAAAGGTTCAGTCACACGTTTACGAACAGGCTCTTTTAAGGTTTTTGTATCAAAGTGGTCTGAAACAAGTGGCGGTTTCGCAGTTAAATCGTTACGTAAGTAATAAACCGCTTCTCCATCAACTTTATACTTGTACTGGCTTTCTTCAACAATTTCCATTTCTTTTAATGCAGCTGTATCTTGTTCATTTGGATCATGAATTACGACATCATATACACGTGAGAAGTCTGTCATAATACCTACATTTTTTTGGAATGCCATACCTGCAGTCATCGCACCTGCGCCCAATGCAATTAACATTGCTACAGTACCTAGTACTCTCGATAAGCTATTCACTCGGAAACGTAGCTGTGCATATGTAAAACTATTTAAGCCTGTTTCATTTCGTTTTTTATTCCCTTTAATTTTCATCACAAAAAATGGGAGCAATGAACTAAAGATAAAATATGTTCCAAGTGTTGTAACGATTGTTGCTATTATAAAACCGAGTTCAGCAAACGTTTTTATATTTATCATAAAATAGTATCCTGTACTTACTAGTAATACACCAAGTACAGTCATTATAATAATGCGAGTTTTACTTTTCTTCACTTCATCTAGTGTTTCATCTTCACGTATTAATTCTAGTTCTGTTTTTCGTAATAAACGGATACTATTCATTAAACCAGTAATAAAAAATAGTATTACGAAGAAAATAGCTGTAACTAAGATTGCTGGTGTATATACAGATGAATAACTACCTTTTGCTGAAATTTCCATACCATTCATTAAAAAATTTCCTGCTACACTTGCAAGTAACATCCCTACTAAAATTCCTATAATAATACTAACAATACCCATACCGAATGTTTCAATAAATAATAACTGTGCTACTTTTTTCTTTTTCGCTCCGAGCATCATGTACATACCGAGTTCTTTTCTTCTTAATGTGAGTAAGAAAGAATTGGCATATATAATATAAAATACAGTAATGAAAGATAATAGTATGGCACCTACCCAAAATACGAGTCTAATACTACTAATGAGACTATTATCTTTCGTAAATTCACTATTCATCGCCATCGTTTGGAACATGTAGAAAATACTAATGCTAATAACGAGACCGATAAGTAAAACCATATAATCTTTTAACATTTTTTTCATACTATGACGTGATAATTTGAATAACATAGTCTCACCCCCTACTTAGACTCTGCAGCTGAGCCCATATGAGCAAGCACACCTAATATATCTTGATAGAAATCTTCTCGCGTTCCTTGACGCTTTAACTCTTTATATAGAAGACCATCTTGAATAAATAATATACGCTCACAATAACTTGCACTAAATGCATCGTGTGTAACCATCAAAATACTTACATTGTGATTTTCATGTAAATCTTGCATCGCTTCTAATAAGCTTTTTGCATTTTTACTATCAAGCGCTCCTGTCGGTTCATCTGCTAATACGATTGCTGGATTATGTACTAAAGCTCGTGCTGCCGCTGTTCTTTGCTTTTGTCCACCAGAAACAGCAGTTGGATATTTTGTTAAAATTTCAGTAATCCCTAATTTCTTCGCCACCTCATTTACCTTTCCAGTAATCTCACTTGAAGGTACACCTTGCAGAGAAAGTGGTAAAGCAATATTTTCATAAATTGATAAGTTTTCTAGTAAGTTAAAATCTTGAAAGATGAACCCTAATTTTTGAGATCGAAAATCTGATAATGCATTCCCCTTCATAGAAGTAATATTTGTACCAGCTATTGTCACACTACCACCTGTCGCTTGATCCAATGTACTAATCACATTCAATAAAGTTGTTTTTCCAGATCCAGAAGGACCCATAATCCCGACAAATTCCCCTTCTTTAATATTTAATGACACACCCCTTAATGCTTTTGACTGATTCTCATTTCTTTTCCCATACGTTTTTTCTACACTTTCTACAGTAACTACATTTGTTGACATCTCTTTCACTCCATCCCTTTTGTATAAATTTAATTTCTCACACATTTCTTATCTTTTTCTCATGTAAATTCTTAATAATTTTTTAATTATTCTAACTAAAAAGGTTATACAGATAACATAAACCTATTTCCTACTTCATATTCTCATCTTTCTACAACTCGTTCCTTCGATTTCGCTTACATTTACCTTACATTTTTGTAAGGTAAACAAGAAAACACACCAATTTTTAATGGTGTGTTTTCTTTACACTCAATATCCTCTATTCTTTATTTCCTCTTCAATACTTGAGACAAATACATCTAGCGCAACAACTTCTGACTTCTCTCCTCCATATTTACGTACATTCACAGCTCCGTTCTCCAGTTCCTTATCCCCAATAACAAGTACATAAGGAATTTTTTGCATTTGTGCTTCTCTAATTTTATATCCTAATTTTTCATCTCGTACATCTCGTTCGACACGAACACCAGCTTGTGCTAATTTATCCGCAACCTCATCTGCGTATTGTACATGGACTGCATTCGAAACTGGAATGACCTTCACTTGAACTGGCGCCACCCATGCCGGGAATGCACCTCCAAAGTGCTCAATTAATATTGCTAAGAAACGATCTAAAGATCCTAATACTGCCCTATGAATGACAACTGGTCTTTTCTTTTCATTCTTCTCATCTATATAATTTAAATCAAATTTCTCTGGCATTTGGAAATCAAGCTGGATTGTTCCGCACTGGTGACTTCTATTTAAAGCATCTTTAATATGGAAGTCAATTTTTGGTCCGTAAAATGCACCGTCACCTTCATTTAGTCTATATTTATAATTCAATGAATGTAATACATTTGCTAACGCCGATTCTGCTTGTTCCCACAACTTATCATCGCCCATTGAATCTTCTGGACGTGTAGAAAGCTCTACTTCATACTGGAATCCAAAAGTTTTATATACGTAATCAATTTGCGCCATTACGGATTTAATTTCATCTTCAATTTGTTCTGGAGTTACAAATAAATGAGCATCATCTTGGCAAAAAGTACGAACTCTTAATAGTCCATTTAATGCACCGCTAAATTCATGTCGATGCACTTGACCGAACTCACACATACGGATTGGCAATTCGCGATAAGAGTGTAATTTATTTTTGAACATTAACATATGACCAGGACAGTTCATTGGCTTTAATGCAAAGCTCTTATTATCTACTTCTGAGAAATACATGTTGTCCTTGTAATGTCCCCAGTGTCCTGATTTCTCCCACAACTCTTGGTTCATCATAAACGGAGTACGTACTTCTTGATACTTATACTCTTTTTGAATTTCTCTTAAAAATGCTTCTAACTCATTTCGGATAATTTGACCTTTCGGTAAATAAAACGGCATTCCCGGAGCCTCTTCAGAAAACATAAATAACTCAAGCTCACTACCTAATTTACGATGATTTCTTTTTGCTGCTTCTTCAACGAAATGTAAATACTCTTCTAATTCTTTTTGAGAAGCGAACGCAACACCATATATGCGCTGAAGCACTTGGTTATTACTATCACCTCGCCAATATGCACCGGAAACGTGAGTTAATTGAAATGCTTTCAAATAACCTGTAGATGGTAAATGTGGTCCTCTACATAAATCTACAAATTCACCTTGTTTATATAGTGTTACACTTTCCCCACTAGGAATTGCTTCTAAAAGTTCTAATTTCAAGCGGTCGTTCATTTCTTGAAACAGTTTAGCTGCTTCTTCTCGAGAAACCTCAACTCGTTCTATCTTTATATTTTCATTTATGATTTTTTTCATTTCTTTTTGGATTTTCCGTAAATCTTCTATGTTTACACTACTTGGAAGATCCATATCATAATAAAATCCATTTTCAATAACAGGCCCTACTCCAAGATTTATATCACCATACAATCTTTTTACAGCTTGCGCTAAAATATGTGCCGCGGAGTGTCTTGCAATTTCTACACCTTCATCTGAATCTATAGTAATGATTTCTACTTCCGCATTTTCTTCAATATTTCGGCGTAAATCATATAACCCATCATTTACTTTCCCCGCAACTGCTTTCTTTTTTAAACTATTGCTAATGGATCCCGCAATTTCTTCTAAAGTAATTCCTTTTACAAATTCTTTCACACTACCATCTGGAAATTTAATTTCAATCATTTGTTCTTTCATTTTTCATCTCTCCATTTCATAATAAAAAGCACACTCATCCCTAAAATAGGGACGAGCGTGCTTATACCCGTGGTTCCACCCAGATTCCCATCATAAAAAACATAATGGCTTCATTTACGGTAACGTCGTTTACACGGCACTAGATACTTCATTTCCCCAGTGCAGCTCTAAGGTGGTAAGTTATTTTTCTGCGTTAGGAAGTTCTCAGCTTTCCTTCCTTCTCTGTATAACCGGGGAAAATAACTCGTGTCCTTTTCTTCGCTTATTATGAAATTGAATGCAAAAAAGCATATTCATCCCTAAAATAGGGACGAATATGCTTATATCCGTGGTTCCACCCAGATTCCCATCACAAAAAACATAATGGCTTCTTTTGCGATAACGTCGCTTACACGGCACTAGATACTTCGTTTCCCTAGTGCAGCTCTAAGGTGGTAAGTTATTTTTCTGCGTTAGGAAGTTCTCAGCTTTCCTTCCTTCTCTGTATAACCGGGGAAAATAACTCGTGTCCTTTTCTTTGCTTTTTTTAATACATCCATTAATTGTTATTTACTATATCTTATTCATTTTATTTTTGCAAGTGTTTGGAAAAGATTTTTTATTTAATAAAAAAAGAAACCAAAAAATGTTTTTGGTTTCTCCTTCTCAATTTTACCAATCTTGTGGTTCATAATTTAAGTCTGCAAATAGACGTCGTTTCTCTTTCTTCGTTAAATCTCTCCACTGTCCAACAGGTAAATTATTCAATTCGATATTCATAATTCTCGTACGTTTTAACGTGTATACTTGATAACCTAAAGCTTCACACATACGACGAATTTGGCGATTCAACCCTTGTGTTAAAATAATTTTGAACTCATATTTTGATAACTGTGTGATCTCACAAGGAAGTGTTTTTGTACCTAGAATTTTAACACCCGCTGCCATTTTTTCTAAGAAATCAGGTGTAATTGGCTTATCTACTGAAACGATATATTCTTTCTCATGTTTGTTTTCAGCACGTAAAATTTCATTAACGATATCACCATCATTCGTTAACAAAATTAAACCGTCTGAGTCTTTATCAAGACGTCCAATATGGCTAATTCGTAAAGGGTGATTCACTAAATCGATAATATTACCTTTTACTGATTTTTCACTCGTACATGTAATACCTACTGGTTTATTTAAAGCGATATATACGTGATCTCGAGCAATACGAAGTTGCTCTCCATTTACACGTACATCATCACCTGGATTCACTTGGTCACCAATTTTTGCAACCTTACCGTTAATAATTACTCTTCTCTCATTAATTAATTTATCTGCTCCGCGTCGAGACGCTTTTCCAGCTTCACTAATAAATTTATTGATACGCAAATTAGGCACATCCTTTTCTAAAAAAATTTCAAGCTCACACTGCTTCTACCTTACAATACAAAAGGGTAAGCCTCCTATTATAACTTAAATATATTAACATGAAAGGGTATATAACGTCTTCTATTAATTTCTTGTTTATAAGAATTATCTTTATTATACATTCATTTATGCACTTTTTCTGTGCTTAATATACAAGCCATTCTTCCTTACATATAGCTTGTTTACCTCTTATATCTTCTATATCTTCATGAATATTAGCTAGTTTATACAACTCAGGGAAAATCTCTTCTACATAATTTTGATGCGCCATTCCATCTTTCCAATAAGTTAACACTATGTAACGATTTTCATTTTTTAAAGACTTCCCAACAACGCCAGCTAACATTCCTTTTGCTTTTTCCATCCCTTTATTCCAAATTGTTTCTTGTTTATGTAAAAAATACTTTTCTTTTTCCACTTTAATATCACATATAGCAACTCTTACGAATGATCCCTCTGTAACAACGTCTTTCAGAGGCGTATCAGTTATATCATACAAAGTTTGAAATAATTCAATTTCACATGAAAGAAACGTATCCTCTTGATTACTATTTAAATAAATTGTATCGTGGGCACCATTCATAAATGATTGATATGCACTTTTATCTTCCCATAAAGTAAATACACACGCCTCATCTTCATTCCATCCACCAAATTGCCAATGAAATCCATCTAGATGCTGTATATCACACCATTGTTCTTGTGCTTTTGAAAACAATTCCTTTTTCTCTTCTTCTACCTTACAATAGATTGTTTTTAGTAGCATATCTAATTCCCCCTTATCTTACATTCCATTTCTCATCTGCAATACTTTCTACTTTTCCCCTAAACGAACATTATTTTTACTCTCTATTTCTTCAGCTCTTATATATTAAAGAGGACCATTTCATCTCGTATCCTTGTTCAACACGCATATTTATCTTTTTACTTTAAAAGATACGCTGTTAAACATCCATTTGAACTTCCTGTTGCCACGTCTTTCGGAATCCCATAATAGTCTGCAAAATCACGAACATTTAGATCACCTGTTTGTTTACATAACATAATTATATCCTTCTAGTTATCTATAGTATTCAAAAAATCATCCGCTCTTTCTATCAGCCATTCACCAAACGTACTTAAAAATAATAAAATTTCATTTATATCATTTATCGGTTCAATTACATATTGTAATGCCTTTCTCATATTTTTTTCTTGTTCGGGAAAATGCTTACTAAATAATTCATAGGCAGGATATAAGTCTCTGGAGTAAAGTCCTTCTCTCTCAATTGTCAATGCTAGACCTGACCTGATTATTATCTTCATAATCCAACGGCAACAATCCACAATATCATCCACGCCTTTATTATGAATTAATTCTTCGCGTGCTTGTCCAATTTGTTTCCGCAATTGAATAAGGTGTTCATAGGCTAACTCCTCACTTACTTTATATTTAGGTAAAGACAATGTTACATCTTGACCAAATATACATACTCCATGTGTCTGTATCATAAAGCTTATAAAAGAAAAACTCTTGGAATTTATCACTTCTTTTTCACTGTAAAAACTCAATTCCACTCCTGTTATACAATTAAACTTTTGCAAACTTTGAACTTCTAGTTTCTTTCGCCAGCTTAAGTCTATTAATTTAGGATCCTTTCGTACTACTATAATCACATCTATATCTGCAATTCCTTCAATTCCAATCCCTCTTGGAATTGAGCCTCTTATATAAACACTGTGTAAATCATCCTGTAGCAATTCACAACAAGTATTTTTTATTTCTTGTATTACCTCCATAAATATAGGTTGAACTTTTTCAATATGTGCATCATTTATAATATATCCTTCATCATCAGTAGGACAAAAACGACCTATCTTTTTTATATTTGGCAATTTATTATCTCATCTCCATACTAAATATTATTTTATTCTATACACATAGTAATTATAATTTAAATAATTCAGAATTAAAAATCAAAAGAGATAGAAAGTAAACAATTCTACAATATCATTCACTTCCTATCTCTTTTATTATCAATTATTTTTCAAATATATAATACGTAATTTCTCCTGGGTAATGTAATATCTTTACCTTTCTTTCCACTTTTTAAAACTAACAGTATACCCGCTTTCCCCTCCGCTCCACTTACCAGTGTAATAAGCATTACACTCATATATTTATACTCCTCTTCCTTATCATCATTAATATGAATTACTGACATTAGCACTGGAAAATCTTTAATTTTAGATTCTTTATTCATAAATATGAATGCAATTAAACCAACTAATAATACAGTCATTGAAATATTTGAAACTAGTTTTCTTCTATTCATTTTCACTAAAACTCCTATTTTCTCTACTTTAAACAACATTATTGTTATATATTATAATTATAAGTTTTTAAATTTTGGAGGCGTTACATATTGCAAAAATTACTTTTTACTAAATGGACAGTTTTTATTTCTATTCTCATCATTTTCGGTACAATTTTCTACGTTACGAATGGTAAAAATAACACCGAAAAAGCCCCTGTAGAAACAGCGGATACAAAAACTTTCAAAACGAAATTACAGCCTAAAATTAATGAATTGACTACTAATTATAATGATATTATCGAAAAGGATTGGTTGCCTGCCTGGGAAGAGATTAACACGAACGGTGATTCAGTAGACAGAGATAAACTATTTGTTACAATGAATGCTGTTTCCAAACAATATGAAAACATTATGAATGAAATAGACATTTTGAAAATTAAAGAAAATATATCGGAAGTACAAATACAAGAACAACTTCTTTATTTCACAACTGAATTTAAGGCTGCTTCTAAATTTATGAAAAACGCGGCAGATTTAATTATAGATGGAGCCACTAACTCTACTCTAAACAGTGCAACAATTGAAAATACGAAACATGCTTTAGGGCTTGCGGATCAACATATTGTTATTGCTTTATCTACTTTAACTGAAGTTGAAGAGAAATTAGGACTTTCGAAAAAATAGAATTCTTTACTATTTTAAAATAAAAAATGATTGCATTTCACTAATAGTATATCTATAATATTTTTATTGATCTTATACACATTCAATGCGTATAGGTTATTAATTTTATAATTCGGATGAACCATTCAGGAGAAGGTCTATTGATCTACCGACGGGGCAAAAAGTTGTTAACCGACTTTGAAACTCTCAGGTCTTGTTTACAAGTAGAACTGCATGGGGACGAATCTCTGGAGAGACTCCCTCTCGCTTTATATAGCGTAGAGGAAAACGAGCACCGAAGGAGCAAATCCGCTACTATAGCGGATAATCTCTCAGGTAAAAGGACAGAGACAAGCGAAAGAAAATGCCGATTTGTATCGGTTTATTTTTCTATCCCTTGTTTCTCCAGAGACCATTTCATTTACTTGAAGTGGTTTTTATTTTTTCTAAAAAAGGAGAATAAAGATGGAGACAGTAAGTAAAGTATTAGAACAAATCAATCACTATGTGTGGGGATTACCAACGTTGTTGTTACTCGTTGGTACTGGTATCATTCTCACAGTGCGTTTAAAAGGTTTACAGTTTAGTAAACTATTATACGCTCACAAACTAGCTTTTAAAAAATCAGAAGATACATCTTCCTCCGGAGATATTAGCCACTTCCAAGCACTTATGACAGCTATGGCGGCAACGATCGGTATGGGAAATATAGCTGGTGTTGCAACTGCTGTGACGATCGGTGGACCTGGTGCCATCTTTTGGATGTGGATTACTGCTTTGTTCGGTATGGCAACAAAGTATGCCGAAGCAATTCTTGCGGTGAAATACCGTGTTAGTAATGAAAATGGTGAATATTCAGGTGGGCCAATGTACTATTTAGAACGTGGTTTAGGTAAGAAATGGCTTGCAGTTTTATTCGCTATATTCGGTACAACTGCTTCTTTCGGTATCGGGAATATGGTGCAATCTAATTCAGTTGCAGAGGCAATGCGAATTAATTTCTCTTTCCCTCCTGCTTTAACTGGTATAGTAATGTCATTTTTAATCGCTATCGTTATTTTAGGCGGTGTAAAAAAAATCGGGAAAGTAACAGGATATGTTGTTCCTATTAAAGCTTTCTTTTATATCATTGCTGGTCTTATTATTATTTTCTATCACTACGATCAAATTCCAGAAGCATTTTCACTTATTTTTTCTGGTGCATTTAGCGGTACTGCAGCTGCTGGTGGTTTTATCGGTGCAACAGTTGCATCAGCTATTCAAATTGGAATGGCGCGCGGCGTATTTGCGAACGAAGCTGGTTTAGGGAGTGCCCCTATTGCCGCGGCGGCTGCAAAAACTGATTCCCCTGCAAAGCAAGCTTTAGTTTCAATGACTGGTACTTTTCTAGATACGTTTATTGTATGTACAATTACAGGGCTAGTATTAATTACAACAGGCGCATGGAAGTCTGGTAAAACTGGCGTTGAAGCTACAACACTTGCGTTCCAATCTGTATTCGGTACTGCTGGTAGTATGATTCTTGGTATCGCAATTATTTTATTCGCCTACTCTACTATTTTAGGCTGGTCGTATTACGGTGAGAAATGCGTGGCTTATTTATTTGGAGAACGTGCTGTTAAATATTATAAAGCAATCTTTATTGTCATGATTGCTATTGGTGCGAATTTAAAATTAGGCATCGTATGGACATTTGCGGATATTGCAAATGGACTTATGGCGATTCCAAACTTAATTGGTCTTATTGGGTTAAGTGGTATTGTTGTTGCTGAAACGAATCGCTTTTTACAAGCAGAGAAATTGAAAGAAAATAATAAAAAACAGGCAAGTTAATCTATGAAAAAAGGAATGACTCATACATGATGAGCATTCCTTTTTTCATCCCCTCTTTTACTTTATTACTATCATTAAAAATATATTTATATCAATGTTTACTCCTTTTTATTCCTCCAAAAGTTTTTCACATAAATGTCATAAATCGTATGGTCTAACTATATAGTTGAAAAGGAATGCGACATTAAAGTGTCGCTGAAAAACTCATCCAAGAAAAGGGAGGAAAAATCTTTTGAAAAACAAAATCATTGTTTTCCTATCTGTTTTATCATTTATTATTGGTGGTTTCTTCTTTAACACGAATACTTCAAGTGCTGAAACATCATCTACTGATTACGTTCCTAACCAATTAATCGTTAAGTTCAAGCAAAATGCATCTTTAAGTAATGTGCAATCTTTTCATAAATCTGTCGGAGCTAATGTCTTATCTAAAGATGATAAGTTAGGTTTTGAAGTCGTTCAATTTTCAAAAGGTACTGTAAAAGAAAAAATAAAAAGTTATAAAAATAATCCAGATGTAGAATATGCGGAGCCTAACTATTACGTTCATGCATTTTGGACTCCGAACGATCCTTATTTTAATAATCAATACGGATTACAAAAAATTCAAGCCCCGCAAGCTTGGGATAGTCAAAGAAGCGATTCTGGTGTAAAAGTGGCTATTATTGATACAGGAGTTCAAGGATCACATCCCGATTTAGCTTCTAAAGTTATTTACGGACATGATTATGTTGATAATGACAATATCTCTGATGATGGCAATGGACACGGTACACACTGTGCAGGAATTACTGGGGCACTTACGAATAATGGCGTCGGAATAGCTGGTGTTGCACCACAAGCATCGATTTATGCTGTTCGTGTATTAGACAGTCAAGGAAGTGGTACTCTTGACGCTGTTGCCCAAGGTATTAGAGAAGCTGCAGATTCAGGTGCAAAAGTAATTAGTTTAAGTTTAGGTGCTCCAAATGGTGGTACTGCATTACAACAAGCTGTACAATATGCTTGGAATAAAGGCTCTGTTATTGTTGCAGCTGCTGGGAATGCTGGAAACACAAAAGCTAATTACCCTGCTTATTACAACGAAGTTATTTCAGTCGCTTCTACAGATCAATCAGATAAAAAATCTTCATTCTCTACTTATGGTAGCTGGGTAGATGTTGCAGCTCCAGGATCAAATATATATTCTACTTATAAAGGAAGCACGTATCAATCATTAAGTGGTACATCTATGGCAACACCTCACGTTGCAGGAGTCGCTGCTCTTTTAGCAAATCAAGGATATAGCAATACACAAATTCGCCAAATTATTGAGTCAACTTCTGATAAAATTAGTGGTACAGGTACGTACTGGAAAAACGGTAGAGTCAATGCATATAAGGCTGTACAATATGCGAAGCAATTACAAGAAAATAAAGCTTCTTAAGAAATAAAGTAAAACTTTAATCAGTTGATCTACTAAAATAGAAGGAGAGACTTCCACAACTAAAGCCTCTCCCTCTCCTTCTTATAAACTATATTACTCTCCCTGCTTTTTAACCATATGTAAATACAGAACAAAATCCATCATTGTCGACGAATGACCAAGTTGACGGATCATCGCTGTTATATTTCCTCTATGATATGTACCATGATTTACAACATGTTGTACTAACTCTAAAATTGAAGTTTCTAATTTTCCTACATATGGATTCTCGATAACAAATACAGCATTCACATCTTGTATTGTACTTAAAAAGTCTTTATATTGATTTGCCATGTTTTCAAACATTTTTTCTAATTCATGTAACGATTTGTTTTCCATTTGTTTTCGTAATTCTTCTCGGCCTTGTATTGCTTCATTCATACTTTTACCATGCAATATGTGTAACCACACTTGATCTGTAATATAAATATGGGCAAACGTATCCTTGATTGATGGAAATACACTCTGCATCTGTTCAGTAAAAATAGTATCATAGTTTGGTAATTCTTTTAGTCGATTGAATAATCGTAGATTAGCCCAAGCATGGTAATCCACTTGTTTTAACATGTACTCTTTCAATCGAAATCGCCTCCTTATTGTATGAAACGAATAGTTTGTTTCTTCATTTCTGATTCTCTATCAGCCTTTACAATTCCTTTTTCTTCAATTTCACGTTTATCTATAGTTTTATATTTTACATGTGTATGAAATTCCGTTTGAAATGGAAACGGTGTAATCCGAATAGTTTCCTCATCTATCCATTCAGCTTGAATAGGTTTCTCCTCTTTACTATTAAACATTTCTGTTCCTTCAAAACCATCTTTAAACAAATCAATTTCCTCTTCCTTTTCTACACCTGGTTTATTCATACAGACATATAAAGAAAGTTCATCGCAAAACTTTAATAATCTATAATGCTTATCGAACATCACAAATTGCTCTTTTGTTAGCGTTGTCAATATTCTTTTTTGTCGTTTCAATTCACCTGCATAAAATGTCATCATCTCTTCATCTTCCTCATTTAATGGAAATGATAAAAAATGCTTACTACAAAGTAATGCTCCGTATGGATTGGAATCTTCAATTTCATTCAAACCAATCGTATAAAAGACAAAGCGTAATGAACTTGGACAATCCATAAATGTATATGGGATATTTTTAGCATCATTCAAAATTGGTACTTTATCAAGTTCTATCCATCCTCTATCATGCTCATATATTGCATCAATTGTCTCTTTTAAATATGTATCATCTTCAAAAAAATCTTCTTTTATATGCTTTGCAATCTCTCCAGCTAAAAAACCATGATCATGTTGACGAATTAATATACTTTCTTTCTCATCCTTTTCACGAAAAATCATCCGTATACTCCCCCTCATCCTCATATTACAGCGTTTTCTATTCATCAATTCTTAATTAATCCCTAATTGTTAGCAGGGATTCAGTTTCTTGCAACGAAATTAACATAACTATATAGCATTCTTTCTAACAATATAAATAGCTTTATCTTTACTATCTATTATACTAAATCATTCATTCCAAAAAATTTTTTTATGAGGTGAAAACATGAACAAAACAGAATTAATTAAAAATGTCGCACAATCAGCTGATATTTCTCAAAAGGATGCTTCTGCAGCTGTACAATCTGTATTTGACACAATTGCTACTGCATTACAGTCTGGCGATAAAGTTCAATTAATCGGCTTTGGAACTTTTGAAGTACGTGAAAGATCTGCTCGTACAGGACGTAATCCACAAACCGGCGAAGAAATTCAAATCGCTGCTGGTAAAGTTCCTGCATTTAAAGCAGGTAAAGAGTTAAAAGAAGCTGTGAAATAAACAAGAAACCAGCCATTTTATAGGCTGGTTTCTTGTTTTAATTTAGTAATTGCTTTATATTTTCTGCATGATACACCTCGCAAATATAAAATATGCATCTGCAGTTACTTACAATTTGATATTTTCTTGTTGGATACACATGCGCCGAAACAGAGCATCCATCGAACAATTCAATAATATTCCCAGAAGGCTGATATCCTTCATATAATACGTTCCTTCTTACTTCCATCTTTTCTATAAGTTTTTCAACTGGAATGTTTCCACTCTCTAGCTCCCTCTTTATTGTATTTGGTAAAAACGAGGTATCCGCAAAAATGAGATTTTCAGATAATACTTTTCCTTTATAACTAATATTGGATACACGGTAAAGAAATGTTCCGTTTTTATCAAAGAAACTCTTTGCTTCTTTCGGGATATACTGTCTATCCAGCACCTCTTGTTCTAGAACATCAAACTGAACTGTATCATTCAATAACTTTTCTAAAGCATGAATAGATGATGTATCTCCAGAAAATAAAATATTTTTAATTGCTTGTACATTATAAGTGAATTCATTTGTTCTATTTTCCGCTACTAGCATGAGGAACACCTCTTCTATAAAATATTTTATTAAACTTATTTATAATTTAAAAGCGCTACTGCATCCAGCTGTATGATTTCGGTGACTTCTTTACTAAATATTGCAATTGAAGCCATATAATCTACACTTGGCCTTAAATCTCTCATCACTGTATTTTCTACTAACTCTTGTCTATCCTTAAAAACTAACAAGTTTGGAGAATCATTTGGAGCTGATATAGTAATATCCACTGGTGGAATCATTAGACCTTCACCTGTCGCTTTGAGCACAGCTTCCTTTCTAGTCCAATATGTTAAAAAACCTTCTATTTTTTGTTCATTAGGTAATTTCATAACTTGCGCTATTTCAATGTCGGTTAATACGCCTTCTGCCATTTTCATAACATCAACATTTGGATTCATTTGTTCAACATCAACGCCTACAGGTGCAGACTTTGTAAATGCAACAACAACCCACTCACCCGAATGTGAAACCGATAACTGCGGCATCCCCTCTGGTAATTGTGGTCTACCATGTTGTAGCTTACATACTGGGCACATTCGATTAATTGGAACTTGAACTGGCGACATAGAAAGCATTTTACCTAGAACTAATCTACTAATTACACAGCCTATTATAAAACGGGCACGATCTGCCGAATGATGATATGAATTTGCTTTTTCTCGTTCAACATCATTTAGTAAATTGTAATGCCATGATTGTAAATCCGAAATTCTTCCCCACCATATTTGACAATCATTCTCATTCAAAATTGGTATAGAATCTACAACTTTACTTTCTATCATGTAAACTCTCTCCTTCTAAATACCCAATGTAGATTTATTCCAAAATAATATTACCAAACTTATTCATTGACAATTTCTTTCTCTTTTTGTAATACAGGTAACGGTTTTTTCTTCTTTTTTGACATTACCTCTTTATCAGAAATACGTAAAGAAAATAGTAATGCTACGAGTAAAAATATTGCTGATCCAATTAATGCTGCTTGATATGGCAATAAATCTGAATGAGTATTATGTTGTACACTGCTATTTCCAAAACCGGCTAGTATACTAGCTAAAACAGCAACTCCTATCGCTGAACCTAATCGATTTTGCACATTAAATATAGTAGTTGCTCTCCCCATAGAAGGCGGCGTTATATTGTTAAATGCAGAAAATTGAACTGCTCCAACTGATTGGCCTAAGAAAATACCTATGCCAAACAATAATACCCGTATTTGCCAAGGGTTCGTATCGTGATTTACAAAACTTAATAAAATAAAGATAATTGCCGTACAAATTAACCCTATAGAAATTACCTTACGAGCTCCTAATTTCTTATATGACCATGGTACGATCTGTGACGATATCATTAATCCAATGGCCTCTGGGAATGTAGTAAGGCCTGATTCCAGTGCGGATACCCCTATTACATTTTGATACATAAGCGGAAAAACAAATAACATTCCTAGTAAACCAGCTGAAGAAAACAATGAAATAAGACTCATTTTTCTAAAGATTGGTTCTTTGAATAAGCGTAAATCTAGCATCGGTTGCTTTACTTTAAGTTCTACAATGATAAACAGTGTAATAAATACAATCCCAGCTATTCCAGTACTTATAACCTCTGTAGAAATCCAGCCTCTTGATGGTCCTTGACTGAGCGCATAGATTAGCATCGCAAACCCTGGTGCTGAAAAAACAAAACCGAGGTAATCAAAGCGACCAGCTGATCTTTCAATATGCTCTTTTAAAAATAGAAGACCGAATAGTAACGCCATAATTCCAAATGGTAAATTAATATAAAATGCCCAGCGCCAAGACATTTGATCTACAAAAAAGCCACCAATAATTGGTCCTACTGCCGGTGCGACAGCAATTGGCAACACAATAAACCGAGAAATTCTCGGCCTTTCCTCTGGTGAAAATGTTCGGAATAACATCGCCATCCCAACTGGTGTTAGAAGCCCCCCACCAGCACCTTGAATAATACGAAAAATATTCAATGAAGTAATATCGTTCGCTATCCCACATAACGCAGATGCGGTTGTAAATACGAAAAGAGCAGTTAGAAATACTCTTTTCGTACCGAATCGATCTCCTAGCCAACCAGAAATCGGCAGGAAAACAGCTAAGCTAACTAAATACCCAACATTAACTGTCCCCATAGCAGATGGTGGCACTTGCAGTTCCTTACTTATCGTTTGTAGTGCTACATTTACAATCGTTGCATCCATAGCAGCCATAAACATCGCTGTTATATATACGATACTTACCACTACTTTTGGATTTATTTTTTCTTTCATTATCGTTTTCCTGCTATTATTTTTTCGTCAGCTTGATTATTTTTTGGATTCAAATCTTTCCAGTTATTCTCAACATATTGTAAGCAATCGTGCCTGCTAGCTTCTTCATGTACGACATTCCACCCAATAGGTACATCAAGAAAGACAGGCCAGAGAGAATACTGGCCCTCCTCATTTATTAATACTTTATATGTGTAATTATCATTTTCAAATGGATTCGTCATACTCTCCCTACCCCTTTCTTATTCTGCAAATATTTCGCTAATACTTGTCCAATTTCCGTAAGTGGCCCTGGTTGACATAAATCTTTATGTCTACAATCAATATCATGTTGCACAATTTGTCCGTCTAAATAATTTAACCATGTATTTGGAGAGATAGGATCAAACCAGTCCGGTATTACAGTAGATCTAAAGAATAAAATATCTCCGTTATAAACTTTCGGTACGTATCTCCCTAACAATCCTACCGAATTTACATATGTTTCTTTCAAATTTAAAATGGTCTCTTCTTCAAGACTTGCTAATGCACTTCCATCTTTACGAAGTATTTCAATCGCACTTTCCATCGTAAGTGGTTTGCCATCCATGTTGTCTGGATCATATCCACCTAGAGCCAGTAGTGCGATTAACGCTTCTTCTTCAGTAGGCGCTTCCGTATTCGGTAGGAAGTGACCAGGATAAGAATCTAGCATAACGAGTAATTCTACTTCTTCCCCTTCATTTTGTAGTTGCGCTGCCATTGCATGCACAACATTTCCTCCGAGCGACCAACCGAGTAAACGATATGGTCCGTGAGGCTGTACTTCACGAACGTGTTTTAAATAATCTGCTGCCATTTCCTCTAAACTTCTTGGAAGTTCTTCATTTTTAGCGATACCACGTGCTTGCACGCCGTAGATTGGATAATCTGTTCCTAAAGATTTCATAAGTCCTGCATAGCACCAACTTAATCCACCTGCTGGGTGTACACAAAATAGTGGCAATTGGTTTCCGCTTGCTCGTAACGGAAGCAACACATCGAGTGCACTTTGTCCATTTCCCACTTCAAGTCTTTCAGCAAGGCCTGCAACAGTAGGTGCTGCAAATAAAGTTCCGATATTTAATTCGATCCCAAGCGCTTCTTTAATACGGCTCATAAGCTGCACTGCAAGGAGTGAATGACCACCTAAATCAAAGAATCCGTCATCAATTCCAATTTGAGGTACACTTAGCACTTCTGTAAACAAGTCACATAACAGTTCTTCTTGCGGTGTTCTTGGTCCACGACTAGAAGATGATGCGATAAATTCTGGAACTGGCAATGCCTTTCTATCTAATTTACCGTTTGGAGTTAAAGGCAACTCATTTACTACTACAAAAGCATATGGAACCATATAATCTGGTAGACTACCACTAGCAAACAGACGCATTTCATTCGTATCAATCGCTTCATTATTTGATGCGACGATATAAGAAACTAATCGTTTATCCCCTGGTTGATCTTCCCGTACAATAACTGCTACTTGCTCAACTGTAGGGTGTTTCATTATGACCGCTTCTATTTCTCCTAATTCAATTCGGAATCCGCGAATTTTTATTTGATGATCTGCACGTCCTATATAATCGAGCGTCCCATCATGACGCCAACGAGCTAAGTCTCCAGTACGATACATTCTTGTACCTAGCTTGCCAAATGGATCTGCAATAAAACGTTCTGCAGTTAAACCTGCCCTTCCTAAATATCCACGAGCAAGCCCTGCACCTGCAACATACATTTCTCCCACTACTCCAGGTGGCACTGGTTGTAAATAATGATCTAATACGTATATTTTAAGGTCAGGTATACTGCACCCAATTAAACTGTTTGCTCGTAAAGAAACGATTGTTTCGTCTAACTCAATATAACTAACATGTACTGTCGTCTCAGTAATACCGTACATATTAATAAGCTTCGGTGCGTCATGAGGATGTCGACTATACCAATCTTCTAATCGACTTAGCTCAAGTGCCTCACCTCCAAAAACAACATATCGTAAAGATAATTTTTGGCCAATCTCTTCATTTTCACGATCTGCTTGCATCAATTGATAGAACGCTGATGGAGTTTGGTTTAAAACAGTTACCTTTTCTTTAACAAGAAGTTGTAAAAATTCTTTCGGCGAGCGACTTACAGTATGTGGAACTACAACTAAACGCCCTCCGTATAATAAAGGTCCCCAAATTTCCCAAACCGAGAAATCAAAAGCATATGAATGGAACATCGTCCACACATCGTTTCCATCAAACTGGAACCAATGATCAGTTGCTCCTAAAAGTCTTACTACATTTTGATAAGGTATCATAACACCTTTCGGTCTACCTGTTGAACCTGATGTATAAATAACGTAAGCAATATGTGATGGAGTTAATGGCTTCACGCGCTCCATTTCATCAATATTGTCTTCACTATGTTTCTCAATTTCTTCTATTACTTTTACATTATCAACTAAAACTTTTAGTGCCTCATTACATTCAATTTCCACTTCTGAATTCGTTAAAACACATGATGGTTTCGCATCGTGTAGCATAAATGAAATACGGTCTGCTGGGTAATCTGGATCTAACGGAAGGTATCCAGCACCAGCTTTAAGAACAGCTAATAAACTTACAACCATGTTTAATGATCTTGGCATCGCTAAAGCAACGAGTTGATCAGGACCAATTCCTTTTGCTATTAGGAATCGAGCTATTTTATTTGCTTTTCTATTTAACTCTTCATAAGTTAATTTCTTATTTTCAAAGACGACAGCAATAGCATTTGGATTTATATGAACCTGTTTTTCAAATAATTGTGATACTGTCATTTCTGGTACAATTTGAAAACCACCATTCCACTTTTCTAACACTGTATTTTTCTCTGCTAAAGTTAATATTTCTAATCTGCCAATGGATTGATCCGGATTTGTCGCCGCATCATCTAATAACAAAATGAATCGTTCTATTAGTTTTTGAACCGTTTCACGTTTATATAAATCGGTACTAAACTCTAGTAATCCATGTAAACCGTTCGGAGTACCATCAACCCCGTTACTCTCACTAATTTCAAATGTTAAATCAAACTTCGCAGAGCCAACACTTTGAATTTCAAGGCTCGCTTCTATATCCGGGACATCAAAGATTGCTTCTGGCGTATTTTGGAAAGCTAACATAACTTGAAATAGCGGATGACTATTTCGAGTACGCACCGGGTTTAACACTTCAACGAGTCGTTCAAATGGAACATCTTGATTTTCATAAGCTGCAAGATTTGCCTCCTTCACTCTATTCAATAATTCTTTAAAACTTGGATCTCCTGAAGTATTTGTACGTAACACTAACGTATTTACAAATAAACCAACAATATCTGAAAGTACATCATCATTTCTTCCAGCAATCGGACTTCCAATTGGTATATCAGTACCTGCACCTAATCTTGTAAATAGCGCACTTAGTCCTGCTTGCAATACCATAAACAAACTAACTCCGTTTTTCCGTGCGAGCTCTACTAACCTACTATGCATACCTGCATCTATATGAAAATGAATGGTTTCTCCTCTGTAACTCGTTTCCATTGGACGCTGATAATCTGTAGGCAACTCCAATTGATCTGGTAATCCCTTTAACTCTTTCTTCCAAAAATCTAATTGTGTTGAAATGAGACTTTCTTGTGTAGTTTCATCCCCTAACAATTGTTGTTGCCAAAGTGCATAATCTGCGTATTGAACCGGAAGTGTCTCTAGCTGTACTTTGTTACCTTGACATCGCGCTTTATACGCCGCTGTAAAATCTCTCGTTAACGGTTGTAATGACCAGCCATCCCCTACAATATGGTGTAATAGAATTAATATTACATGTTCGTTTTCACTCACTGTAAAAAGTTGCAAACGAACTGCTGGTTCAACATCGAGGTTAAAGCTATATCTTACCGCTTCCGCAAGTGCACTTTCTAATTCACCTTTACATGTTTTTGTTTTAATCATTTCTAGATTTAAATTTTCCATATGTAAAATTTCCTGGTAGGAACTACCTAATACGTTAGGGAAAATTGTTCTAAGTGTTTCATGTTTCTCGACTACATCATTAAAGGCACCTTGCAATGCTTCCTCGTTCAACTTTCCAGACAAACGTATAACTAACGGAATATTATAAGTAGGGCTTGGACCTTCTAAACAATTCAAGAACCATAATCTACGTTGTGCAAATGAAAGTGGAACTTCATTTGGTCTTCTTACTTTCTTAATCGCTGGTCTTGCAGTTTTCGCTTGATCCAATTGTTTCGCTAATTCAGCAACAGTTGGCGATTCAAATAGTTTTCCAATTCCTAATTCGACACTTAACATTTCACGAATTCTTGCCATTAAACGCGATGCAAGAAGCGAATGTCCACCCATTTCAAAGAAATTATCATCAATGCTAATGCGAGAAACACTAAGTACTTCTGCAAATAAATGACATAATATTTCTTCTTTCGGATTTCTAGCAACCCTCTCATTGTTCATTCCATTAAAATCAGGAGCAGGTAATTTCTTTCTGTCAACCTTACCATTTGGCGTTAATGGTAATTCTTCTAGCAATACAAATGCTGATGGCACCATATAATTCGCTAAACTTTCTGAAACATAAGAACGAATTTCTGCAAGGTTAATCATTTCCTTATCTTTGGCAACAATATACGCAATGATTCGTTTATCATTGGGACGATCTTCTCGTACCATAACCAATGCTTCCTTAACATTTTCATGTCGTTGTATTACCATTTCGATTTCAGCTAATTCAATTCGGAAACCACGAATTTTAATTTGATAATCTGCGCGGTTCATGTACTCTAAAACACCATCACTGCGCCATTTTACTAGATCACCTGTACGGTACATGCGCTGCCCTGGTTTTCCATAAGGATTTGCAACAAACCGTTCAGCTGTTAACTCTGGTTTTCCTAAATATCCGCTTGCAAGTCCTTCCCCTGCAATATATAATTCACCAATAACTCCAGGTGGAACTGGTTGTAACCCTGCATCCAATACATACACTTCTGTATTGCAAATTGGCTTTCCGATAGGAGGTATCCCCTTTTCACTTTCATCAATGTTCATGAAGGTAGACCAAATCGTCGTTTCAGTTGGTCCATATAAATTAGTTATTGAGCAGCCTAATTCTCTTAATTTATTTGCTAAATGCCCTGGAAGAGCTTCACCACCAACAAGTATATTTAGCCCTTGTAACTTCTCTGGATAATCAGTTACTAACGCCTGCCAAAGCGTCGGTGTAGCCTGCATAATGGTCACTCTTTCTTCATGTAAAAGTGTCGTTAATGCAGAAGGCTCTTGTATGTCTTCCTTTTGCGCAATTGTTAAACTCGCACCACTAATAAGAGGTAAATAAATTTCTAGAGCAGAAATATCAAACGCAAATGTTGTAACTGCTAATAAATGATCATGTTCATGTAACGAAAACTTTTGTTGCATAGCCATTAAAAAGTTACTTAAACCTCTCATAGGAACAATTACACCTTTTGGGTTTCCTGTTGAGCCTGAAGTATATATTGTATAGGCTGAGTTTAAAAGTGATACATCATTCTTACATGCTATATTCATACGAGAAGATGTATGTAATGCTAGTTTCGTTTCTTCATCATCTAATACAATTTTTTTTATATCATTTTTTATAACTAACTTAGATGAAACAGATGAATGTGTTATGATACAAACTGGTTTTGCATCATTTACTATATAATTTATTCGCTCAGCTGGATATTCTGGATCTATTGGTAAATACGCTGCACCAGCCTTTAAAACTGCTAGCATACTAACCACTATTTCCGTTAATCTTGGAAATACTAAAGCTACAAGCTGATTTGGTCGTATTCCTTCTTCTACTAAATAATGTGCTAGTTCATTCGCTCGTTCATTTAGCTCTTTATACGTAAAGTTTACACCGTCACAAGTAATCGCTAGTTTATTTGGAGTTTTTTGCACTTGTTTTTCAAATGATATAGGTAGACTGATTAACTCATCGTCTTCCTTCGTTTCATTCCATTCCAATAAAACTTTATGATTTTCTTCAGGAAGAGTAATATTTATCTTTCCAATCGACTCGTCTTTTTGATAAGCATTTATCATTAATTCTAATAATTGCATAAATCTTTCTTTATGCAATGCTAGCTCCGCACCATTATATACTTCCGGATTCGCATCAAAATGAATCATTAGCTCATTTTGATCAAAACGTTTATATACATTTATCGATAAATCATCCACAGGTCCTGCTGATAAGTTATGCGTAATACCACGGTTCCCACCAAAGTTAAGCCCGTAATCAAAAGGCATAACATTCACTAACGGTCCAAATAATCTTTGATTTTCACCTAATAACTTTAAGTCTCTTCTTAATTCCTCATGACGGTATTTATGATGGCGACGTACATCTTGGATTTCTTTAGAAACTTGCTGTAATAATTCTACGAGAGTTATATTTGGAGTTACAGTAAGACGAAGTGGTACTAAATTCATTACCATACTAGGTGTATGAATAGATGCAGAACCTAGACGCCCCATCATCGGTAAACCTAAAACAATATCATTTTCACCTGTTAATTTATGCATATAAATACTTGTTACAGCGACAATGAATTCCGGCCAACTTGTTAACGAAATATTGATATCTTCTAGTAAAGTTTTTGTACTAGAACTAGATAAACAAGCTGTTTCGCGTAAAAATCCATTTGATGTTCTCGGTGCTCGTTCTGCCAAACTTACAACTTCTGGTTCATCCGCAAATTTTTCTAACCAAAAAGCACGATCTTCCTGAAATTGTTTAGACTCACGATACTCCATATCTTCTTGCACAACTTTTGCAAGAGAGCCAAATGTCTTTTCATTCTTGTTTGTTTCTTCTATAAGTGATGTATACTCATTCGCTACCTTTTGGCTAAGAAGTGAAAATCCATAGCCATCCATCACAATGTGATGGATGCGCTGATACCAAAAGAAACGATTATTTTCAACTTGAATAAGCGCTTCAATAAATAAAGTATCTTTTTTCAAATCGAATGGCATAGATAAATCATTTTTCATCCATGCTTTAGCAGCCTCTTCAGGATTTTCTTCTTTACGAACGTCAATAAAATGCATATGAAACTGTGATTCTTCAATAACTTGCCATGGGCCAATTTCATCTTCTTCGAAACGAACATGAAGTGCCTCAGCTTCCATTACAACTTTACGTACTGCTAATTCGAAAATTTCTTGATTCATATTTCCGTTTATTTCTACATATTCCCCAGTATTATAAATCGGATTAAGTGGATCTAATTGTTGCGCAAACCACATGCCAGACTGCGCAGATGATAACGAATGACGAATCTTTTGACTGTTAGGCATTCTTTACTACCCCTTTATTATGTAGTCTATTTGTTACAGCACCTGTGCTGTTTGTGAAGATAGTAAACTGTACCAACCCGCAACAGTTGGACGTTCTGCTAAATCTGCAAAAGTGATTTCTTTCCCTTCACGACGCCACTTCTCTACTAAACTCATAATTCTGACCGAATCAAGCCCTCTATTTAATAAGTCCTCATCAATATCAATACTCTCTACTGGCTCACGAAGTAGTTGTGCAACTAATTCATGCACTTCCTGTATAGTGATCCCTTCACTCTCATCACCTTTGACACTTTGTAAATCGTTTAACAGTAGGCTTGTTGATGTCGTTACTGCACATCTATTAGATGCATACTCCAATGCTTGTTTATGATGCTCTAGTGAAAAATCAGCAACTGCATCTGCTACAAAGAACGGCTGAATACCATCCATAAATGCTTCACAAGCTGTTAAAAGGCAGCCAATATGCGCATAAATACCGCAAATAATGAGTTGATCTCTTCCTTGTTCATGTAAAATTTCTAATAGATTTGTCTTTTTAAATGCACTATATCTCCATTTTGTTAGGAATATATCATCCTCATCAGGAGTAAGTTCATCAACAATTTTCTTTTTATCTGGTCCAGCAGGAATACCGTCACCCCAAAAGTCTTGTAATAAACCTCGTTGTTCTAACGTTTGCCCACCAGGTTGCGCTGTATAAACAACTGGTATACCAAGTTCCTTACATTTTTCTCTTATCATTTTAATATTTGAAATAAGTTCTACTTTCGGTGATTCTTTATCGCTATATGCATCAAGAAAATATTCTTGCATGTCATGAATTAAAAGTACTGCACGTTTCGGATCTGGTGTCCAATTCACTTTATTTTTTGGTAGTTCTGATTCAATTGGCATTTTATATACTGAAATAGATGGGATAGCCATCTAATCACTTCCTTCCTGTTTTTATTATTGTTTTACTGTAATAAGTTTTTCAGCAATGACTTTACGTAATTCTTTTTTGCTTATCTTTCCAACGCCTGTTTGCGGGAATGATTCAATAAATTCAATTCGATCTGGAATCTTATAAGCTGCTATACCGCGTTCTCTTAAAAACATTTTTAATTCACTTACTGCCGGAGCTTGTCCGCGAGCTATAACAAATGCACAAGTACGTTCTCCTAAATAATCGTCAGGCATAGATACAATCGCTACATCATGTACTGCATCATGTGCTAATAGATGATTTTCAACTTCTTCCGCGGCAACTTTCTCACCACCACGATTAATTTGATCTTTATCTCTTCCTTCTACAATGATGTAACCTTGTTCATTTACTTTCACAAGATCTCCTGTGCGATAAAATCCATCCTTTGTAAACGATTGTGCATTATGCTCTTCTGCTTTATAATAACCACGAATTGTATATGGCCCTCTTGTTAATAAACTACCTACTTCGCCAGGTTTTACATCGTTGTCATTTTCATCAACAACTCGTACTTCATCGAGTGCAGACATTGGTCTACCTTGTGTATGAATAATAATTTCTTCAGGATCATCTAATCTTGTATAGTTCACTAATCCTTCCGCCATACCGAATACTTGCTGTAATGTACATCCAAATGTAGGGCGTATACGTTTTGCAACTTCAGCACTAAATTTCGCGCCACCTACTTGAATCACTTCTAGACTCGATAAATCGTTATTACGTGAAGATGCAGCATCAAGCCATATCATTGCTAATGGCGGTACGAGAGCAGTAATCGTAACTTTTTCTTTTTCAATAAGTGCAAATGCCTCATCTGGACTACCTCCAGTTGCCAGCACTACTTTTCCACCCGCATAGAAAGTTCCAAATGTTCCAGGAGAGCTCATCGGGTAATTATGTGCTACTGGAAGAACGGCCATATAGACACTCTTTGCACTTAAATTACAAATTTCAGCGCTAACACGTAAACTATAAATATAATCATCATGCGTTCGAGGAATTAATTTAGAAAGTCCTGTTGTCCCCCCTGATAATTGGAGAAACGCAACATCACTTGGCTGAACTTCTGGTAATGGAACGGGATCTATATATAAATCACTTATGTTCACAAATTCTTCTTCTTCTCCCACTACAATTACATGTTGTAAAGTTGGCACTTTCTCTTTCACTTCTCTTGCTAGTTTTCGATAATCAAAACCGAGAGCTTTATCTGAAATAACGTAAGCACTCGCCTCACCAAACTCACAAAAATAACTAATTTCACTGCTTCGATGTGAAGGTAATGCAAAAACAGGAAGTGCCCCAATTCGAAATAGCGCAAAACATACTTCGAAAAACTCAATAACGTTAGGTAGCTGGATTACAACTCGATCCTCTTGCTTTATTCCTAAATTCAGTAGCCCTGAAGCTAATCGATCTACTTTTTTATCAAACTCACTATACGTAATATGCGTATTACCACTTACAACTGCAATTTGATCGCCATATTTTTCAGCTCGCTCTCTTAACATCACGCCAAATGTTTCCCCAAGCCAACACCCTTCCTCTCGATAACGATCAGCAAATTCTTTTGGCCATTTTGTATAACCTGTTAGCATTCTTTCTGCCCCCTACTTTTCATTAAGTGAACTATCATTTAATCCTAAAGCTTTCAACATTGTTTGGAACTTAGCTGATGTTTCTGCTAATTCATCTTCTGGTTTTGACTCAGCAACAACGCCCGCTCCTGCATATAAACGGAGTGTATTTTCTTGTACTTCAGCACAACGAATTGTAACAATCCATTCACCGTCTCCATTTAAATCACTCCACCCTAGCATTCCTGTAAAGAATTCACGGTCAAATGGCTCAATTTTTTGAATCGCCTCTCTCGATTCTTCCATCGGTGTGCCGCAAACTGCTGGCGTCGGATGAAGAGCAATTGCTAATTCCAAAGAAGTAGTATTCGGATCCTTTAATTCACCTTTCACTTCAGTAGATAAATGCCACATCGCTTCACTATGAATAACGGATGGCTTTTCCGGAACA
Source organism: Bacillus cereus group sp. BcHK124 (assembly GCF_027712065.1). NCBI lineage: Bacteria > Bacillati > Bacillota > Bacilli > Caryophanales > Bacillaceae > Bacillus > Bacillus cereus group sp. BcHK124. Next base: position 28,983 of record NZ_JAQFPJ010000002.1, read on the forward strand.
TGTAATGTATGACAGTACGGACGAAGCGCTGCAGCAACTGCTTCTACTACTACCGCATGTTCATGTAAATCTTTTGGAGAAGAAAGTAATTCCTCTGCTCTTCTCTTATCTTCAACTGAATCCTCACTACGTGGCCTTGAACCAGCTAACGGATTAGAAATAACTTGCATACCATTACGTGAGACGAGTAATTCAGGGCTCGCTCCAATTAACGTCTTACTATTCTCATTTTCATCTTTCGATAAATTCACAGCAAATGTATATCCGTGCTTATTATGCGCTGCTAATTCTCGAAGAAGTTTTTGCTTATCAATCTTTTCGGAAGAATTAACATCTAACGATCTGGATAGAACGATTTTTTTTAAATCCCCGCCCTTTATTTTTGCAATTCCTTGCTTCACACCATTCATATACACTTCCGGCGCTGGTACAGGCGTCATTTCGAATGTTAAGTTCTCATTTATTTCAAGCTGATTTGTTGTATCCAATTGTAATCGCTCAGAAGTCCTACTATATTCTGGTACGATAAGTTGGACTTCTTTTCTACGATCAAATGGCAAAGCACCGACAACGATAGGATTCGGATTTCCGGCTTGTTTTGCATTACATAATACTGCTTGTACAAGCTCTGGGAAACTTTCAATTTCATGATGCTTTACTGTAGTAAACTCTCCTTCTGCTAATATCGTTCGAGTTGGTGAAGCGAAAAAGAATGAAGATTCAGTCTTATAATCTTCTAGTAATTTTTCTGACAGTTCCTTTACAGCCGTAAATTCCTTCATTGTATAGTAACCCCCTGAATTTTTTATTAAACGCCTAATGTAGCTCCGCCATCAACACTTAAATTATGCATTGTAATATGACTAGCTTTATCTGAAGCTAAAAACAATACTGCTTCAGCAATTTCTGAAGGCTGTGCAATTTTTTGTAACGGTATACCGAGTCTATATGTACTTTGAGAACCAGCAATTATATTTTTTTCTCCATTCTCATCAGCCCATAGTAGCCTTTGCATTTCAGTTTCAGTAGAACCTGGAGAAACTACGTTACAGCGAATGTTGTACGCTGCAAGTTCTAATCCTAAACATTTCATAAACATCGTCGTAGCAGCCTTTGATGCAGCATATGCAGCCATCTCCATTCTCGGCGTATTTGCTGCATTTGAACCAACTGTAACAATTGCCCCTGACTTTCTTTGCATCATATGTTTACTTACTGCTCGGGACATATAGAAAACTCCTGTAGAATTTACAGAAAACGTTTTATTCCAATCTTCATCACTTAACGAGTGAATCGCTCCCATACGTAAAACCCCTGCAACATTTACTAATATATCTATTGGCGCTATTTCATTTTCAATATCATTTACCATCTGTTCAACTGCGGTACTATCACTCACATCTAAGCAAAACGTTTTCAAATGTATTTCATTTAAGAGTTCGTTTAATCCCTCTTCATTTTGATCAACCGCAATAACTGTAGCTCCTCTTTCTAAAAACATTTTGGCAACAACACTACCTATACCTTGAGCTGCACCTGTTACTAAAACAGTTTTCCCATCAAATTCCCCTAAGTTCATTTCCTCTATCCTTTCATTTAAAAATCAATCTAATTAAACAAACAATGATAATGATTATCATTATCATTATAAAAAATAATACACTTACTAAACTAATTGGTCAAGTGTACTTTTCATTAAAATATTATTCATTGATAATGTTTTTCATTTAACGTTCTTACACCGAAATGATAATCTTTCTCAATAAACTTGTCAACCTATTTTTATTTTTCAGATAAAAACTTTAGTGCTTTTCAATACAATTACATCTAAAAGTATTAATAAATACTTACATTAATACTTTAATTCTTACTCCTCTTTGTAAAAATTGAAGATGATAAACTGGAGATCCCTTCAGTTACAAAGCCTTAACAAAAAATCGAGCATTTATTTTCTCAATATTTTTCTGAAAATATATCTTGCAAACATCAATGCATATTTTCTTTATTATTTAAGATTTAATACATATTTCGAATATGATGTATCGATTTATTATATTCCAATATAATCCAAATGGACATTTCACTCACTTTTATATCAAAAAAAATAAAAAATAATTTAACCTTGTTAAAATAACTCAAAAAAAGCACCCTATTTAACAGGATGCTTTTTCGTAACTATAGTGTTATAGAAGATTTATATACTTATGCTACACTGCGATACTCTTCTTCTTGTTCTTTTTTCTGTTTAGGTGCTTGAATTAAAATTGCGATAATGAATGACACGACACATAATACACCGATCACCATAAAGGTTGGTTTGAATCCACCTAGAAGTGCACCGATAAAGGAACCTGCAAGCGCTCCAAATCCAAATCCTTGATACACAATTCCGTAGTTCTTACTATGATTTTTCATACCGTAGAAATCACCAACAATAGCTGGGAAAATCGTGATATTTCCACCAAAGCAAAACGCTACACTTGCTACACATACGAAGTAGATACCGTAATTCAAATCTACGAAACTTAGAACTAATACCGAACTCGCCATAACCACAAAAGTACCCGTAACGATTTTTAAGCGGCCGATTTTATCTGATAACGGTCCTAGAATAATACGACCTAATGTGTTAAATATTGCAACCATAGCCACCGCATTAGCTGCTGTCGCTGCGCTAAGCCCTACAAGTTGAACACCAATGTCTTTTACCATACCAATTAAGTATAAGCCACTCATACATGATGTAAATAACATGATGAATAATAAGTATACTTGTTTTGTGCCTAACATTTCTTTCATTGTATATTCATGAGTGTTTGTTTCCTGAACTGCACCTTGATCAGCAGCTTGATGGATTAAACAAGCTCCAAGGACAATCATAGCTGTAACAATTAAACCCCAATATATAAACGCTTGCGATACACCAACTGAATCAATTAACTTTGCATTTATATATTTGAAAATCAAGCTACCTGTACCATATGCAGCTACAGATATACCAGAGATTAAACCTTTACGTTCAGGGAACCACTTAATTAAATTAGATAGTGAAGTAATATAAGCTGTACCATCTGCGTAACCTACAACAACTCCTGCTAGTACATAAAGCAATATTAACGAAGAAGCTTGTGAACTAAGTACTAATCCTAGTCCTAATGCTAGTCCAGCTATCATAATAAGTTTACGAAGTCCCCATTTTTCTTGTAATTTACTTGCAAATAAAGTTGAAAATGCTAAGGAAAGACTAGTAATTGAGAAAGTTATCGCAACCGCGTTAAGACTCCAACCGTATTTACTAACTAAAGGCTGATTGAATAAACTCCATGTATATATCGTTCCAAGTCCCATTTGAACTATGACTGTACCAAGGACAACAAGCCATGGATTAACAGCTGATTTTTTCATACCTTTCCGCCTCCTCTTTCTATTTCAATGCTTTTCGCTAAGTCTTGTTTTTTTATATTCATTTTGGTCACCTCTTTTGATTTAACACCTTCATTGTATAAGATGTTTTCAGTTATGTAAGCACTTACAAGACAGAGCGTCAAAAACATGGAATCAGTTACAGAAAACGAAGGATGAAATACAAAAAACTACTTATTAAATACGTAACAGTTATTTAAACTGGTTTGTATAAGTTTGATTCACATTTGTTTTTGAACCCTTTCTAAAAAATGACCTAATAAAACCGTCTCTTTAATGTTCATTAAAGAGACGGTTTTATTAGGTCAATTCATAATCCTGACTTTCTTTATACGTTTATCATTGTTTCTTCAAATGTAACAATCGGCTCTACAAATTCCATCATAATGAAAGCATTTTTAATACGTTTTGTTAAAACTTCTTTTCATTCTGCACACATAGACAACAAATATTTTTTTGATAAATAAAACTAAATATTCACTAATATACTTATACGTGGTTTAATATATATAATAAAAAATATTTCTGTCTTTAATGAGGAGGTACTATGAAAGCAAACGTAGGGGATACTATACTTTTTCAACGAAACAATTTAAAGATTACAGGATCTGTACTAAAACTTTATACTGAATCGGTCTTAGTTGAAATTACAAATGTAAGCGGTGGTACTTTTGAATTTGAACGAACAATTGTAAATCATAAAAACTATAAAATATTAAATACGAATACATAAAGTGAAACTTTAATCAGTGGGGGTTTTGTTCATCCCCCACTGATTATTAGTTGAACCAATCGGACGTTTACGGACAGCCCGACTCCCATCTAACTTCTTTGCTCCAACTGAATTTTGAGATGGGAGTTTTACTGTCCGTTAACGCGGGATAAAACAACACAAAATAGCCCCTGCTCATCAGCAGCGGCTATTTTATATGAAAATACTTCATTAGTTTATATATCCTAAAACACTTACAATCTTACTCGCTTTTAAATTGTTAATATGATAATAAATTTCTAAACCTCTTCTCTCTGCTCGTAACACTTTACCCTTCATTTTTGATAAATGTTGTGAAACAGTAGATTGTGGAATATTTAGTAATTCTGTTAATTGTGTTACATTACAAGTTTTTCTTGTACTTAATTCATTTACAATTTGCAGTCGGATTGGATGCGCCATAATTTTTAAAATATCTACATCTTCTTCTGAAACTAAACTTTTTCTCATTTCACTCGTATATGTTGTCATAAGACATTCCCCTTTTATATGAATTCCTTTTATTTAGATCTATTTCCAAAATATTTAAAACTCCGATGTGAAACCTTTATATAAAAATAATAGAATTTTAAATTTTTAAAAACAGAACGAAATACAATTCACTTTATTTATTTGGTACATATACATAATACAATGTTAATATGTGCTCTATGTGAAGTTAGCATAAATTTATAATGAAGATTTTTCAAATAATTCACATCTAACTATATACTCCCTCATAACACTATCCAGTGATTTTAACATATTTTAGGCGTTTGTATATACTATCTACAAAATAAATGTTATTTAGGGGGAATTCAAATGCCTACAATGTTACAAGAAGAAGTTGAAGAAGCGCGCGAAACATATGTCAGTCGTATCATTTTGGTCGGTGGATCGGCTTTATTTTTAGTAGGTGGTGTTATCTCGGCAATTTCGGCTTTTAAAGCTTATAATCGTTTGGAAAATACGCCGCCTTCTACAGATAACTCATAGGTGAATTATCTAATTTTGAATAACAAATAAAGAGGCTGTCCAAAAGATGCTTTTTAGCCAAAATCGTATAAAAAGTGAAAGACAGAAATGTTGATTTTATAACATTTCTGCCTTTTCGATTTCATGTGATTTTACTTCGAAAGAGACTTATGAGACAGTCTTTTTATTTTATCAAAAGTTCTATACTAAAGAATCGCAAATAATATGAATTACAATTGAACTTACTTCACCACAAACCGTGTCTGACTACACCCATCCTTCTGCTTCGTTACTTCTAATACAGCTGGCATTGCGTTTTTCAGCTCTTGAACGTGTGAGATTACACCAATAAATCGACCTGATTTTTGTAAGTCAATTAAGGCGTCAACCGCTTTTGTTAATGACTCCTCATCTAATGAACCGAATCCTTCGTCGATAAACATCGTTTCGATTGAAATACCGCCTTCATATGCTTGAATGACGTCTGCCATGCCGAGCGCTAAGCAAAGTGAGGCATTGAATTTCTCGCCGCCAGATAATGTTTTTACATCGCGTGTTTGGCCAGTATATGCGTCGTATACATCTAACCCTAATCCACTTTGACGATTTCTCTTTTCAACTCGTTCACTGCGTTTTAAATAAAATTGTCCATTTGATAATTTACGTAATCGTTCGTTTGCAATTTGAACAATTTGTTCTAAATACTCAATTAAGATGTAACGTTCAAATGATATACGGCTTTCGTTATCACCTTTCATTACTTCATATAAGTCAACAAGTTCTTGGAAGGCTTTTTCTTCCTCATGAATTTGCTCATCAATACGTCTAATATTTTCATGTAAATCAGAAATATATGCGACAGCATTTTGCGCACGTTGACGTTTTTCTTTAATGATATCAAGGTTAATTTCTAGTTCTTTAATGTGTTCACCTAACGCCGTAATATCCATATACTCTTTATCTTTTAATTCAGCATGTAACTCTTCAATTTGTTTTGCAAGTACTTCAAGAGATGAATAATAGCTTTGAATTTCTTTTTGTAACATATCCATCTCGGCATCACTTAATTTCGCTTCTTTATACGTAATTTGATTTGTAAATCCACTCTGTTCAAGCTCTTTCATAAAGCGCGTGAAAGTCTCTTCTTTCTTCGATTTTGCACTTTCAAATTGATTAGAAGCACCTTCCTGTTCTGCTTGAATACGTATATTTTCATTTTGCCAATGTTGATACGCCTCCTGCACTTTCTTCCATTCGTCCTCCATTAATTTGAGCTCATGTATAGCTTGGTCAAACTGGACTTTCCAAGCTTGGACTGTTTGTAAGTTTTCAGGAATGTTTTTCTTATCATGTTCATATGACGTACGAAGCTGCATACAATCCATTTCTATACGGTGCTGTTCTGTTTCTACCTCATGTTTTTGTTTCTGAAGTGCATCTACTTTTTCTTCTATGCTTTTTATTTTTACAGCTGTTTGCTTACGCGTTTCTTCACTTGCTTTTAACGTATTCACTTCAGTTGCTAATTGTTTTCCTTTTTGAACAAGCGCACTATATGTTTCAGCTAATTCTTCTGAGCGATAACCTCGCTTCTTAACCTCTTCTATTACTTGTTCATATTGAAGATGATAGAAATTCCATTTCTCCTCTACTTGCACATGTAATTTTTCAGCAATGTTCTTCTTGTCTCTTAAATCATTTAACTCTTTTTCATTAATGGCATCACTTTGCTCTGAAGCTTTTTTCGGATGGTTCGTGCTGCCACATACTGGACAAGATTCACCATCATGTAGATGAAGAGCCAATATACCAGCTTGTTCACTTAACCAGCGACGTTCCATATTCTCATATGCACGAACTGTCTCTTGCATCTTAGTAAATGCAGTTTCTTTTTCTTGCTCGAATTTTTGTTTTTCTTGCCATACATCATATGCTTGCTTTAAAACTTTTGCATCTTCTCGCATATTCGTTAGTTCTTCTACTTTATCTACATATCGTTCAAGCACTCGCTCTAATTGCTGTAATTCACCAGACATTAGCTGTTTTTGATTTGTATGCTCTTCTAATTGTCGATCTAAGTTTTGCATACTTTCTTTTAATTTTCCTAGTTGAATTTCTGCATTTTGTAAATTCAACTGTTTCTCAGCTAATGATGCAATAATCGGTTGTAACTCTTCTAATCTTTGAACAAGTTTTTTTGCATTTTCTCTCTCAGGTTCTTTATTCTTTATTGCTTCATATTTCTCCTGAGCAAGTTCAAAATTATTCATTATATTTTCTTTTTTAGCGATAATTTGTTTTAACAAACTTTCAGCTTTCTGCTCATTTTCCATCGCTTCTTCGTGCCATTGTTCAAATGGTAATAAGCGCTTCGCTTGTTCCGCACGCTTAAAAGATATTTCTTTCATTTCAATTACTGAACGGTTTTCTTGTAAAGTATTATATTTCTCATTCTTTTGTTGTAAATCTATAAATTTCTCATTTACAGACTTCGCTGCATGAAAACGTGTTTCAGCATCCTTTAATTGCTTCGTTTGAACATCTTGTTCTACTTGTAATTGCTCAACCTCTGCCTTATACACAGCTGTTTCTTGTTCTAATGCTTCTACTACTTGATGTGTATTTACATGCTCTTGTTCCACTAAAGCCTCTAATAATGCTCCATCTCGAATTGGTAATTTAAAAACATTACGGAAATATAGCTCTCGCTCTTTCTGTTTTTCTTGTAAGACGTCTTTCCATTGTTTTCGTTTTTGGTCAAGTAACTCACGCATTAACTTATAACGATCTGTTTTAAAAATACGACGCAAAATTTCTTCTTTGTTTTCTGTCTCAGATGTTAATAGTTTTCGGAATTCCCCTTGCGGTAACATAACAATTTGGCTGAATTGATGTTTACTTAAACCAATTAAATCTTCTACTTTTTTATTTACATCCGTCACATGGAAACGATCAACAGCCGGAATCTTCTCTTCATCAATTACTTCATATAATTCTACTGCATGTCCCGTAATCGTCTTGTTCCCTTGTTTTTTATGTCCCAGTTGTCGTTTTATTTCATAACGTTTCCCTTTTAACTGAAAGGTTAATTCTACGCTTGTATACACATTATCATCAGCAAATTGACTGCGGAGCATGCTCGTATCACTTCGTTCTTCTCCGCTTGCCTCACCATATAAAACATAACAAATCGCATCAAAAATCGTTGTCTTTCCAGCGCCCGTGTTTCCAGAAATGGCGAAAATACGATGCTCTCCCAAATCGTCAAAATCAATTACTTCTTTCTGTTTATATGGGCCAAATGCCGTCATAATAAGCTGAATCGGTCTCATCCTCGTTCACCTTCCCGTTCTTGCACTGTTTGTAATACTTCTACAAATAGACGTTCTTTCTCTTCTGATAAATCTAAGCCTTTCATTTCTTTATAAAAAGCCTTTAATAATGATAAATCATCCATTTTATGTCTTGAAACAGTTACTTCATTTGACTCCGTGAACTCTCGTCTTTGAATGGCTCTTTCAACATGCATTGCATTTGGATAAACAGAGCGTATTTTTTCCATTGGCTGCAAGACAGGATTTTCATCTAATAATTTTACAAACACGTAATCTTCACTTACTGGATGTTGTAACAATTCATCTATTTTCGCTTCTACTGTTCGCATTTTACGGCGTGGATTAAGTAACCTTTTTTCAATTGTTGCTTCACCTTGCTCGTTCAGTTCCACAATATAATATCCTTTTTTATGTTTTTCTTCAGAAATAGAATAGGCAAGTGGCGAACCGGAATATCGAATTGTCTCATTACGTACGAAATGCGCTTGATGTAAATGTCCAAGCGCTGTGTAATGAAACTTATCAAAATAATGACTATTTACGTATTCAGCACCACCAATTGAAAGCGGTCGTTCAGCATCACTTGTATTCTCTTCCGCTTCTCCAGCAGAAGTTACAAATGCATGACCAACAAACACATGTCTAGCTTCTTTATCCATCGTTTCAGATAGCTCATTCATAAAAATACGCATCGCATCATCATGAGAACGTACGTCTTCGTTTTTCAATACATGTCTAACTATACTTGGATCCGCATAAGGAATGAGATGGAAGTGAACCTCCCCATATTCATCATTTAATATAATCGGCTCATATGGAAATTGAAATTGCCCCACAATAAATAATCCTTGTTTCTTCATTAAACTACTTCCAAAATGAATACGATCTGGACTATCATGGTTCCCAGCAACTGCAATAACTGGTGTTTGTAAATCAATCACTATTTTTTGCAGCACATCATTTAATAAGTCTACTGCTTCTGTAGGTGGAATTGCTCGGTCATATAAATCCCCTGCAATAATTACGGCATCTGGTTTTTCTTCTTCAACAGCTTGTACAAACTGATCTAGTACAATCTTTTGATCTTCAGTCATATACACGCCATGAACAAGCTTTCCTAAATGCCAATCGGCTGTATGAAATAACTTCATGGTTTCCTGCTCCTTTTAATTTACTGAATTTAGTGATACAAGTTGATAGTTTATTGTAGTTTTTCCGTTCTCCCATTCTAACTTTTGTATCATTGCACTACCGATTCTTTCTTCATTTGATTTATATAAAGGTAATATTTCTTGAACTGTAAATAAGTGATAACCATCCAATTTTAATTGAAATATGTTTTCTTCTATATGTAATCTTACTTCTTTTTCATTTGAAATAATTTTTGTGTGCATCTCAAATTTCATGATAGATACAACCCCTTTTTCTAATCTCTACACTATTAATAGTATATTGGCTATGCAAGATTGACAAGTAAATACACGGTAAAGTACATACTTTTCTATTGCGATATGTTTTTTTATTTTCACATATAATACGGTATGTGAAATTTTATTTTTTCCAAAAATAAAAATGTCTCATACGACATCTTTATTTTTGGATAAAGTCTTTCATTACATAATATAAAACTGTAATGAAAACAATCGCTACAAAAAATGAAAATACTGCAACAATGTACCCATCTTTATTTAATAAAATGCAAAAAGAAATAGATATGATAAAAATCGGAAATACAAGTCGTACTTTATCCTTCACTTCCTCTGTCGTATCTGTATGATGAAAATACTGCGTTATCCCTATCATTAAAGAAGACAAAATAATCACCGACAATAGTAAAGGTACTGGCATTCCGATTTCTCCTTTCTCTATTTCTAATGAAAAGCAATTTTTCTTTCATTATAATCACTTCAAATACTCTTTTCGAAGTGATTATGTACAATTTACACATATATAATAGCGTTTTTATCATGGTAACTTCAAATAATTACAATTACAGTAATGTTGTAATATTCATTTTCAACCTCCAAAATCCTGCAAATATAACTCGTCAAAATATGCAGTGAACAAATTAACATATACCGCCAACTTTAGACAAAATTTATAAAGGACATTTCAGTACGTATAAAGAATTAAGAATAAGAAGATATGTAAGGGAGGATGAATTATGACTGAACACGTTTTATTTTCTGTTAGCGAAAACGGCGTTGCATCAATTACTTTAAACCGCCCAAAAGCACTTAATTCTTTATCTTATGACATGTTGCAACCAATTGGGCAAAAACTGAAAGAGTGGGAAAATGATGAGCGAATTGCGCTTATCGTATTAAAAGGAGCTGGCACAAAAGGTTTTTGTGCAGGTGGCGATATTAAAACTCTTTATGAAGCACGTTCAAATGAAGCTGCATTGCAGCATGCGGAACGTTTCTTTGAAGAAGAGTATGAAATTGATACATATATTTATCAATATAAAAAACCGATTATCGCTTGTTTAGATGGAATTGTAATGGGTGGTGGTGTCGGTCTTACAAATGGTGCGAAATACCGAATTGTAACTGAGCGTACGAAATGGGCAATGCCAGAGATGAATATTGGCTTCTTCCCAGACGTCGGTGCTGCTTATTTCTTAAATAAAGCTCCAGGGTATGCTGGCCGCTATGTCGCTTTAACAGCATCTATTTTAAAAGCTTCTGACGTATTATTTATAAACGCTGCTGATTATTTTATGGCATCTGATTCATTACCAAATTTCCTTACTGAACTGGAAAGTGTAAATTGGCATAAAGAAGATGATGTACATACTCATTTAAAAGAAGTCATTCGTACATTTGCAACTGCTCCAACATTAGAAAGCGAGCTTGCTCCTTCATTAGAAGAAATTAATTCACATTTTGCATTCGATACAATGGAAGAAATTATTCATTCATTAGAGAAAGATCAAAGTTCCTTTGCTTTAAAAGCGAAAGAAACGTTATTATCAAAATCTCCTATTTCACTAAAAGTAACATTAAAACAGTTTATTGATGGACAAGATAAGTCCGTTGAAGAATGTTTCGCTACTGACCTTGTACTTGCTAAAAACTTCATGAGACATGAAGATTTCTTTGAAGGAGTACGATCTGTTGTCGTTGATAAAGACCAAAATCCAAATTATAAATATAAGCAGTTAAGTGATGTTTCAGAAGAAGATGTAAACAGGTTCTTTAACTTACTTAATGCGTAAAGTGAAAATTTAATAAGTAGGGTTTATCTCCCTCTTATTATTAGTAGAAGCAATCGCCCTTTCATACGGGATAAAATTGAGGCTATATAGTCGTATAATTACACGCCTATATAGCCTTTTTCCTATTTAATAAATTTTAATAAAATTTAATTTTTTTAAATCAAATTATGTGCTACACTATTTTTAATTAAATATTCTAAAAATAAAAGAAGGAGGAGCGACTATGATTGAAAATTATTTTCTTTTCATCATTATGTCTATTTGTCTTATTATTTTACCTGGTCCTGATACTGCAATGGCTACGAAAAACACATTAGTTGCTGGTAAGGTAGGCGGGGTGAAAACAGTGTTCGGTACATGTGTTGCACTATTGATTCATACTTTAGCAGCGGTAATCGGACTTTCCGCACTTATTGTAAAGTCAGCTCTTTTATTTTCTATTTTCAAGTACGTTGGAGCTCTATATTTAATTTATATTGGTATTAAAGCCCTTTTAGCAGTAAGAAATAAAGAAGGCGTCAATACGAACGATATATCTTTGAATAACGCAAACGAGCATACTTCTTGCTTTCGCCAAGGGTTTCTTACAAATTTATTAAACCCTAAAATCGCAGTCTTCTTTTTAACATTTTTACCGCAATTTTTAAATCCAAATCATAATACGTTTATCCAACTTCTTATAATGGGCCTTACTTACCTAGTTTTAACAGTTATTTGGTTCGCTTTTTATATATTTTTAATTGATAAAATTAGTGCTTTTATGAAAAAACCGAAGACACAACGTTATATTCAAGGGTTAACGGGAATTGTCTTAATTGGTTTTGGTATTAAACTAGCTTTTGAAAAAAGCAATTAACAAGAAGAAAACCACCACTATTCATAGTGGTGGTTTTCTTTTAACAACTGATTTGGCTGTCTACTTTATATTAAAACCAGCGCTCAGTTACAACTTTTTTACGTGTATAGAATTGAACGCCATCTGTACCATTTGTACCTAAATCACCAAAGAATGAAGCTTTATTTCCTGCGAATGCGAAGAATGCCATTGGTGCTGGAACGTTTACGTTTACACCGATCATACCCGCATCGATGTTATCACGGAACGTTTGTGCATGTTTACCGTTTGACGTATAAATAACTGCACCATTTGCAAATTTAGATTGATTTGTTAGTTTAATACCTTCTTCTAAATCTTTAACTCGTACAATGCTTAATACTGGAGCAAAAATCTCATCTTGCCAAATTTTCATTTCTTGATTTACACCGTCAAAGATTGTCGCACCTACAAAGTAACCGTCTCCAACTTCTTCCTTAATTTTACGGCCATCTACTAATAAAGTAGCTCCATCTGCTACACCGCTGTTAATATAGCCTAATACGCGTTCTTTATGAGACTCACGAATTAATGGTCCAACATAATTATCTTCGTGGAAACCGTCACCTACTTTTAACTTCTTCGTCTCTGCTACTAGTACGTTGATGAACTCATCTGCAATTTCATCAACTACTGCTACTACTGAACATGCCATGCAGCGCTCTCCACTACTTGCAAATGCAGATCCAATTACACCTTGTACCGTTTTCTCAAGATTGCAATCTGGCATAACAATCGCATGGTTTTTCGCACCAGCTAACGCTTGTACACGTTTCCCATGTTTCGTACCTGTTTCATATACGTAACGAGCTACCGGCTCAGAACCAACGAACGAAACAGCTTGAATATCTTTATTTTCTAAAATGCTATTTACAACATCTTTTCCGCCTTGTACTAAATTTAATACTCCTTTTGGAAAACCAGCTTCATAGAATAACTCTACAAGTCGCTCTGCTAAAAGCGGCGTTCTTTCAGATGTTTTTAATACGAATGTATTACCACAAGCAATTGCAAGCGGGAACATCCATAATGGAATCATCATCGGGAAGTTAAACGGCGTAATTCCAGCAACAACTCCAATTGGGTAGCGCCAAATTGATCCATCAATGCCGCTAGCAATATTCGGAAGTGCTTGTCCCATCATTAAATTTGGAGTAGATGTTGCAAGTTCTACTGCCTCAATACCACGTTGTACTTCACCAGTTGCATCCGTTAATGTTTTACCATTTTCAAGCGTAATGATTTTTGCAAGTTCTTCTTTGTTTTCTTGTAAAAGCTGTAAATATTTATACAATTGTCTTGAACGATTCGGAACTGGTACTTTAGACCACGTTTCGTATGCTGCTTTTGCCGCTTCAACAGCTTTTTCAACATCTTCTTTCGGAGATAGCGGAACGTAAGCGATAATTTTTCCAGTCGCTGGATTTGGAACTGCTTCTACTTCTGTACCAGTAGATTCTACCCACTCACCATTAATATGATTTTTTACTCGTTTAATTTCAGTTGTAATCATTGTATTCTCTCCTTTGTATAATTTATTTTTGATTAGAAATTAATTGCTCGCTAACTTTCTTATATAAGGCAGCCATATCGTTTTCTCCATATCCAGCTTGACTCGCTTCGTCATATACGTTTAATAACATTTCGCTTACTGGTAAATGGAGTTCGCTTTCCTTAGCTAAGTCAACTGCAAACCCTAAATCTTTCTTTAATAAATTCACAGTAAATCCTGGCTCGTAGTTTTCGGGTGCTATAAAACTTTTATAATTACGTTCATAAATTCTACTTTGACCGTAACTTACATTTAAAATATCAAACATTTTATCTAAATCCATATTGTTCTTTTTCGCTAATGTTAAAGCTTCACTCACACCAGCTGTATAAAAACCAATTAATAGGTTATTAATTAATTTAACTGTTGTCCCACTATCAATTTGCTCACTAACATGGAAAATGTTCGCACCTAGTACACCCATGATAGATTCCGTTTTCTCATATACCTCTTTTGATCCACCAACCATAAATGTTAATGTACGGTTTTCAGCTCCAATCACCCCACCACTAACAGGTGCTGCTAAAAAGTCTACTTTCTTTTCCTTTGCAGCTTCCTCTAACTGTTTGTTTAACTGTGGAGATACAGTACTTGTATCAATTAAAACTACATTCGAGTGACTATTTTCAAATAATCCTTCTTCGCCAAAATATACCGCTTCAACAGCGCGAGGTGAAGGTAAACTTGTAAAAATTACATCGCATGTTTCTGCTAGTTTTGAAATTGATAAGCCGATAATTCCGCCTTCTTTTTCAAAAGAAGCTTCAGCATTTTTATTTAAATCCACACCATATACTGTGTAACTTGATTTAACTAAATTTTTAGACATCGGAAGACCCATGTTACCTAAACCGATAAAACCAATCTTTTTCATATCGCTTTCCTCCTATTTACACAATATACTTTCCGCGATTTATAATAGCTTTCGCAATTTCTCTCTTTTTTGTAAATACGTTCGTGTATAAAGGCACTAGTAATTGACGAATTTCAGTTAAAATCACGTGTCTATCTTGTTCTTCTGTAATAGCCGCGGAAAGTATAGAAATCGCAGCTTCTTCTACTTTGCGATAGCCTTCTTCACAAATAACGTCAGTTATCATTTGTTTCGTACCCTCTTTTTCTGCACCATTTTTACTAATTGCTTTACTCGTACGTAAAAATGCTGATTCCATGACGTACACGTCCGTTAACATATTTGATAATACACGTGAATATTCTTGCTCTTGATCAATTTTTAAACCTGGAGTTTTAGAGAGCGTTTTCAAAGATTGTTTCAACAATTTTTTCGCTAATAAAATGTAACGATGGTTTCTTTCGACATTTTCTACATCAATCTCTATTTCAGTATCTTCAATTTGTTCCATTTGTTTCATTAACATTTTAGCAACTGTTAATCTATTAATTTCGTTCGTCCCTTCAAAAATACGACTAATTCTAGCATCACGGTATAATCGTTCTACTTCATACTCTTGCATATAACCGTAACCACCATGAATTTGTACAGCTTCATCTACGATATGACCAAGTGTTTCAGAAGCATTTACTTTATTCAGTGCACATTCAATAGCAAATTGAGACATTTGCTTCATAAGATCCTCATCACTCTCATGAATTGCTTCATCAATTACACCTGCTGTACGATAAGCTGCACTTTCTGCTCCATATGTAGCAATGATCATATTTGCAATTTTCTCTTGAATCATCGTAAAGTCTACTAATTCCGTTTGGAACTGTTTGCGTTCTTTTCCGTATTGAACGGACAATCCAATTGCTTGCTTTGCTGTTCCAATATTTCCAAAGGCAAGTTTTAATCTAGCGAAGTTAAGAATATTAAGAGCTACGTGATGCCCTTTCCCAACTTCCCCTAAAACATTTTCAGCAGGTATGACAACATCTTCTAAAATAAGAGTCGCTGTTGAAGAGCCTTTAATCCCCATTTTCTTTTCTTCTAGTCCAATGGATACGCCTTCACATGTTCTTTCGACAATAAACGCTGTCATTCCTTTATTTGTCTTCGCAAAAACAACGTATACATCTGCCATATGAGCATTTGTAATCCACTGCTTCTCACCATTTAACTTCCAAGCAGTTCCATCTTCATTTAATACTGCGCTCGTTTTTGCGCTTAATGCATCAGAACCGGCATTTGGCTCAGTTAAAGCATAAGCCCCAACCCATTCTCCTGATGCAATTTTCGGCAAATATTTTTCTTTTTGTTCTTTCGTTCCGTAATATATGTAAGGCAATGTACCTACACCAGCGTGTATATTAAATGAAACGCTAAATGCACCAGCGTATCCCATTTTTTCTGCTACAAGCCCTGAAACTACCTTTCCTAATTCGAATCCGCCATATTCTTCTGGGACTTCGATACTTAATAATCCAAGTTCTCCAGCTTTCTCAAACAATTGACGAGAAACTTTATAGTTATGTTGTTCAATATTCTCCATTTGTGGAACAATTTCTTGTTTAACGAATTGTTCTGTCGTTTTTGCGATTAAATCTTCATCTCCTGAAAAATCTTCTGGCGTAAAGAAAGCATGATTCACATCTTTATTAAGTGAAAAAAATTCATCCCACGGTAACTTCGTTTTCTCCATCTGAATCCCCCTATCATTTCGGCCTTACTTGCTACTACATATGCTCGTCTACGATGAGTGGAATATCTTATTTTTGAAAACAGAAGGCGATGAATTTTCACATCAAGCAGTTTATTTTGCCAAAGATGTACTCTCATCGCCTTAGTTGTTTTATCTATTGATCTTCTGATAATACTGTTTTTGCAATTCCAGTATCTAATTCTTCAAAGTCATGATATGAAATTGTTTCATATAACTCACTTCTCGTTTGCATATTTGAAAGTGCATCTTTTTGAGAACCAGTTTCCTTAATTAAAGTAAACACATTCTCATACGCTTTCGCTGCAACACGAAGTGAAGTTACAGGGTAAATAACCATTTGGAAGCCCATATTCGCAAATTCCTCTGCACTATAATACGGCGTTTTCCCAAACTCAGTCATGTTGGCAAGTAAAGGTGCATTTACTTTACTATTAAATAGACGGAACTCTTCTTCTGATTGAAGCGCTTCTGGGAATATTGCATCTGCACCTGCTTTTACATAGGCGTTTGCTCTTTCAATTGCTTCATCCAAGCCCTCTACACCGCGAGCATCTGTGCGCGCTACAATATATAAGCTCGGTGCAACTTCTTTGATCGCTTTAATCTTTTGAACTAATTCTTCTGTCGTAACGAGTTTTTTACCATTTAAATGTCCACATTTTTTTGGTAATTGTTGATCTTCAATTTGAACAGCTGCTACTTTCGCTTCCACCATTTCTACTGCTGTTCTCGCTACATTTAGGACACCACCGAATCCAGTATCAATATCAACAAGAACTGGTAAGTCTGTAGCTCTTACTAGATCCCTCGCTCGCTCTGCTACTTCAGTAGAAGTCACGATTCCTAAATCAGGTAGCCCTTTACTTGCAGTATAAGCTGCTCCTGATAAATAAAGAGCTGAAAAACCTGTATTTTTCGCAACAAGAGCTGCCATTGCGTCATGAGCACCTGGAATTTGCAAAATTTCATTTGCTTCTACTAAAGCTCGGAAGCGATTCGCAAGCTCCTCTTGTGTTGACTGTTTATTCACAACCCAAGCCATTCTAAATTCCCCCTATTATTAAATTAAGAATAGATCTACAAATTCATTTACATTCATATTTTCTAGTTTCTCTTCATTTAAACAAGCTTCATGAATTTGTTCTTGTTGCTTACTAGAATAATGACCTGCCATATTTGCAGTGAATTTTTGAACAACTTTTGGAATTGCTTCGTCTCTACGGAAACGGTGACCAAGTGGATATTCACATTCCACATTTTCTGTTACAGTTCCATCTTTGAAATGAACTTGAACAGCGTTGGCGATTGAGCGCTTGTTCGGGTCAAGGTAATCTAAACTGTACTGTTTATTTTCAACAACAACCATCTTATTACGTAATTCATCTACACGTGGATCATTTGCTACTGCATCCTCATAATCATCCGCAACGATATCTCCTTTTAATAAACCAATTGCCGTAATGTATTGTAAGCAGTGATCACGATCAGCCGGGTTATTTAATGGACCTTCTTTATCAATAATACGAATTGCTGATTCATGAGTTGTAATTGTAATACGGTCAATTTCATCTAATCTTTCTTTAATTTCTGGATGTAATTTCACAGCACATTCTGCAGCTGTTTGTGCATGGAATTCTGCAGGATATGAAACTTTAAATAATACATTTTCCATTACATATGACTCTAGTGGTCTTGCTAATTTTAATTCTTGTTTATTAAATAATACATCTTGGAATCCCCAGCCCGGTGCAGATAATGCTGTCGGATAACCCATTTCACCTTTTAAGGCAGTCATTGCAAGATGAACACCGCGGCTCGTTGCATCACCTGCTGCCCATGATTTACGTGAGCCTGTATTTGGAGCATGACGATATGTACGAAGACTAGAATTATCAATCCATGCATGTGATAATGCATTAAAGATTTCTTCACGTGTTCCGCCAAGCATTTTTGCAACTACTGCAGTTGTTGCTACTTTTACATATAATACGTGGTCAAGACCAACTCTGTTTAAGCTGTTTTCTAAAGCAAGTACACCTTGAATTTCATGTGCTTTAATCATCATTTCTAATACTTCACGTACTTTTAACGGTTCTTTTCCTTCTGAAATACGAACACGGCTAATATAATCTGCCACAGCTAAAATTCCGCCTAGGTTATCAGATGGATGTCCCCACTCTGCTGCAAGCCAAGTATCGTTATAGTCTAACCAACGGATCATACAGCCGATATTAAATGCACCTTTCACAGGATCAAGTACATATGACGTACCTGGTACACGTGTACCATTTGGCACGATTGTTCCTGGTACAACTGGTCCTAATAATTTCGTACATTCTGGATATTGTAATGCTAAAATTCCGCATCCAAGTGTATCAAGTAATACGTAACGAGCAGTACTAAATGCTTCTGCACTTGTTACCTCTTTATTTAATACATAATTGGTAATCTCTTCTAATAATGCATCTTTTTGTTTAATTTCATTTGTTTTAATCATGCTATCCTTCCCTTTCTGTCGAAAATTCGTTATTATTAAGGATGGGTGTCGGTCAAACACCCATCTGGCGGGCGGCGCTAACAACTCCCCAGTTGTTCTTATTTACTAAGCACATGTCGCTCGCCAATATAATTTACACGTGGACGGAACAAACGATTGTTCGCATGTTGCTCAATAACGTGTGCACAAAGCCCTACTGTTCTAGAGCTAAAGAAGATTGGTGTGTACAGTTGAATTGGAATACCAAGCATCCAATATACTGGAGCTGCGTAATAATCAAGGTTTGGATAAATTCCTTTTTCCTTCTCCATAATCTTTTCTCCAGCTTCACACATCTCATACAGTGTATAATCACCCTTCACATCACATAACTGCTTTAAAGCTTCCTTCATCATCAATGCTCTTGGATCCATCTTCTTCATGTATACACGATGTCCAAAGCCCATAATTTTTTCTTTGTTATATAGTTTCTTCTGTAATAACTCTTCAAACTTTTCAACATTACCAGCTTCTAAAAGCATGTACATAACCGCTTC
Source organism: Bacillus cereus group sp. BcHK124 (assembly GCF_027712065.1). Classification (NCBI taxonomy): domain Bacteria; kingdom Bacillati; phylum Bacillota; class Bacilli; order Caryophanales; family Bacillaceae; genus Bacillus; species Bacillus cereus group sp. BcHK124. Next base: position 48,767 of record NZ_JAQFPJ010000002.1, read on the forward strand.
GTTCGCACCGCCATGTAAGCTACCTTTTAAAGATGCAACCGCACCTGTTAAAGCACCATATAAGTCGGATTGCGTAGACGCAATAACGCGCGCTGTAAATGTAGAGTTTGGCATTTCATGTTCACTATATAAAACAAGGGAACGATCAAAAATCTTCTCCTCAAGTTCAGTTGGTTTTTTACCTGTTAACATATAGAAGAAATTCGCGCTATATGATAATTCCTTAAGTGGTTCGATTGGCTCTTCATTATTTAAAATATGATAGCTATTCGCTACAATGTTTGGTACTTTACTCAATAATTTGTATCCGCGGCTTTTGTTTACTTCTAACGAGCGATTTTCAATATCATTATCGTAACCAGCTAATGCGGACACACCTGTACGCAATCCATCCATAGGGTGTGTTTCTTTCGGTAATGCCTTTAATACGTTAAATACACCTTCTGGTACCGCGTATTCTTCTTTTAATTTCTTTTCAAGTTTTGCTTTTTCATCCTCATTTGGTAGATGTTCTTCCAATAAAAGGTGCACAATGTCTAAATACTCTTTTGTTTTTGAGAGTTCGATTAAATCATACCCTTGAATTACAATTTCACCTTTTACTGTGTCAAGAAACGAAATCTTCGTCTCCGCTGCCACTATACCATCTAATCCCGGGGAAAATTTTTCTTCAGCTTTCATCATTATTTCCTCCAATCCTAATAGATCTTCGTGCACATAACTGTAAGCCTTTACAATATTGCGAAACTACATTTCTATTTCAATGTATCAGAGTTTTTAGAAGATTTCAATTTATTTTATAATGATAAGTTTCCTACACTTTTACCGATGTAACAATACAATTTTTCAAAAATAATTTTCATATTTTATAAGGAAAGGACAGACTTCTTTGCGTGTTTTATTAAAACAAAATATAAGAATGAGCGAGAAAATCCCACAGAACATATCATTCACCCAATTTTTTTAAGAAAATAAAAAAAACGAGCTGTATACATATACAACTCGTTTCTACATGAAATTTATTTCACTATCCTATCAATATAATTCTTATATAAAACTTATTTACTTTTAAAAAAGTTATTATTTTACATAATTAAATTAAATTCCTACCGTTTCCTCATGATAATATTCATCAAAAATAGAATGTCTTCTTTCTCAACTGACACGATTTTCCTATCTAATTTCTTAGAAACTATCCCTCAAGAATAGTCAGACTGAATTGAACTATTATCATGTTAAACCATTGTAAATCGTTATGTTCAATTGAAATCCCCCCTCTTTGTTATTCCCGTTTACGCAAATTCTTTTTTACCTAATCGCTTTTTTACAAAAATGACAAAAATAATGAAAGCAATTAATCCTGAAATTGCACTACCTGCAAATAAAATACGGTAACCAAACATTTGCGAAACAACTCCAAGTAAAATCGCACCAAGTCCAATCCCTAAATCAAATGCGGTAAAGAATGAAGCGTTAGCGACTCCTCTTTTACTCGGATGAACAATTGTAATCATCGCTGCTTGCAATGCCGGCTGTGCCGAACCAAATCCAACACCGTATAATGCAGCGGCGATAACTACCCCCATTAAACTATGTGAAATCGTTAATACAACTATTGCTATAATAGTAATGCATAGTGCCGGGATTATGATAAATACTTCCCCATACTTATCTAATAGTTTTCCTGAAACTGGTCTGATAATCGTTAAAGAAACTGCATATACAAGAAAGAATGTCCCAGGATTCACATCAATTGACGATGCAAATAGCGGTAAAAATGTCGTAATCCCTCCATATGCAAATGATAAAAAGAAAACAACAATCGTAATGGACAGAACGGACTTTTCAAACAACTGCATTTTCCTTTTTTCTTTTTGTGGTGTGAATGGTATTTTCGTGATGAACGATAATAACACTGCCACAAAGGATAAAAGGGTTGCTAACAAAAATAGGCCGTGAAATGAATAATGTTGTACAACCGATAATCCAATCATCGGGCCGATTGCCATTGCAATTGTCATAGCCATCCCGTACCATCCCATACCTTCACCACGGCGTGAATCTGGAATAATATCAGTTATCGCTGTTCCAACAGCTGTTGTAGAAACAGCCCATGTTACACCGTGAATCACACGTAAAGTAGCTAGAAGGACAATAGTCGACGCTAAATTATAAGAATACATCGTTAACCCAAAAAAGATGAGTCCGAAAATAATAAAAGTTTTTCTACCATATTGATCTAACATTCCTCCAATAATTGGTCGTATTACAACTGCTGCAATTGTAAACATCCCCATCATAAATCCAACTTGTGATTCATCACCACCAATCTCTTTAATAAAGAGAGGGAGCGTTGGAACAAGTAAATAAAATCCTGTAAATAAAAATAACATTGCGAAAGTCATTTGAATAAATGATTTCGTCCATAATCGTTCCATTAAAATTCCTCCATAAACACATAAGTTATTACAATTAACACCTCCATTTTACATTTTCTTCGTTCCTTTGCCTTCCGTAAATAGACGTATCTTTTTATAATAAATGGTCCAAAATCAATTTAAATTGGTCTTACAACTTTATACGTATGTTTTAGCCTAAAGTCCCATTTATTTGTACCTTTATATGTGTGAAAAGAATATACTACTTTATTATCGCAACTTAGGAGTGAATATTTTTATGTGGGTATCATCAAGAGTAACTGCCGTAGTTCCTTCGACCCCGGAAATACACGTTCCAGCCGTTCATACGGCTAGTTCCGATGTTGGAATTGAACTTCCTGCAACTTGGCAACAATATCAAATTCCAGGTCAAATTACTCCCTCATTTTGGCATCATGGCGCACATCCAAGTAGTACCACCTTTCAAAGCCACGGTTATCCTCCGTTACCTCAATCTCAAGTTTTTTATCATTTCCCTTCAATTTATTTTCAAAATTTCTATGGTACTTTTAATATTTAAAATACATTGTCTCATAGCTACTGCATTTAAAAGAAAAAAGCACTTAAGATTGTAATGTTTACAAATCTTAAGTGCTTTTTAATGTTTTTCATAAAATTTTCTTATTGTCCATTATTAGCAGGGGCCTCTCCTGCATTCCCGCCAGTATTTGGTTCTGTGGTTGCTGGTGGAGTTGTATTCCCTTGACCCCCTCCGTTATTCGCTGGAGGTGTCGTATTCCCTTGACCTCCTCCGTTATTTGCTGGAGGTGTCGTATTTCCTTGGCCTCCTCCGTTATTTGCTGGAGGTGTCGTATTTCCTTGACCTCCTCCATTATTTGCTGGAGGTGTCGTTCCTTGGCCATTACCATTATTTTGTTCATTTTGTTTCTTTTCTTCTTCTTGTTTCTTTTGCTCTTCTAGTTTCTTTTGTTCCTCTTGCTTCTTAAGTTCCTCTTGTTGCTTTTGTTCTTCTTGTTTTTTCAGTTCTTCCTGTTTCTTTAATTCTTCTTGCTTTTTCTCTTCTTCAGTTTTTTGCTGCTGATCTTGTTTTGGTTGCTCCGTTGTATCCGGTACGCTAGTATTTGGCGATGAATCACGTTTTTCACCTTTTATACGTAGCTCACTACCTTCTTGAATAACGCTACTTGGCATTTTAAAGCGTGATTTATCTGTAGCCATTTCACTCATCATTTCTTTAAAAATCAACTGTGCAATTTTCGTATTTTTACTACTAATATACTCGTCTTTACCATCTTTCATATACCCAGTCCATACTGCCATCGTATATTGCGGTGTATATCCAGCAAACCAACTATCACGAGTTGCACTTTCTGGAATGTTAAATTTCGCTAATTGTTTTGAATCATAGTTTGTTGTACCCGTTTTACCAGCTACATCTAAAGAACTAATATTTGCCGCTGTACCAGTACCTGATGTTACTACTGAGCGAAGCATATCAGTAATCATATATGCTGTAGAGTCAGCTATAACTTGTTTTGGTTTTTGCTCAAAACTTTGTGATTTGCCGTCTGGATAAACTATTTTCTTAACAAAATGCGGTTTTGCATACTTTCCACCATTTCCAAATGTCGCATAAGCACCCGCTATTTCAGTTGGTGATACTTCGTTTGTACCAATAGCTGTAGATTCTGCCGGCGCTTTATTAAATGTAATACCTAATTTCTCAGAGAATTCCTTTGATTTATTAAGCCCTACTTCTTTTGCAGTTTTAACTGCCGGAACGTTACGCGACATTTTTAACGCTTCACGCATAGTAATTGATCCTAAATGACTTCTGTCCGCATTTCGAACTTCTTGTCCAGTTGAATATTTAAATGGAGAATCATCAATTTGATGATACGTAGCCCATTTTAAGTATTCAATTGCAGGACCGTAATCAAAGATTGGTTTCATAGTTGAACCAGCTGCACGATCTAATTCAATTGCCATATTATGCCCTTTAAATACTGCTTTATTTTCACCGCGTCCACTACCTATAGCACGAACCTCACCTGTTTTCGTATCCATAAATGTGAAAGCACCTTGGAATTTATCATTTGGATAATTAATAATATTTGTATTTAAAATATTGTCAGCTAATTTCTGTGCTTTTGGATCCAAAGTTGTATGAATTTCTAAACCATCAGAGCCAATATTTACATCTGGTATTTCCTTTTCTACTTCTTTCACTACTGCATCTATAAATGCAGGATATGGCATCGCTTGTAGCTCAGCTGCACTCTTAACATTTTTATCCACAGGTACTTTCGATGCTTCTTCCATTTCTGCTTTTGTAATATAACCATGTCGATTCATTAATTTTAGTACAACATCTCTTCTTTCTGTTGCTCTTTGAACATTTTCTGGTTTCGATGGATCATAGTTATTTGGAGCTTTTGGTAACCCTGCAAGCATCGCAACCTCTGGTAATGTTAAATCTTTCAATTCTTTACCATAGTAGTTTTGTGCTGCTGTTGCGATACCATATGAACGGTTTCCTAAGTTAATTTTATTTAAATACATTTCTAAAATTTCATGTTTTGAATATTGTTGTTCTAGCTTATACGCTAAATATATTTCCTGGACCTTACGTTTCGATGTTTTTTCCATCGATAAGAAGTAGTTTTTAATAACCTGCTGTGTTATCGTACTTCCACCTTGTGAACCGTAATCTCCTTTAAGACTCACCAAAACAGCACGGGCAGTACCTTTGAAGTCTACCCCGCTATGCTCATAAAAACGTGCGTCTTCTGTTGCTAAAAATGCATTTTCTACTAATTTAGGAATTTGATCATACGTAACATTCGTCCGCTTTTCTTTCCCGTATTCATATACCAAATCGCCATTTTTATCATAAATTTTTGAGGATAACGGATTAACAAGTTTTGCTTTCTCAAGTTTTGGTGCATCCTTAATCATTACAAAGAAGGTAGCAACTCCCCCCACTAAACCAACAATACCAAGTAATAAACAAGTAATTAAAAACTTGCGAAAAAATGATGTTTTACCTTTTGGTTTTTGTGTTTTAGAAGCTGGCTGTTTTTTCTTTTTAACTTGTCGTCGCTCCTCTCGAGAACGATAATTTTCTGACATGTTACTTTCTCCTGCCTTTCAATTCTCCCGTTGATTTACTTAAAAATATTGAGGTCACTTTCTAAAATGAATTTAATTAAGAAAGTATATTGACCTGGAGCATTCAATATTTTCCCAATTCACAGATTATAAATTTTAGAATACTTCTTATACAAAGTATTTTCACTTCTATTTTTCTAATAATGCTGCCCCTTTAAGCATAGAATGTAAAAAGTGAATTTTTAATACCTCGTATAAATAATATACCTTTTTTTCAAATGGTCAATATTTTCTTATTTATAAATCAAAGGTGAAATAAAAATAGCACAACGATATGTACTTCGTGTGAACTTCCTTATAATTACGTATAACGAACATTTAATATATTGCATATAAGTATAATACCTCTTTAATTATAAAGATTTCAACACCACAACCTCAACATCTATAAGAAATTATTAAAAATGAAAAGTGAGGAGTTGCGTAATGATGGAGTTATCTCCCGTGATTTCCAAAACTATAGTTGCTGTTGGATATAATCCTTTTTCTATGATTTTACGCATTCAATTAAAGCATGGAATGTATGATTTCTTTAACGTTCCTGAAAACATTTACACCGGTTTATTAAACGCACACTCTAAAACGAATTATCACAATACTTATATTAAAAATTCTTACCGCTACACTAAAATTTAAACTTAACTAGAATAAAAAAAGAAAGGAGGTGGTCCCCCCTTTCTTTTTTAAATCGTTTCACAACTCAGCTATCTTCTGTTCTTTTTATTTATTTCATCATATGCTTGAATTTGTTTTTTTAAACGCCGATCTGCTTTTTTATCATGTACAACTAATATCGCATGAATAACGCCTGGAACCCAAAATATTAATGTTAATATGAAATTAATTATTGCTTGAAATGGTTTTCCACAAAATAATACGGCTACAGGTGGAAGAAGAATTGCCAACAAATACATCATCTCTTGAAAACTCCTTGTTTTGTATTTTTTATCTCTCCATACACTATAAGGACCAATGACTTTTGCATTTCTAATATTTTTATTAACCACTAATAACTGTTCTACTGTTATATATTCTATTTTAATGCATAAAACCTACCACTTCAATTTTTCTACTTATGTAAAATTGAAATTTTACATACAATCTTTCCATGAACAATTTCATATTATTTTTTCTAACCTTTCTTCCTTCTCTATTATAGTTAATCCTATCGCAGAAATAGCAGTTCCTATCGCTTGTATCCAAACACCAATGAGTGCTATTATTCTCTCATCTTTCTGATCAACTATACTTTCTTCATTTTCGATTCTATTCTTCATTACATTAATAATACCTTGATACGCTTGAAGTCCAGCGCCTAAACTTTGCAGAGAATTTCCTATTACTATAATTTTCTGCAATATCCCAACCTGAAGCAAAGCCGCTTCTACTCCTAAAAAAGCTCCAATCGATTGTAAGCTATTCCCTATAATTATGAGATAATCATTCTCTTTCAATTGTTCCTTTATATTAAAATATATTCCTATTACATTTGATATATTCCCTAACGCTAATAACTCAATGCCCATTTTATCGAGCATTTCACTTTTATTCTCCAAACACATATTTTGATTTTCTTTTTCACCTTCATCTTTGGTTTCATTACTCGCTATCATTTGCAATATATACCCGAGGGCTTGTAATGAGCTTCCTACAATTACAATTTTCGATTCAGCTTTCTCCTCCCCCATAAAACCTCTTGTCGTCCCAATTGCCGCTGTAAGATTTCCTCCTACTTGAAACCATGCTCCTGTCACTTTTAAACCGCTTGGATTCATTCTTATCACCTATTTAGAAGTTTTCTAGTGCTTTCGAAATACATAAATGGCCTCCTTTAACTCATATTTATTTTCTACATTTAATTTTGTGCATTCTATAATGTGTTAAAAATACAAAAAAGAGTAACCCATAACAGTTACTCTTTCCTATATATCAAAAAAATCATTATTTATTTCGTTATTGCTTTTAAATTTCAACTTCTCTTTCCCGCACTTCTCACACCTATACACATAAGCTACACCTAACTTACCACTTTTGAAATCTTCATTATCCTGCATCTTAATAAAACTATATTTATGTTTACAGTGAGATTCGTCTAAAAAATTTTCAAACCATTTTTTCAACATAGAACTGTTCACCTCTATGAAAGAATCTTCATCTTGTCTTATTACATACTTTTACTTAAATACTCAATCTCATGTTGCAACTTTTTAAATTGTTCAAAATGCATAGTGATAGATTGACTGTTTCCATACTCAGCACTATGCTTCACCAATAAAACACCCGTGTCATGAAAAAACGCGTCGAGCTCTTTTCTGATGGATACTTTCATTATATGCGCCGTTTTAATAGCCGATAAAATTGCAATTTCATTAAACTTTAATTTTATTTCATTTGGACAAAATGCTTCTTCAATCAATATAACTTCATTGCTATAAATAAGTGCAACAAGATTACTTGACTTTGCATCTGTTAAATCTACTTTTTTTATAACATTATTCATTACATTTTGCCTCCTTTGTTTTCATATATGATAATTATACAATTTTCATTTTTAATTACGTAACCTTACATTCAGTTTAACACACTTTTATTATGGGATTAAGCTACACTTCAAACGTTTTACTATTCCGCAATTTTTGTTAGATGAACCATTTGGACTATAAGACCATATAGTAGTGTTAACAAATGATTGTAAAGTGGGTGAAAACTATGCCCTCAGTTGTAGGGAATTTAGTTGTACAAAATAGTAACGGTTCATTTAACTTAGGTGATTTCTACAACGTTTCTCCAAAAGAAAATACGAAGGCTTATAATGGATCTGGCGCTTCCAACGTTGGTTTTGTTGTTAATACTTTTAATGGTGTGAGTGCGACTAATACGTTTGATTCTGACCTTGCGGATCAAAACCAAGTCGGTACAGCTTAACCCTATTTTTTCATCGTTCTGTTTAAGAATTTTAAATTTGTCCATACTATAATCAGGCTGTTATACAGCTATTGTTGATTTTTGGAGTACCCTATCTTTTTCTCCCTTTCCCTGGGGCTTAGCAGCTAGTATGAAGCTAGCTGCTTTTCCGTTTCATTTTTTCTGTTCCACATCTAACATAACGTAAAGTAAGCTAAAAGTTAACTTTTAGCTTACTTTACGTTATTTCAATAATATCCGTAGTATTAAATACGTAAGTTTTATAAAACGCGTCAGTACACATTACAATGCGCTTTAGCGGATTTATATGTACAACTGTCATATAGCTTGTAAGTATGTACCCATCTTCAAAATATGTCACCAATATTTCTTTCTCAGACAATAATGACATTAATAATTTATCAGAAATTCCCTCTTTTGCTTCTTTTGTTAAGAATGGTTTTTGTACTTTAAATTTCTCTCCAATAACCTTTCGCATACTTAATAACTGTTCCGACATTACTGTAAATGGAACCCATTCTCTTTTTGCTCTTTGCATCTTTACATCATTCATTTCTCTATCTCCTCGATTATTTATCCATTCTATTTCAAACATATTGTGCTTCGATTATTCTTTAATAATTGCTCGGCTCATATTTCTCCCGCATGAACAGGTAAGAAATCTCCTACCTCAAAATTCAAGACATACAAGGAAAGTAAGTCGAAAATCAACTCCCCGTAAACACCCGCTAATTACAGTTTCACTTTATTTCTAAATCTTATACTATCTACACTAAAAAGAACATTCGTTCTAATTATACACGAACTTACGTTCTTTTGAGAAGAGATTTATTTTTTCTTCATCAAACGATCTTTTCACTTCCTATTAAATGGGAGGTGAAAAGATCAACTAAAAAGTTTTAATTTTTTCGAGTTTATTAACCATCTATAAATGAAAGCATATATTATAAAGAACGAACTCACAAAATTTAAGGGATTTATAACGGACCTCCATTCGTTCCTTATGAATTTCTATGAAAAGAGAGCAATTTAAACACTCTCTTTTCGTACATACTGCATAAAACTATTCATTAATAATTCACTCTAATTATTAAATATATTTTGGTTGTACTATTATATGTAACTCCCTCTCTGTTACTGCTTTTTTCGGGTTTCGAAAATACTCTAATTCGTATTTTAATACCTCATATTCAACCATCCCGATTTTAATCCCTTTCGTTTCTTTTAAAATAGCTAATAGGTTATTTATATCTTCATCATACGATTCAAAAATTTTTCCTCCGTCTTCTCTTTGAAAAATTACTTTCACATTTTCTCCCCCTACATAATTTATTTATCTATTCAATAATTCATTTAAAAGTATTCATTCTTCTCCTTAAAATTTCATACTAAAAAGAACATCCATCTTAATAGAATGCTCTGCTTTTCACTTCATTTAACGTCAATATATTTCAATCTTATTGTATGTTTCATTCTGCAAATTATGTTTATCCACTTCTATAAAATGAAACTTTAATCAGTGGGGGTTTTCTTCATCCCCCACTGATTATTAGTTGAACCAATCGGACTTTTATGGGCAGTTGATCCCCACCTAACTTCTTTGCTTTCGCTGAATTTTGAGATGGGGGTCTTACTGCCCATTAAAGTGGGGTAAAGTGAAACTTTAATCCACTCAAGCTTTGTTCATTCCTGACTAATAATTAGCCTACGCAAATCTTACTGCCTACAAATAATGGGCTAAAATTAATTAATTCGTTTTATATTTAATGAGATGAAACAAAACATTATAATATCAATATTCTACGAAGTAATGATTAACCTACTCCAAGACAATTACATAAATTTCCATTGTAATTCTTAATATTTATATGTAATATTGTATTGTCTTACTATCTATTTATAACTCACACACTAACTAGAAAAGGGAACCTTTAAAGGTTCCCTTTTCTAATTACAGTCATTATTTCTTTTCTAGAAATTCAAATGTCTTTTTAAACTCTTTATCATTCACCTTAATATCAGCATCTTTCAATAAATCATTGACTACTTGTTGCTTCCATTTACCTGTCGTGTCTTGTAGTCTTTGCTGTTCTAAATCTTTACGAATATCATCTTTCACTTCATCAAATGGCTTCAATTCTTTTTTATCTGTCACTTTAATAATATGGTAACCGTAAGTTGTTTTTACTGGATCACTTACTTGTCCTGCATCTAATTTATATGCAGCTTCCTCAAATTCTTTCACCGTTTGCCCTGGTGCAAAACCAGCTATTTCTCCGCCTTGTTCTTTGGAACCGGTATCCTCTGAGTATTGCTTCGCTAAAGCCGCAAAGTCTTCACCATTATTTACTTTCTCTTTCACTTCTTTAGCAGTCTTTTCATCTTTCACTAAAATGTGACTTACTTTCAGTTCTGGCTTATAGTTATCTTTGACATCTTTTTCTGTGACAGTAGCTTTAATCGCTTTTTCAAATGCAATTTCTGGCTTCATTTTTTCTTTTAATTCATCTTCGTTTTTCAATCCAAGTTGTTCTAAAGTCGCTTTAAAGTTCTCACCCATTTTATCTTTTGCTTCTTCTACTTTCTTTTTTGCTTCCTCATCTGAAACTTTATATTTATCGAGCAACGCCTTACTTAACACCATTTGGTATAAAGTACTTTCCCCATATTTTTGTCTTAATTCTTTACTTAACTCTTTCTCTGTAACATTTCCTACTTTTGATGTTACTACGTTGTCTGAGGAACCACATGCGGATAATGCCAGTACTACGCATGAAATAATTGTTCCTAAAAATAGCTTTTTCTTTTTCAATTCAAAATACCTCACTTTTATTATTATACAAGAATAACTATACAATAAACTTGTGTAAACAATGTGTTTTCTACATGTAATTCATTTCATGTGAAAAAACTATGTATCAGTAGATAACATTAGTTAATCAATCTATCTTTTGCGCTAATATTAGAACCATTTTCTCTATTACTAATCTTCGTTTTTTGTAATTAATCTTCTTTATACTATGAAACATATGTATGAAAGTTAATTTACTGTATTTTTTGTGATTATTCTATATTAACGAAAACAATTTATCTCTCATTTCTTTTATATTTCAATTCAAAAATACTATCTTTACACTCTATATAAGATTCAGTAACAATTTTATCAGTGGAAGCCTCGTTTATCGTCCGCAATAACTCTACAAAATAACGTTAATGCATACGAAAAAGACATTTTCTATTAATGAAAATGTCTTCTCACAATTTAATAAAACAGTTTTGGTGTTAAATCTGTATTTTGTAATTGTGCACTTTCACTGCTCGGAACACAGCTTGTGGAGAATAATATTGGGATACCACAAACATCATCGTTCATTACATCATGAAATACATTTGCAGCAACACCAGTAAATGTTTGACATAAATTTGAAATGTCATCATTAAAAAATTGAATTACTTTTGCAGCAAAAACAGGAAAGACAACATTTGCCCCACCAGGGAGTTGAGGCTGTACAACAACTTGTTCGAAATAAGGATTATTTTCTAGCGCCACTTGAAATAAATGGGCAATTTCAAATGCATCTAGTGGACATGGCAGTGGATTTACAATGTCATTTTCATTATTAGTTACAATAACTGTTACACTTACATTCCCAAATTCCACAAAAGATTTTAGAAGCGTTGCTAACGCTCTCGCTTTTTCATCACTTAACGCGTGCACTAAAATAATATAATTCCCGCCAACTGGAATTAGCGGACCAACTGTAACTGTTGGATCAGCACCAATTGAATTTTTCAACTCATTGAAATATGTGATCCATGGTGGTGAAAGCTGAGGTTGAGCTTGTACATTTTCTTGCAATCTTTCATTACCTCCTAATACAATTCTTACTACTATAATATGTAGCAAGAAAAAAAGCGTATTAGATAAATTACTTATTTTTTACTTTTACCTATTATATTGATTATACATTGTATAGAACATTCTCAGTTTTTACTGCATTTTCCACATTTCCCCATGCCATAGAACTCCATATCATTATCAACTCAACTAAAAGTTCATATTATATTAGTACGTCTTTATAATTATGAACGAAAAAACGCAGTATACAATACTGCATCATAGGAGCTGATTTCATGGAGAAAAAACCTATTGTTTTCAAAGTTCCACCAAATTCAAAATTAAAAGTTACATTTTTCGGCCCTTGTAACGAGGTAATTACAAATGTTTCTATAATTAATCAACTTTCCACACCTAAATGTCAAACTATTACGCAATATCCAAACTATACGAAATACGAAACTGAAGTACAATCATTATCGAGTTGTTAATCCGTTCTATACACAATCCTTACAATTTGGTTAACTACACAACTTGATTAATAGACTAAAATTACTTATTTCATGATATTCCATTGATAATTTATTGATTTTTCACACATTTTCATTAACCAAGCATATATTATCGTATGGAGATTATCCACTCATAAAACCTATCTTTCTTTAGAGCGTACTTTTTATGTATGCTCTTTTTTTATTCATCCCTTATTCTGTACATATAAATCTGATTACTTTTATATTTCACGTAGTGTAGTAAATCGACCTGCCCTTTATAAACAATCTAGTCAAGGTGCCCCCATACTTCTTTATTATACATTCACTACTCTTTTAAATTAGTGTATCCATTCAAGCACCATTCACCTAATATATTTTCCTTCTAAATTGACCAAAGATGTATTAAAATTCTTTATATACTCAAGGAGGTCAAATATGTTCAAGTTGCACCCCATACTACTCATCTTAGGATTTATTTTATTTTTATATAGTGTACTTGCCTTAATGTTATTCCTTTCCATACAATAGTAATACCTGCGCAAACCGATGTTAAATATGTAATTTCTATATAGTAATGAAAAAGCCTGTAATTATACGGACATAAATTAAGATGTCTTTTTATACCGTTAGGCAACTAGCAAATGTAATGCCAAAGAACTTTTACAACCTTGTTACTTACTCTTTGTATTACCTGTAGAAGATCTCATACTTAAAATAAGATAGCCCTTTCGACATCAAAACTGTAAAAAATAATTTTAAAACTTTACCTTTCATCATTACATCTTTAGCATGTGAAATTTTCATGAAACAAACTATGTTTAATCGATTTACTTATATATTTTTAAAAAACAATAATAATCCCCCACCATTCGGTACAGGGGATTAACTAGACCTACTGAAAAGTATTTTATTCTCTTCGTTATTTAATTGGAGAAGGGAATCTTGCTGCTTCAAAATGTGAGACGTCTTCCGAAGTACTTAAAACTCCGTCTATGAAGCCAATCGGTGCTACATATATCCCCTCATCATTTATTTGCTTCTCCTCTAATCCTGTATTAACGGCATACCAAACGATATCAATAGTAGGAAACATATTTGTTACCTCTCGTCCTGGTTCGCGTTAGTAAATGTTCATGTATCCTTTCATATAGTGTCACTATCCATCATTTGTCATGATAAGATAATTCTCATTCTTTCTTCTATCGATATTTTCTTATCAAAAAAAACACTTGTAGAGTATGTATAAAGTTTCTCTCATCAGCTATTTACAAATTGTAGATGGAACGATTTGACGCTTACATATACACTCATCCCCCTCAATTGTTTCCGCTATTTGCGGCTACCTAAAAATTCGGCATATGCCATAAAGGTAGGTGGGAGCTGGGTTTCCCGTATATATCCAATTGATGATGGTTAATACTCGGTTTGAGTTACCAGCTCCCTACTAATTAAACTTTCCATTTATAAATTAAATACAGTTCCATATGGAATTGTAAGAAAAGAACTTCCATACGGTGTGATTTGATACACTGGATAAAAATACTCCATGGATGAATAATAAGGCTGGATACCTTGTTGCTGCATTTGCATTTGTTGTTGCATTTGTAACGCTTGTTGAACAGCTTGAACTGTACTTTGTGCTCCGCTAAACGTGATTGATGTACCATACGCTGGTCGCATACTAGGTTGATTAGCAAAATATGAATAAAACATTATTTTCAACTCACTTCCATATAAGCTATTACAAATCATAGTATGATTCTTTTTTTAGGAAGTGCTGAAAACTAGTACGTTAACTTTTAGTAAGTTTCTCATTTTATTCTTTCTTTTAATATCTTCAATTTCATATTTCAATTACTCGTTTCAATTATTAAACATGATTGAATTTTTAAAGCATAATAAAAAAATGAATAACCTTACATAAAATTCTAAATGGAACTTCATTAGACTCTAACTTAATTAACCTTATAATTATCATCAAATTTTTACAATATTACTAGTCTCATAAGAACACCTCCATTTTATTTACATATACTTAAAAAAAATGTTCCTGGGTATTTCACATATAACTTATACTCATAAACACATTACAATTAGAAGCAAATATTGATTATCAAATGTACTTACTATTTAAATTTTTTAAAAGGAGGTAATTATGAAAAACAATCAAAACTCAAACGACCCGTGCAAAAAGTTCCAATTTCCCTGTTTTATTTCTATATCCTCTTGCAATCAAAGTAATTGTTGTACACCTGTTTTTTTCTCATTTTCTCAACAACAAGAATTATTGTCCCTAATTAACCGATTAAACCAAGCTATCCTTTCTTTCTTTACCACGCCAAATCCGACAACTATACAAATACTCCAATCTGCATTACAGGCATTAAACGATTTAATTATTACAGTGCAACCAAATACTCCAAATAGAAATTTAGTTATACGAACTATAACTCAATTAATTAATTCCTTACCTACTGCATCGCTTACTCAAATCTCTGCGTTATTTCAATTTCTATTCCAAAATTTATCTTCGCTCATTAGTTGTTCCAATATATCAGACCCATTGTTACAACAAACATTCAACTTAATTTTGCAAGGAATATTGAATAGTTCTCTATTAAATATTACCGGAATACCCGGTCCTACTGGCGCGACTGGACCTAGAGGATTTCCAGGACCTAAAGGAGCGACTGGACCTCAAGGTGTCCAAGGTATTCAAGGGCCAGAAGGACCAGAAGGAGCGACTGGTCCTCAAGGTGTCCAAGGGCTTCAAGGGCCGGAAGGAATTGCAGGAGCGACTGGTCCTCAAGGCGTGGAAGGGCTTCAAGGGCCAGAAGGACCACCGGGACCGACTGGGCCCCAAGGTGTGCAAGGTATTCAAGGACCACCGGGACCACCAGGGCCAACTGGATCCGGAACCGGAATGGGAGTTCCTGGACCACCAGGGCCGACTGGACCTCAGGGGGTACAAGGAATTCAAGGGCCGGAGGGACCAGAAGGACCAACTGGACCTCAAGGTATCCAAGGTCTTCAAGGGCCAGAAGGACTCGAAGGGCCGACTGGACCTCAAGGTGTGCAAGGTATTCAAGGACCGGAAGGACCACCAGGGCCGACTGGACCTCAAGGTGTGCAAGGTATTCAAGGACCGGAAGGACCACCAGGGCCAACTGGAGAGTGTGAATGTCCACCGGGACCGACTGGGCCGACTGGACCGACTGGACCGACTGGACCTGCATGTAATTTCCTTGTTTATGTTACAAATGCAGGAGCCATAGATGATCCAACAAATGATACAGTATCTGTAATTAATACCGGAACAAATACAGTTGTTGCTACAATCACTGTAGGTAATGCACCTCTCGAAGTAACCGTTTCTCCAAATGGGACTCGCGCTTATGTTACTAATATTTTTTCTAATACCGTTTCTGTTATTAATACGGCTACGAATACAGTTATTGCTACCATCCCTGTTGGATCTAATCCAATCGGTGTAGCTGTTTCTCCAAATAACACAACTGTTTATGTTGGAAATCACGGTAACAATACGGTCTCTGTTATTAATGCTGCTACTAACACAGTTGTTGCTACCATTCCTGTTGGCAACGCTCCACAAGGAATCACTGTTTCTCCAAATGGGGCCTTTGCATATGTTGCAAACGAATTAAGCAACAATATTTCTGTTATTGATACTGCTACGAATACAGTTAGCGCTACCATTCCTGTTGGCATTCGTCCTAGAATAATCGTCTTTACACTAGATGGCACTCGTGCCTATGTCACAAATCAAAATAGCAATACTGTTTCTGTTATTGACACCACTACGAATTCCGTTATTAATACAATTAGCGTAGGTTCTGAACCGGTTGGTATAGATATTACACCAGATGGCACTCGTATTTACGTTGTAAATAAAGTAAGTAATAATGTATCAGTAATAAGCGTGGCGACAAATACTGTAATCGATACAATTCCTGTTGCTTTATCCCCGGATCAAGTAACGATCATACCAGACGGCACTCTCGCATACGTTACAAACCAAGGTAGTAATACTGTTTCTGTTATCAATACTGCTACAAATACGGTTATAGATACGGTTCCAGTAGGTGTTGCCCCAACTGGTATAGCAACCGGAACTATTTGTGAATAATATAAAAAAACAGAGGGACAAAATATGTCTCTCTGTTTTTTTATTTTTTGTGCTCCTTAAAAATTTCATATTTATAGCCGCCTTCTCTACGTACTTCTTGTTAATTGTAATATACATGAAGAGGATATTATTCGTCTCATTTCATATTATCTTATGTATACTTCTATACATTTGTTTGTAAACCCCATTGTATTAAAAGAAGTAACCGAGTATCTTTACGAGCTTAAATACATTCACAAATTCTCTATATCACGCTCTAACCTTATTTTCCTAACCTCCTATTCACCACCCTATAAAATTTCACAAAATAAAAAAGCAGCTATTATGCTACATTATATTCGTTTTATCCCCAAGAAAAATGATAAATATATTCTCCCGTTACACTTTGATTAATCCCAATAATTCTAGCAAACCTCATTAAGTCCGCTCCTTGAAGAAAATACATCGCAAGTGTAATTGGCACTTGTGACCACATGAATTGATAAAACTCTTCGACTCTTTGGTTTGTTGAAACAATTAAATCAGTTACAGGCCCTTGATTCCATGCAGAAGTTCTAACTGAATTAAACGGAAGATCTTTCCCATTAACCACTATTCGCGCCATACTTTGAGTTATGTCCACATCAATTCCCTCCATCATTACAAAAATCGGACCTGTGTATTTACTCCTTTCTTTATAAATATTCTTAACCTTCATAAATGTCTAAGGCAAACCTCTATTTTTGCTTCTATTCAAATGAATTTATTTCACACAGTAAACAGGCAAATGAAATTTCAGTATTACTCTCCTTCAACTTCCGTATCATTTACCCCCTTATTCAGCTTGACAATCCGGTATGCAAAATTACATATCTTATTATCTCAATATCACTTTATTTACTACAAGTTGATAGAAAAACATTCAAACCAATTGATAAATCAACGTTTGTAATTTAATTCCTTATTTTAAATTCCACCCCTTTATTTTTAAACACTATATTCGAATAATTATATTGGAATTTCTTGTTGTATACACATCTATCTTTTTCATGTATTATATACGAGAAGAGTAAGGTAAGAGTTACTCTTTGCCATTTTAGGAAAGGTCTTGTTGGAAATAACAGGACCTTTTTTCGTATTTGCAAAAGCAATCTTAATTTTCTCATTCCTTACATCTATCGCTTCCCTAAATACATTTTCAACCATTTCAGATTTAATCTCCCAAATATAAGATGCTATACGGACTCTTCTGAGTAAACGGCTACTCGTACTATGTGGGCTTCTCTTTACATACCCAACTTTACAATCCATCCCTACCGATTTATTGTCGTTAATCTTTTTAATTACCATAGATTGTTTGACTATTTCTTGAACATGATTTGTATCAACTTTCATTACTAATTCCTTTCTAACATAATTACTCTCCGTGTTAATTCATTAATCGTTTGTTGCAGTCCAGTAACTTGAATTCTTAATTCAACAATTGCAAATTCCATTTTTTTATTTTGATTATCCATCCTTCATTCTCTTCCAAAATTACTCTAATTCAGTCTTGAAATTCTCTAAAACTCATTGTATTATATTTTTGTATTTTCTCAGTTCCCAAGCCGAGAAAACATCATCACTTCTGAAAAGGACCCGAACTCCAGCGGGTTCTTTTCATTTACTTGAACTCATTTTCAAATCATTGTATTATATTTTCGGGTCTTACTTCATAAATCATTATCAGGAGAATCTGCATGTTTGCAGGTTCTTTTTGCAAAATAAAAAGCATCCACTACGTGAACACTTCATGTTATTGTGCTTCAGCTGCTTTAATTCAGATTGATATGCAGGTGAAACGAATGGAAAATAAAGAACATGAACAAAAATACGATTTAAGCAAAATATACACATACGAAGAACATCCTGATAATAAGATCAGCGGTCGCTGTGATAATTGTGGTAATTCCGTATTCAAAAGTTCCATTAAAAATTTCATCTTCTCAAGAGAATGCCGTCATTGTAGCATGAAGAAAATCATCTAGCCCCAGATAGGGCTTTTTTCTTTATAAAATAAAAAGCAGCGAATTCGCTACTTTATAGTAAATGATTTAATCTTGAATTTCCTTTACCTTCCTTCCCAGTTAAGGAGTACATTATATCTTGATGTTTAATCATCCTTTTATAATTCCATGGTACTTTAAACCCTTTTCTATATTCTTTAATTGTAATTATAGTTTGGCAATCTATATTCAATGCTTTCGATAACAAGTAAGGGTTATATCCACTATCTATCAATGAGATAACCTCATAAAACATAACTTTCCCATCAACCATCCTTAATAAATCTTTTTTTTATTTTTCTCTTTTTCTAGCTCTTTTGTTTTATAGATCACGTACTTCTGCTGCGAACTTCTGTCTCTTTTCCTCTTCTAACCTTTGTTTTGCCTGTTCAATTCGTTGAGTTCGTTTGTTTTGTTTAAATGGACTAATCTATCAATTCTATAAAATCAATTAATTCAACTATTACATATTAATAATCCGTTCATATACTATAGTAGATTGCTAGAAAGGAGGCGTAACCATGGATAGTTGCGTTGTGTTTGTAAATGGACAACCTTTTTTAGTTCTTTCAGTAGCTGGTATCGAAATTGCTAGATTAGAGATTTCGCTTCAAGTAGCATTGGCTCTAAGAGTGCTTGGAATACCAATTTGTGATTAATTACCACATCCAAAAAAAGAGAGCATTAGCTCTCTTTTTTTATTTTCCCTATTATCCCTGAACAAAAAAGAGCGCTTTTCTTCAAAGCACTCTTTCCAAGGAATTTACCAATTTCGACGATCATCATGATCATGATCACGATCACGTTCATGATTACGTCTGCGACGACACTCATCACAATCGCAGTCACGATCACGTCTACAACGACGGTCATCACAATCTCTGTGTCTGCATCTGCCAAACATTAAATCATCCCAAAATCTATCACAATCTCGAAAATTATTATTCCATCCCATAAATATGATTACCTCCTCTATAAATAGAATTCATTATATTCTATGAATAAAAGGGGAAACAGCTTGTTTACTAGCCTATGTTTTGTGTTTTAAACTAATAATATTCCTATTTATTCTTCAAATTGCTAGTCTACCTCTTTATCTTTCCTTAACAACAAACAAGACGCCCACCAGATCACAAGCAACGCCTACGATAATTGATATTGTTTTAACCATTATCATCATTCCTATCTCCTAAATGAAACTAAATCAATGGCTGTTATATTTACTCTTTTTCTTTATTGATTAACTGAGTACTTTCATAGACACCGTTTATCAAAGATTCCCTATGTCTTCACCCCTTGAATATTTTTCAAATAAAAATACATACTATTTTCAAGCCGCCGTATCCACGGCTAATACTTCTTTCTTTTGTTACAGCAGAAGCAGATAGGTTCTTCACTTATCTGCTTTCTGTGTATATTTTTTAAAATATCGAAAATAATACTAACAAGCTGTTTGAACTAGCAGCTTCACTCTTCTCGCAATGGGAATGCAATTTATCACAATTAGCTAACTCATTCGACTCACTGGCAGACAACCAAAATCGTTGTCTGCTTTTTGTATGAGATTTTTTCGTTTTACATATACTACTTTTGAACCTGTAGACCAATACGAGCCATTTTGGTGCTTGGGATTTCGCTTCCTAGAGACTGTCCCAAAAAGTGCTTTTTAGTCAAAATCGAATAAAAAGTGAAAGGCAGAAACGTTGATTTAATAACGTTTCTGCTTTTTCAATTTCATGTGATTTTACTTCCAAAGAGACTTATGAGACAGCTCCTTTTTTTGTATAGACACGTACATTTAGGTTAAAACTAATTACAAGCAGATTTTCTGTTTATTCGTAGTTTTAACCAAGAATACTTTTCTCCTACTAAAGGACGGCAGGTACGACTGCTAGTCCTCTTTTTCTTATATCGCATACTCTCCCTTCTGGTAGCTTCGAACCACGTTCCCCTCATCATTATAGTAAGCAATTTCCCAATAAGGATGGCAATTATGCTTCTCAATTTCCCCATCGAACAAAACGAATAGATCAGTTTTCCAGTTTCCAACGATCGCGTACCCCACATGCCAGCTACATTTTCTTAAACGCTTGTTCTGCGCTATACATTCGCTTGCTATCAAAAACACCTTCATTCTCGCACGTTACAAACTTCATGAATTCAGCCATCGGCATTATTAGAAACTTTGTTCTGAACTTTCGCCAATACAGGAATCTTGCCTTTCCTTCAGTTTCTGCTACCACATATTCTTCATTCGGCCATTGTTCGAAAATGGTAGTGAGTTTGAATTTGTAAAGGACCACTAGCCTTTCACCTCCCCCTTAATTCGCAATCAACTTACGGAACAGTTTTTCATTTCTTTTGTCTAGTGCGTAATCAATGAGTTGGTATTTTATTGACTTGTCAATTTCATCGTGATCTTCCCCATCAATATACGTTTCAAGTGAACACTCATCATCTTCATTTGAGCTGTATAAAATCGGCAAATCATGGCGATACCGCTAATCAATGATTTGATAGTAATGGAAGGATATTGATTTTGAAGGAAGAACTTTATCTATTAATCGTTCCCTCTCTCATATCACAAAAAAATTTCATAAACCTAAAACATCTATAGGAAATAGATTGCTGGTTTTGCCTGACATTACTTTAATGGCATTAAATGACCATCTGCAAAAAATTTCTGAGGAAAACGAGCAATATGGTTGAAGGCTATAACAACTACGGTTTGGTTTGTCCGCCATATAACGGTAACCCATGTAATTTCAGAAGTTTGACATAGCTCATGAAAAAGCTTATAAAGAAAAGTGAGGTTCCTAATATTCGTTACTAGGATTTAAGGTGTATATCCAAAAATCACAAATGAATGATCAGGACATAGAAGCAGTCGAAGATATTGCAAACAATCTATTTCATCAAAACTATTGTTTGCAATATGTTTGCAATTACGGATTTTGCATAAAAATACTAGCATATCCGATTGACATTGAGAGGAGTCAAAAACATGAAAGAAATCAAATCAGAACAGGAATTCAAAGACATCATCGCAAGCGAGGAGCCAGTAGTTGTTAAGTTCTATACTACATGGTGTCCAGATTGCGTGCGTATGGACAACTTTATCGGTGATGTGATGGAAGAGTTCAATAAGTTTGAATGGTATTCTATTAATAAAGATGAGTTCCCAAGTATCGCTGAAGAGTATCAAGTAATGGGTATTCCAAGTTTACTTGTATATCAAAATGGTGAGAAGCTAGGCCACTTACATAGTGCTAACGCAAAAACTGAAGAGCAAGTTACTGAGTTTTTAGAAGCATACTAAGATGAAAACCCTCTGAAAAATATTTTCTAGAGGGTTTTTATTTTTTCCAAATCAGCTGTCAGAAGTGTACATATTTGAACTCCCTTCTCCTCCCCCTTCCGTTATACATAGATCCAAATCGCGTTCATATCCTAACTTTGCACTTTACAACATATTTTTCCTTCACGAAACTTTGTTATCCCCTTCTTAAAAAGCTAAAAAACGTCAACAATGTTTGTATAGACCCACACGACTTTCGTTTGATACTCTATTTATAGAAAGAAATTCCTTGTAGAAAGGTGAGTGATTAAAATGGATACTCTTTCTCATAAAGAAGCTGATAAAGGTGCGATTGTCAGCATTATGGCCTACATATTTTTATCCTCTATGAAAATCATCATCAGTTATATTACCCTCTCTAGCGCATTACGTGCTGACGGTTTAAATAACTTAACGGATATCGGTGCTTCTTTAGCTATATTAATTGGTCTAAAAATCTCTCGGAAACCTCGTGATCCAGATCATCCTTATGGGCATTCGCGTGCAGAACAAATTGCATCACTTGTTGCTTCTTTTATTATGGCAACGGTCGGATTAGAAGTTGTTATTAGTGCCATTCAATCTTTTTTAAATCCGAAACAAGCTGCACCTAATGTACTTGCTGCATGGGTAGCTTTATTTTCTGCTGTCGTTATGTACTGTGTGTATTTGTATACGAAAAAGATTGCAGCACGAACAAGAAGTAAATCATTAGAAGCAGCTGCAAAGGATAATTTATCAGATGCCCTCGTAAGTATTGGTACAGTAGTAGGTATTGTCGGTTCGCAGTTCCAAATGCCTATTTTAGATCCTATTGCTGCTTTAATTGTCGGTCTTATTATTTGTAAAACTGCATGGGAGATTTTCGTAGAAGCTTCTCATATGTTAACGGATGGAATCGATCCAGATAAGATGGAAGAGTACGCTGATGCGATTGAACATATTGGTGGCGTGGAAAACATCGTAGATATTCGCGCTCGTATGTACGGGAATCAAACGTACGTTGATATTACAATCGAGGTAGATGCTCGTATGGATGTTGGAGAAAGTCACTGTATTACTGACAACATCGAGGCAATGCTTCGGAAAAAATTTGGCATTTATCATGCGCACATTCATGTTGAACCAATGGAAAAAGAACCTATTATGACATAGGTTCTTTTTTAATGAACGTTTTATGAAATATAACACATAAAACGAGCCAGCTACCGCCAGCTGCCCATCCTGCTAATATGTCAGATGGATAGTGAACGCCAAGATATATTCGGCTAACTGAAATAGATAATACAACAAAGCTCGCTATAAAAATAATCAACAATTTTTTATGCAACGTAATACGTTCTTCTGTAATCGTGACGTATGCAATAAATCCTAAAAAAGCAGTAGCATTCATCGTATGACCGCTCGGAAAACTATATCCAGTTGCAGTAACAAGCTGTGTTACATCAGGTCTTGCTCGCTCGTACCATAGTTTAAGCATACTGTTTAAATAACGAGATCCATAATAATTAATTGTTAGAAGTAAAGCACTAAGCAACTTTTTTCTAACGAGAAAATACATTACAAGAATAATGAGTAACGGAAAATATATTCTTTTGGAACCGATAAAAGACACCCAAGTAAAGTAGGCTGTCAAATAATCGTTTCGAAAACTTTGAATAAAATGTGCGACTATATTGTCAAATTTCTCAATACAAGCGGTATGATACGAAAGTGATAATACGACAAAACAAATGAGTAGCGTAAAACTTAACAAGTATAAATGTCGATATCGTTTCACATACATAACCTCACTATGCAAAAAAATGGAGCGGTTGTTTTAGTTTTCCTCTCCATTTCTTTTTTATGCATAGTTTATTAAAAAATATAATTGTTAATTGTTTCTTTCATCGTTGGAATATCTTCATTCGTTACTGTAAAGCGACTCACTTTCTCATCAAGATCAAGTGCTTCTGCAAATAAACCTGCTAATCCGCGAGATTTTCTGTCTACTTCCATAATAATCTCTAGGCGATCGTAAGCACTTGGTAAAATTAATAATTCTAGTTCATCTAATTTTCCATAATACTCTCCGGAAACAGGAACAAACTCAAATTCTTGTGCAAATGGAACTTGCTTACGTAATCGATACGGTAATTCTTCACATTCTATATGACGCGCTTTAAAACCTAATACCAACGCTTGCTAAAAACTTTTGAAACATGGATTCTCCATCCTTTCTAAAGCAAAAGCTACATCTTTTTTTAAATCTTGTACATTCTCATAGTACGGCGTTTTTATTTGTAACATACGCATCAACATTTCACGGTTGTAATTTTCCAAAGTTAATTCGTCATACCATGGCTTTTCATGTTTTTCATTAGATTCATAGCCTGCATATAATAAAAATAATGAGAAATGACCAAGCGCATAAAAATCGCTACGAAAGTGAACTTCTCGCATCAAAGCTTGTTCACCCTCATAAGTTGTAGCTCGTTCATCCCCCTCGCCTTTCAATTTCGCCAATCCAAAATCAATAATACTAATTTCGTTTTCTTTCATTAATATGTTTGGAATGCGTAAATCTCGGTGAATAATACCTTTACTATGAAAAACTGATACAATTTCTAATATTTCATATAAAATTTTAAAAACTTCACGTTCTGTATATACATGCCCATCCGAGAAAATATAATCCTCGAAATTTTTACCAGGCATATATTCCATCACAAAAAAGCTTTTTTTCTCCCATACGAAATGATCATATAAACTAGGAATTGCATGATGGTTTAATGTTTGTAAAATCATTTTCTCATGCTCAAATGATTTTCTACCGGACTCATATCTTTGTTTACTTTGTCTTAATTGTTTTAAGACTTTATATCTATTTATTTGTAAATCATTAACGACATATGTAACCCCATAACTGCCCATTCCAATTACTGATTCAATTTTATAACGTTCTGCGACAATTGTGTTTTTTCGTAGTGGTCTATCTAATAAAGCTAGTATACGACGCCATTTCATTAGCTACTTGAAAAGAAGCTACGGCTTTTACGTTTTCTTTTATAATGATGATGCCCATAACCAGATGAACGTCGTTTATAATCGCTACTTGAATAAGAGCGACCTCTATGGCGATAATCACTACTAGAATACGAACGATATTTTTTCTTTCCTAATAAAGAATCAATAATTTTTTTGAACATCCCTTCACCTCTTGAGTAAAATTTTCTTTTAATTATACCAACTATTGCTGGCTACATTTGTGACAAGTTTGTAAAGAGTAAAAAACGACGAGTTAGGCCCGTCGTTACTTTCACTCATCCTCTTCATCAAAAACTTCATCAATCATACATTTCTCTAATAAGTACTCGAATGTAATATCTGCAAGATCTTCAATTTCTTCTCGTTTTGGGACGTATCCTCTTTCAATTAGTTGCTCATAAAAAAACTCCGCAATCTCTTCCGTATCAATTACGACTTCAATTTCCTTCATGAGCATCACTCCTTTATTTCTGTTTTATGAAAAAATCTCAAAATTATGTATATGAGATTAGAAAAATAGTTTTTCTTTTTTTATAGGTCATATCCTTTGGACGAGATGCATACGATGGTAGTACAAGCTATCAAAAGGGGGAAATAATTATGGAATATCAATACGAGGTAACGCAAGAAGTAGGGCAAACAAAAGAAGAGTTCATGCATGAAGATCAATGGGCAGACTCTCTTATTAAATGGCTTTTTATTTTTTTAATAGTTGTAGGCATACCTTATACTGCATATGTTGTTGTTCAATTCATTCTCTCTTTCTAGTTAACTATTTTTTCTCTGTCAATTTAACTAAATAATTATGAACAACATCCATAACAATTTTGTATTCTTCATCTTTAAATGTATCAAATAACAATTGGTAATCGTTATAAATATCAAGTAATCCATCAATGATTTCTTGACGATTTGTCTTAACACTCACTTTTTTTGAGTTGTTAATTGACTTTAATTTTCCTAAATCTAATTTATTCATACCTGCTTTATCTTGTTTCATTTTCTTCAAAATTGCATTTGCCGTTTGAGCATTAGCAAGTAACGTTAAATCTGACTCATCCGCTTCTAACCATTCACCATCCGTAATTCGTGATAGTTCATATATTGTATCTTCCCATGCGTCATTTTTATATCTCCATACTTCTGTACGAAAACCAACAATTCGAAACACATCTTTATCGTATCCTGTTACTTGCACGAGATCACCAAATGTGAAATTATAGTTTAATTCAATCCACTCAGTTTCACCTTTTTTCATATCTTGCTCAGTAACATGCTGCAATGTTTGCTCTACGTAAAATCCATCATGATTATTGACTTCGTATACGTAAACTCCATCTAAAACCTTCATATTTGTGATTTTACCAACGGTTCCATATAGCGTAATCACGACTATGTCCCCTACGTTATATTTAGGTTGCTTTTTCCTTGCCATCTATATCTCTCCTTTTTTTGACGTCGTGATTTTGATAACAGTATATGCAACCTACATAAAAACGCTTATCACAGAAGCGTATATTCATAAATTTTTTCAATAAAAAATATCACCATATGAAAATTTATTTACAACGTAAAAAAAGCTAGCAAATAGACTAGCTTCACGTCAAAAAAGTTCATATAGTTTTTATCTATCTTGTATGTATAACTCCCACGCTTCATCAAATATAGACATACTTGCTAGCATTCCACTTAGCTCTAAGTATGAACTAATTTCATCGTAATCTTCAGATTGCTTCGGAAAACTTAAATCATCGTACATTGCCTCTGCTAAATTCGATATTTCATTACTAAATAAAGCTGCACGATGCTTCATCATATAGTGGTAAAATGTCTTTTTCAAAAATATTCCCTACCTTTCTAACTTGGGTACATTATACAAGGCAAAAAAGAAAAAAACCAGCATAAAAGCTGGTTAAAAGTCAAAATAATTTCTTTTTAATAGACGGGGTCTTCCCATTAATTCTTCATATGTTAGTTGTTTTGGTAAATCTTTCGTATAAATTAAAAACAATTGATCTTCTATTTCTTTCACTGTTTGATCTGATTGATAGTCCATACCACATGAGGAACAAGAAATGCATGGTGTCTCTTGGATTTCAATGGCTTTCGTACCATCTGGCAATTCCCAATATACAGTATTTAAGCTTTCTTTTGCTTCTGTACTGTCACACCACATACAATTCATACTGCATCACCCTCGGTTTTTTTGTCGTTTTCTTCTAATTTAGCCATTTGTGCTTGATATTTTTTATCTTTCAATTGGTCCCGCTTATCACGTTTATCTTTTAATGTTGCATGCGTTTCATTCTCTTCATAGTCTTTACGACGGTTCATACGCTGTAAGTCGTCTGGAACAAGGTTGAATTTCTTATCACTCATAAGGCCTGCGATACCAACATCTGAACGTTTTTCTTCGTAGTTTGGATAAATTTCTTTAAAGTACCCTTCTGCTCTTCCTGGAATGTAGCTTTCTGGCTCTGGATACGTTGTGATAACACCTTCAAAGTTACGAAGTACAACTTTATCTGCACTTTGCGAGATTAAATAGTTTGGTTGAAGCGCAATTTTACCGCCCCCTCCTGGTGCATCAACAACGAATGTTGGTACTGCATAACCAGACGTATGTCCGCGTAAACCTTCAATAATTTCAAGACCTTTAGAAACTGGTGCACGGAAATGACCAATACCTTCAGATAAGTCACATTGATAAATATAATATGGACGTACACGGATTTTTACTAAGTCATGCATTAGTTTTTTCATAATTGGAACGCTGTCATTAATACCAGCTAAAATTACTGCTTGGTTTCCGACTGGAACACCAGCATTCGCTAACATTTCACATGCTTTTTTCGATTCTTCAGTAATTTCAATAGATGTATTGAAATGTGTATTTAACCATACTGGATGATATTTTTTAATAATGTTACATAAGTTTTCTGTAATACGCTGAGGGAATACTACCGGCGCTCTCGTTCCGATACGAATAATCTCAACGTGCGGAATCTCTCGTAAATTTTTTAATACATATTCTAAAATTTTATCGTTAATAAGAAGACCATCACCACCAGAGATTAATACATCTCGTACTTGTGGTGTTTCACGAATGTAAGCAATTGCATCATCTAATTGTTTCTTCGGCACACCCATTCCAATTTGTCCACTAAAACGACGGCGTGTACAGTAACGACAATACATAGAACATTGATTCGTTACTAAGAATAGTACGCGGTCAGGATAACGATGTGTTAACCCTGGAACTGGTGAATCTTCATCTTCATGAAGCGGATCTTCTAAATCATATTTTGTTTTATATAACTCTTCCGAGATCGGTACAGATTGCATCCGAATCGGACAGCGTGGGTCATCAGGATTCATTAACCAAGCATAGTACGGTGTAATATTTAACGGGATCGTTTTCGTTGAAATTTTAACGCCCTCTTCTTCATCAGGTGTTAAGTTAATCACTTTCTTTAAGTCATCTAACGTTTTGATCGTATTCGTTAATTGCCAAACCCAATCATTCCATTGCTCTTCAGTAACATCTTTCCATAATTCGATATCCTTCCAGTGACGATTTGGTTTGTATACATCATGTAACATTGCTATTCCCCCTTTTTATACGCTCATCCTTTATATAAGCAATAGTTATGCCAACTTTACTTTATTGATAAGTAAATGTACGGATAACCCTATTATATAAGCGAAAAAAATATTTTTAAGCACTGTATGAAATCCATACATACTATCATATTCATTACTTTTTATATATGTAAACGCTCTTTTATTGGTGCAAACACACAAAAACCGCCAATTATTCGGCGGTTTTGTCGTACTTACTCAGTTTATATTGAAGCGTCTGACGAGGGATACCTAACATTTTTGCAGCTTGTAATATATTCCCTTCTGTTTCAATTAACGCTTGATCTATTAATTCTTTTTCCGTTTGATGAAGTGCTTCTCTAAGAGGCAATATGCCCTTCTTCTTTGGAAAACTCTCTTTCCGAAATGTACGCGGTAAACAATTAGCTGTTAATGTATTCCCTTCTGCAATAATGACAGCATGTTCAATCGTATGTTTTAACTCCCGAACATTTCCAGGCCATTGGTAAGCTTGTAGTCTTTCTTTCGCTTCCTTATCCATTTGAAGTACACCTTTTTTATAACTTTTATTATATTCTTTCAAAAAATAAGACGCTAACAATAATACATCCTCCGTTCTTTCACGGAGCGGCGGAATATATAATGAAAAGACATTTAATCGATAGTATAAATCAGTGCGAATTTTATTCTCTTTTAAACATATTTCTGGTGGCTGATTCATTGCGGTAATAACGCGAACATCTACTTTTCTCGTCTTATTATCACCAATACGACGAATAACACCATCTTCTAATACACGTAGCATTTTCGCTTGTAAATCGAGTGGCATTGAATTCAGTTCATCTAAAAACAATGTCCCTCCATCTACAAGTTCAAATAAGCCCGCTCGTTCAATTGCCCCCGTATAACTACCTTTCGTCGTTCCAAACAATAAACTTTCTAATAGAGACTCTGGCAAAGCTGCACAGTTTTGTGCAATAAACGGCTTGTTCTTTCGCTTAGAGGCTTCATGAATCGCTTGTACAAATAACTCTTTCCCTGTTCCTGTTTCCCCATATATTAAAACATTCGCATCGGTTGGGGCTACTTTTTGTGCTAATTCTTTCGTCTGTTTAAACCGAGCATCATTCGTCACGATCGTTTCAAATGCAACATCCTTTTTGACCGCTTTTTTTCTAGATGACCGCTTTATTTTCGACTGCAAATCGACTATTGTATCGGTAAGTTTTTGTACTGTGGAATAATCTTTTGCAATTTCAACAGCTCCAGCAATATTTCCATCTATGAAAATAGGTAACGTCGTATTTACTGTACAAATGTCTTCCCCATTTAAGTTTTGATAATGCTGCACTTGATGAACGATTGGTTTTTTTGTATCTAATACTTTCATCAACGTACTTGTTTCCCTAGATAAAGAAGGAAACGCTTCTAACAAATGTTTACCTAACACTTTTTCAATTTTTGATCCATCGTGTTTTGCAGCTACAGTATTATAGAAAATTGTAATACCATTTTCATCTACTGCGTGTATAGCCTCATCAATACTGCCCAAAATCGCCTCAATGACTTCTTGTGTCGAAACTGCTAGCAATGTCATCCCCCCTCTTGCCGAAAATCCAGCAAATACTATGCCGAATTTCCGGCACACCTATGTGCGATTATAAGCATGACGATTCCGTTCTATTTTTATAACGTACTATTTAGACAAATCTTTTACCCATATATTCATATCTTCTAGCTTATCAAAAATGTAGCAATTGTTCGCCAATCTTCCTGTATACGTATAGCCTAACTGATGAAAGGCTGCATTCATTCCGAAAGAAAGCGATCGAGCAATTGTATAAGAACAGAAAATCGATTTTTCTTGAAGTTCTTCTTCTAACTTAATTAATAAACTTTTCATAAACCCATGTTTACGATATTCGGGTAAGGTCGCACAATTCGTTAATTCTGCATTTCCTTCTTTTATATTCATTTCTGCAGACGCTGTACTAATTATTTTCCCCTCGAATTCATACACATAGTAAATTGTATCGTCTTCTTTCATCGTTTGTTTTACATAACTCGCTTCGTTTAAAGGAGTCGGATACACTTCAAATACTTCTCCAAAGACAGCTGCTAATTCTTCTGCGTCCTCTTCTGTCGCTTTTCTTAATAGGAATTTTTCCGGAACTATTTTTTCCTTTACTTCTTTTGCTTTTACACCGCTTAAAATAGTATCTTCCTCAGCCCAATGAATACTATTTCGTCTTTCATCATTATTAAATTTCACGAAGAAGTATGCATCGTGACCTTGAAAATAATGTGGTATTGTTGCTTCTAATAAAAAACCGAAAGAGAGCCATGTTGAAACATGCTCTCCCTTTCCTTTAACAATACATTTAGTGAAAGAATGTTTCTCTGCTAATTCGTCAATTGTTTGGATGATTCTCTCAATATTTCCTGTGTAGTGGTCTACTCGAATACGTTTATTAAAATAGTCCAAAACGCCTTCTACTGTATGGCCATTCGTCTGTTCTCTAAAAGATTCATAGTATTTCATTTTTTCACCTCACACCAATCTAGTAATGTACATGCAATAATTTTTGCGGCAGCTATCATTTTATCAACTTCTATATATTCGTTTGGATAATGCGCTACTTTCGTTTCTCCTGGGCCAAATACTATCGTTGGTACACCGGCGATTTGTGTAAATAAGCCTCCATCAGTCCCCCACGGAGATGCTTCAATAATCGGTTTATTCCCTTCGATTTCAACGAAGTTATGCTCGAGCGTTGTAATTAACTCATGATTTTCTTCTAGTTCACCTGGAACCCATCTTGCTCCAAACCATTCCACTTCTACAGGATTTTCAACAAACCAATTGTTCACATCATTTAATTCAGCGATCCAATTCTCGAACTCTTCTTTTGCTGCCTCTATAGTCTCATTCGGCGCAATACCGCATCTTCCTTCTAAAATTAACGAATCAGGAACAGAACTTGGCCAGCTACCGCCTTCAATTTTCCCAATATTAATTGGAATTGGGATCGGGATTCCTTTAAATAATGGATCTGTAATTCGGTCATTTCTCTTCTCTTCCAGCTTTCTCAAATGATCTACAACAAACATACTTTTTTCAATTGCACTTACTCCTTCATAACGCGTCCCACCGTGTGCTGCTTTCCCTTTCACATGTAGACGAAACCACATGGATCCTTGTTGTTTCGGGAAAAACTTCATATTTGTTGGCTCCGGAATAATAACACCATCTGCTTTATATCCTCGTAATATAGTTGCTAATGTTCCTGCTCCGCCGCTTTCTTCTTCTATTACACTTTGAAAATAAATATCTCCTTTTAATTCAATACGAGATTCAATAATTGCTTCCATCGCAAGCATTAATGCGACATTGCCGCCCTTCATATCTGTTGTTCCACGACCATATATACGATTTCCTATTTTCTCACCACTATAAGGATGATGATCCCACTGATTCACATCTCCTTCTGGTACGACATCAATATGCCCATTTAATATCATAGATTTCCCGTCGCCGCTTCCTTTAAGGGTTGCCACAATGTTCGGGCTATCTGAAAAACTTGTACGCGGTGATACAAAATAAGGATGATCTTTCATTTTAGAAAATGATGGCTCCCATATATCAAGATCTAAACCTAGCTCACGTAATTTTTCAATTACAATTGCCTGCGCACCACTTTCCTCACCAGATACGCTCTTTTCTTGAATTAATCGTTTTAAAAATTTTACGCTTTCTTCTTCATGACTCTCAATATAATCACAAACTTGTTTTTTTAATTGCTCCATATATTACATCTCCCCTCATTCAATTACTAGTAAATTAGAACCAATTTTAAAATTTGCTTCTGTATGTTGTTTTATATCTTCTACTGTGTATGGGCTCATTAATTCTTGCAAAATAAGTCCATCCTGCGTCACTTCCATTACTGCCATATCCGTAATAATTAAATCTACACATTTTTTTGAAGTTAATGGTAATGTACACTCCGAAACAATTTTTGCATTTCCATATTTATCGACATGATTCATCACAACAACGACCCGCTTCGCTTTTTGAGCTAAATCCATTGCTCCTCCAATACCTGGAACGCGTTTCCCTGGAACAATCCAGTTTGCTAAATCACCATTCTCACTTACTTGTAATGAACCAAGAATCGTTATATCTAGTAAACCTTTTCGAATCATCCCAAACGCTGTGCAACTATCAAAATAACTTGCTCCTGTAATAAGAGAAGTTGGCAAACCTGCTGCGTTACATAAATTTTCGTCTTCATTTCCTTTACTTGGCGTAGGTCCCATACCTACAATTCCATTTTCTGCATGAAACATAACGTTTATATCGTCAGGCAAATGATTCGGTACAAGCGATGGTATACCAATTCCCAAATTTACAATCATACCATTTTGTATTTCTTTCGCCGCACGTCTAGCAATCTTATCTCTCACTTCTACGCCCATACCCATTTCCAATTCACTCCTTCCGACGGTACGATATAATTTACAAATACTCCTGGGACAACAATTTCTTCTGGATCTAAACTTCCAAGTGGAACAATTTCTTCTGCTTCTACAATCGTTATATCCCCGGCCATAGCTACGTGAGGGTTCATGTTACGAGCGCTCTTATCAAACACAAGGTTACCGAATGGATCCGCCTTTTTCGCGTATACAATCGCAACCTCAGCAGTTAATGCTGTTTCAACTAAATATGTTTTACCATTCATTTCAACAGTACGTTTTCCTTCTTCTACAATCGTATCAACACCTACATCAACTAATACGCCACCAAGTCCTACACCACCAGCGCGAATACGCTCTGCTAATGTTCCTTGAGGAGAAAACTCAATTTGTAACCTTCCTTCGTTTAACTGTCTTCCTGCATTTGGATTTGATCCAATATGAGAAGTAATTAATGATTTTACTCTTTCATTCGTAACGAGACGACCGATTCCTACATCAGGAAATCCTGTATCATTTCCAATCAAATTTAAATTTGTAACTCCTTTTTCTAAAATCGCCTGTATTAAAGATGGAGGGGATCCAATCCCCCCAAATCCCCCAAACATTAATGTCATATCATCGTGGAATAAAGAAATTACTTCCTCTATCTCTTTTAATTTACTGAATGTATTCGTAATAGTTGTCATGCGATACTATGCCCTCCTTTTTGCATCATTTCTTCAACACTTTTTGCAAAAATTGAAAGTAATTCATCTAACTCGGAATATGTAGTTGTCATTGGCGGTGCTACAAGCAGTGCACTATCTTCTTTTCCTGCTTGCCCTGAAACAGCTTGGTATAAAAGAAGACCATTTTTAGCTGCAACCGAAATAAGTTCCGACGCTTTTGTAAACGGTTGCAATTCTACTCCAATTAGCAACCCTTTTCCGCGCACATCAGCAATGATTGTCGATTGTTGCTGAACTTTCTGTAATCCTTTTATTAAATACTCTCCCTTTTCAGCTGTTTTTTCAGGTAGATTATGTTTCTCCATATATTCAATAACAGCTAGAGCTGTTGCTGCAGATAATGGATTTGCACTTAACGTATGCCCACTCATAACAGAACGCGATCCTCGTAAAATTGGCTCCATTACACGGTCACTTACAACCGTCGCTGCCATCGGTGTGTATCCAGCTCCTAAACCTTTACCAAGGGTCATAATATCCGGTTCTACACCCCAATGCTCCATCGCAAACCATGCGCCAGTACGACCAAGCCCAGTCATTACTTCATCAGCAATAAATAAAATATCGTAATGACTACAAATATCTTTAATAACTTTATAATATTCTTTCGGCGGAACGACTGCGCCTCCAGCTGCTCCGATAATCGGTTCAGCGATAAAAGCTGCGATATGTTCTGCACCAATTCTTTCGATTGATCTTTCTAGTTCAGTCGCACAAGCAAGCTGACAAGTTGGATATACTTTTTGCACCGGACATCTAAAACAATATGGAGCTGGAATAGTTGGATAATCTTCTAAAATTGACACGAAACGTTGTCTACGCAGTGGATGCCCAGACATTGATAAGGCGCCCATCGTAATACCGTGATAACTCATCCATCGTGACAAAATTTTATGTTTCCCTTGAATACCTCGCTCTTGAAAATGTTGAATTGCAATTTTCATAGCTGTTTCATTTGCTTCCGTACCACTATTTACAAAAAAGCTCCAGTTCAAATCTCCTACACTTAAATCGCTTAGTTTCTTAGCTAATTTTTCAGCTGGTTCACTCGTAAACTGTGATCTATAAACGAAAGCAATCTCCTCAGCTTGCTTTTTGATAACGTCCGCAATCTCCTTTACGCCATGCCCAATACCTGCCGTAATTGCTCCTGACGAGCCATCAAAATATTTATTTCCGTTTTGATCATACAAATACACACCTTTTCCATGTGAAATCATTGGATACGGCTGACCAACAAGTGGTTTAATTAAGTAATCGCGCATAGCGCTCCCCCATTTCTCCAATTTGTATATATATATGAAGAAAATTGACGTTTCTTTCATAAAAAAGAACCCTCTGCGAAAGCAGTGAATTTATCAAAAAACTATTATAAAATATACAAATGAGTGCTAAATATCAATTTAAAAACAGAAAATTCAGAACTTAAATTAAAGACCAACCCTTATCTATACGCTCAAATAACCCTCCCTTATATAAAATTAACGCTTCACTAAATATTTTTCCAACATAATGTCAGCTTCCCTCAAATGCCGACATTGTGTAAACTTCGACGAAACTCCCTTTAAACTCCTTCCTGTTCTCCTACTTTATATTGCATATTTTCAAACAAATCTCGACAATTAATCCTACTAAATGCATAGCAATTATTTTTATAGAACCCAATATTTCACATACATTCTCCTCCATTTATACAATAAAGTGAAACTTTAATCAGCCCTCACCAATCGGACTTTTATGGGCAGCCCGACCCCCACCTAACTTCTTTGTTTTCGCTGAATTTTGAGATGTGGGTCTTACTGCCCATTAAAATCGGATAAAAAAAGAACCGATTAACCACATTAATCAGTTCGGCACGACGCTCTTTTATCAGTTAATACCGTCACTTGCTAACGTAAATAGAAACAATAGTATTACAAAATCACAATTCATCCTACAGTATAAAGCACAACACCGTCCATAACTCCATTCACAATTCCTTGCGGGATATCCCCATCCCAAGGTTTCATTCCTTTCCTTAATTTCAAACTACCTTTCCTTTATAATTTATGTAGGACAATTATTACTTTGTATGTGTATTTGCCCATAATTTAAAAAATCCCTAGTTTCCTAAGGGTTTCAGGACATGGTTTCGACATGTCACGTATTATGCTCTCAAATTTTTCATTTCGAAATATACACTTCATCAGCCAATATGGATGATATATTTTTGTATCCTCTAGAAAATTATAACTCTCGTTCACCTAAACTTAACTTATCCTTAAAAAATACTTATTATTAATTTTGAACCTTTCTCCTTTAAAAAACAATTTTTTTCGCATAACCTCATTCTTGCTAAGCATATAGTTTTAATGATGACAAAGGAGGAATGTTCATGTCTCAATCTGAAATCGAAAAATATGGACAAGAAGCTGCACGTTACGAACAGCTCGCTCGTTACTATCAATTTCATAATCCAAAAAAATATGCAGAACTATATATGAAATATTATGATGCGCTTACGAATCTTGTACAGGCATACGAAAAAAGAGATTCACAAGAAGCTGCTTTACCATCGCACATAAGATTTTTTCACTCTGCTTCAAATACACCTGCCGTTGACATTTTAGTAAACGGGCAAAAGGTAATTAAAAATATTTCATTTAAACAATTTAGTCCCTATTTAACATTAGTACAAGGTAAGTACCGAATAGATATTGTTCCTGTCGGAAATGAAACGCCCATCTTTTCAGCTTTAGTACCAATAATGGGAAATCACTCTTATACTTTTGCTGCAATAAATAGTGATAATCATCTACAATTACAACCTATGCTTGATAATACTCATTTACCAGCAGGCCAGGCAAAAATACGCTTTGCGCACTTTTCTCCCGATACCCCTGTTGTAAATGTAAGTTTAAAAGGTGGCGATCATTTATTTGAAAATGTACTCTTTAAACAAATAACAGATTTTTTAGAAGTTAGCCCTGGTACAGCGGATATAGAAGTTTCACTCGCAGATCATCAAAGTGTCTTACTAACTATACCGGATTTCAAAGTCGAACCGAACATTATTTATACAATTTCAATTTTAGGTTATTCAACGAAAGATCCTAAATTAGAAGCCGTTATACTTACGAATTAAAACAGTCTACACCATTCATTTGGTGTAGACTGTTTATTTTTGAAATGCAATTTGAAATTCTGTCCAATCATTATCTGAACGACACATGATGGACCCATTATGCTTTTCTACAATTTGTTTACATACAAATAACCCAATACCAGTTCCTAACTTTTTAGTAGTTACAAATGGTTCAAAAATCGTTTCTACATTTTCAGCTGGAATCATTGGCCCGTTATTTTTTATTACAATCCGAATCGATTGATCTTCTTCAAATACATCAATGATAATTTTTCGTTCTTCTTTCATTGATTCAAGAGCGTCAATTGAGTTCATTAATATATTTAAAAATACTTGTCTCACTTCACTCCGATAACCAGTAAGCGGAATTGGATATGGCAAATTCTTTTCAATAGAAACATTTGCATTGACCAAACTTGGATATAAGAACTGTATAATGTCTTGAAATAAATCATTTAGCCAAAACCGTTCAGATTCAGTCCACATTTCTTTTTTCGATACGAGTAAAAATTGCGAAATGCGAAAATTTAATTGGTCTAATTCATGAGAAATAATATCTAAATACGATAAACTAGGATGGTCTGCCTTTAATAATTTGACAAACCCCATAATGGAAGTAAGTGGATTACGAAATTCATGTACAAAACTAGCTGACATTTGCCCTAAAATCGTCAGCCTTTCTTTATGTGTTTCGTTAATATATTGCTGTTTTTCCTCTAAATTTCTTGATATAATTTCCGAGTATTTTAAAACAGTGTAATAAATTAATTTGTCAAAACAAGTATGTATTTGGGCCATAATTGGTTTCAATTCACGTGCACTAACATCTAATTCACACATCGCTTCGAAAAGCTCATTTCTTCCCACATTTGCATTATAAACAAAATCACCTATATTCGCATCTGCTCCTGCACGTTCAATAGCAATTTTCTCGCATAATGGCTGAAGATAATTTATATCTTTTTCTTCCATAGTAAGTTCAATAATAAACTCTAATAAATCCTCTCCATTTTGAACTGCTTCTAGTCTAAATGGATCTTTATCGGAAATTATCATTTTGTTTTTCCAGTTCTCAACGAATTGGTGCCTGTTGTTTTTCAAGTGCGAACAAAATACTTCTTTAATATCCTTATCGATTGGAAAAACCTCCATTCCTCCATTTCCATGCGACGAACACCCTTTATATTTTGAATATTAACACAAAAAACATGATTCGTTAATAGATTATTGTCACATTTTGTTAATATGTGTTGATAAAATTTTTATAACTTTATTAATTGTTTAGATTGTTACATTCCATTTTCCTTCCTTTCATTCAAATTTTTTATATTCGATGCGACTTTTTTTGCATCCTGCTTCATTCTTTCGTACAATAGAAAAGGAAAGGTGTGAAAAATATGGTAAATAAAAATGTGGAAGATTATCTCCAAGAAGGCATTTACGGCCAAAAGCAAAACAAACCAGAAGAACGTAATATGTATTTAACTACATTACGTGAGCGTGTAGAAATCGCTTTAACTATCGGTCAAGTAATGCAAAGTAATGTATATTCTGAAGTAGCTAGTAGCATGCGCTCTTCTCAATCATTACAAATATTCCTAAATGGTGGCATTGCTTACCCACATTTATCAAAATACATTAAATTAGCGAATGAAAAAAATGTTCCTTTTACAATTGTTCAAAATAAAGGTATAGAAACACCAATCGGTTTAGTATTATCTCATAGCACTGCTGTCGACAAAGAACAAATTTATGTAGAAGATGCTATTTTCAAACAAGAAATGAAGTAAAAGGTACACTTGATTAAATGAAATCATTCTAAGAAACGTCAAATAAACAAAAAAACGAGTATGGAATCGTAAACATTTCCTACTCGTTTTTTTGCGATGTTTAAGTTCTAGTTACTTTATTTTTTAATACACACTAATTTCATTTCTGTCATTTCTTCGATTGCATATTTAATTCCTTCACGCCCCGTACCACTTTCTTTCACACCACCGTAAGGCATATGGTCTACTCTGAACGTTGGAATATCATTTATCATGACACCACCAACTTCTAATTCATCAATTGCACGCATTGCTTTAAACAAATTATTTGTAAATACGCCTGCTTGTAGACCGTAACGCGAATGATTTACTTGCTCTATGGCCTCATCAAATTCTTTAAATGTATTTACTGTCATAAGTGGACCGAATACTTCTTGGCACTGTACAGATACATGCTCTGGAACATTCGTTAATACAGTTGGTTTAAAAATCCTTTCATCACGTTTGTTACCACCATACAAAACGCTCGCTCCTTCTTTAACTGCTTCTTGCACCCAGTTATCGATACGCTCGACATCTTTTTTCGAAATTAAAGCTGATACATCCGTTTCCTCAAGCAACGGATCACCAACAACAACTGTTTCCATCGCTTTCTGTAACTTAGATAAAAATTCATCCATTCTCTCTTCATGTACAAAAACACGTTGTACCGAAATACAAACTTGTCCATTATTAACAAATGCTCCCCATTTTACTCGTTCAATTAATTCATCTGTTAATTCAACATCTTCATCAATAATAACAGCAGCATTCGATCCTAGTTCTAACGTAACTCGCTTTAACCCAGCCTTTGCCTTAATTCCAAGTCCAACTTTCGGACTTCCCGTAAAAGTAATGGAAGCAACATCATCATTTGTAACTATTGCTTCTCCTACAGTTGAACCCGGACCAGAAATAATATTTAAAGCCCCTTTTGGCAATCCTGCTTCTTCAAATAGTTCAACTAATGCATAAGATGATAGAGGCGTTTGATCAGCTGGTTTTAACACAACTGTATTTCCAGCAGCAATTGCAGGGCCCACTTTATGTGCCACTAAATTTAATGGAAAATTAAATGGTGTAATAGCTCCTATAACCCCAATCGGTTTTCGTATTGTGTATGCAATGCGCCCATCTGCACCAGGTGCTGCATCAAGTGGCAGTGTCTCACCGTATATACGCTTCGCTTCTTCAGCTGCAAATTTGTATGTCTGAACGGTACGATCTACTTCTCCCCTTGCAGCACGTATTGGTTTTGCAGCCTCTTTTGCAATAATCTCTGCAAATTCTTCTCTTCTTTCATCCATTTTTTGTGCGACTTTCTCTAAAATAGTCGCACGATCATATGCAGATAATCTATTCATTTCTTTCATTGCATTCTTTGCAGCAATAACAGCCTCTTTTACATCTTCTTCCGTTCCTTGCGCGATTTCCGCTAATGTTTCTTCAGAATATGGTGCATATAATGGTTTATACGTATTTACAGACTTCCAATCTCCATTTATATATAAATGCTTTTTCATAATTCTTCCCCTTTCAAATATATGTATACAACAATACTTCACCTAGTGAAAGGTCTGACTTATGTCATTGTAACATAGCCCTTATTCTGCAAAAAACATTATGCTCAAAAAAACTCTGCCATCTAGCAGAGTCTACGAACTAATTTGTTCTTGCAATGAAATTTGTTTTTCATCTTCTAAAATAACAATTGATTCTACAATTTTTGTAACTTCTAGTCTCTTTATATAGTGTCCATCTAATTCTTTTACGCAAAACTTATAATTTTCAATTTCAATGAAATCCTCTTCAGCAATTTCTATATTCTTCGTTAAAATCCATCCACCTATTGTGTCAACACCATTATCATCAATCGTTAAACCTAATAACGTATTTACTTCACTAACAAGTACTTTTCCCTCTAGTATTGTTTTCGTTTCACTAACTTGTTGGATTTCTGGCTGTTCATCTGTATCAAACTCATCTTGAATATCTCCAACTATTTCTTCTAAAATGTCTTCAACAGTAACAAGTCCAGACGTACCACCATATTCATCTATCAATATAGCAATATGTGTTCTTTCTTTTTGCATTTTTAAAAATAAGTCGTGTATTGGGATGGAGTCGATAACTAAAATAATCGGCCTAATATATTGCTCTACTTTCTTATTACTAACCGCATTATGCTGCACAAAATCTGTGAAAATATCTTTAAAATTCACAAAGCCTATTACGTGATCTTTGTCGCCATCAACAACTGGATATCTCGTATATTTTTCCCGAGACATTTTTTGCAACGCTTCTTCAGCAGGCATTTCTTTACTTATAATATGCATCTCAGTTCGGGGTACCATTATCTCTTTTGCTATACGATCATCAAATTCAAAGATTTTATTTACATATTTATATTCAGACTGATTAATCTCTCCGTTTTTGTAACTTTCTGAAACTAATAACCGTAATTCTTCTTCTGAATGAATTTCATCGTGCCCTTTCGGTGGTTTCAGCCCTAGCAACTTCATAATTATTCGGGCTGATCCATTTAATAGCCAAATAAAAGGAAACGCCATACGATAAAAGAAAGTTAACGGTTTAGCAACAAATAAACTCACCTGTTCAGCTTTTTGAATCGCAAATGTTTTTGGAGCCAATTCCCCTATTACAACGTGTAAAAATGTAATAAACAAAAACACTAAAATTACAGCAAAAATATCTGCTAGTTGAGTAGAAATGTTCAAATTCACAAAAAATGTGTCAAACATTTGCTTTAACGCAGGTTTACCGAACCACCCAATTCCCAGTGCTGTAACTGTTATTCCTAGCTGACAAGCAGATAAATATTCGTCTAAGTTTGTAATGACTGTTTTGACAGATGTTGCGCGATTATTTCCTTCTGCAATTAAATAGTCAATTCTTGAACTTCGCACTTTAACAATTGCAAATTCTGCTGCAACGAAAAATGCCGTTAAGGCAATTAAAACAATCACTATACTTATACTATATATGTCCAAATACTTTTCCTTACTTACATTGTAAGCAAGGAAGCCACCTCCTACTTAATTTTATTCAAGTGAAGTAAGCATTCTAATACTCTAACAAAATTCTACATTAGCAACCACCTTTTTATATATTATATGCATACATAAAAAAGATATTTATCATTATGATAATCTAATTCATTTCCCTCAGTCAAATGATTCTAAATTTTAAGATAAAAACTTTTATATTCACGATATATTCTTCCTAACTTCATTTCGTGAAAAAACACTTTCTTTGCCGATTCCACACTTCTTTTGTCACACTAGAAGGGAACTTACTTCATAGATCGAAATCATTCAACAGGATATATATAGGAGGGATTATTTTGGAATATAAAACACCATTTATCGCAAAAAAATTAGGTGTTAGCCCAAAGGCTGTTGTCCGGATTGCACAACAATTAAATCTTACTATAGAAAAAAATAAATATGGTCACTTTATTTTTACACAAGATGATTTAGACCAAATGTTAGAATACCATCTTTCACTAATAGAGAAGTCCCAAAACACTCACCCTACTCAAAAAACATCATCAAATGATGTTGAAGAATTGAAAACTCAAGTAAATACAATTGTTCAAAACATATCATCACATGATTTTGAGCAATTAACCGCTCAATTAAACACAATTACGAGAAGACTAGATCGAATGGAAGAACAAATGCAAGATAAGGCAAATGATGTTGTTACGTACCAACTTTTACAACATCGCCGTGAAATGGAGGAAATGTTAGAGCGAATTCAAAAACTAGAAGCTACCCTCAAGAAAGAGGAACCAATCTATATTACTCCCGATACAAAGCCAATATATGAACGTGAAAAGAAACCGAAGCGCCGTAAAATGATTTTTAGTATATTTGGATTATAATTTTTAGACCCTTATTAAAATAATAAGGGTCTTTTTCATGAAGAATGATTTCATTTTAAAATCGCATTCTCTTTATTATACATATTCATTTCGTTTTATTTGGTTAACATAATATTCTTACTGTATTCTGCGATTAATGCCTGTGCATGGGCATTTCCTTGAATTACATCTCGAAATTCTTTTAAAGAATACAAATGCGTAGCCCCTTTTCGGGCATGAATTCGTACTGGTACACCTTGTAAAGTATCATGAAATTGAAATGGCTTATCTATCGGTTCAATTGGGAAACCGAGTGTTAATAAATACATATACATTCTTTTTGTAACCGCTGCAATATACCATTCTGCTTTCGTTTCTAATGCATGCATAAATAAAATAGCTGTTAGTCTTTTGAAGTGTCCTCTCCCACGAGACGTTTTCGCAATACTTAACTTGCCTATTTCATATACATTTTGCAAATCTTTCACTAAATCATTTTTAGAAAACGGATAGAAAAACTCAGAATTTGATTGTTCTGGTACCGTATACTTAATACATTCTACTGTACCGATATGATGTTCATCTTCTATTAATAAAAATCGTGATGGATTTAAATTACGTTCTACGAACATTAAGTTTCTTTCTTCACAAAAATCTCCCCACAGTTGCTCGAACCAAAAATGTTCTTCCTTTGTTTGAACACGCTGGAACATATTTCCCCGCCTTTCCCATCGCCGCTCTGTTTTTGATAACGCTTTCACTATCTATCATATAAGAACAAATCTTCGTATGCAACTAAAAACATTTACGCCTTATTATATTCTGCAAAATAAATTAAATTCCATCATAATCGCCTTTTATCCCTCATGTACCGTTCTTCTCAAAATATATTTCTATCACTTGCAAATTCATATCATATGAAGCTGTCTCCCATACTGCATATAATTCTTCTTAATCTAAAAAAATCCTTTATAAAAAAGGATTTCTTTTACTTCTTCATGCTTTTTAACCACTTCTCAAAAATTTGTACCATTCCATGTTTTCCCGCTAATTTCTCTTCTCCTTGTTTCGTTTTATATGGGTATAATTGCAAGAAAACACCGCATCCAGACTCAATTTTTTTACTATGCATATGACTTCCTGGGTATACACAAATGACTTCATAAATGGCCCTTCGATGATAGATTCGCTTTCCATCCTGTTCTTCTACAAATTTTATAGACCAGTACTTATACATTTGCTCAGTTGCTTTCGTATTCCCAACGTGCTGAAAAATATTGTACATTGGGCTATACTTCACTTCAATAATAATAGAAGATTGATATACGTATTTCTCTTCCTCCTTTACATAACAGTCTAATCGAATATCTGGCTTCTTCGTGTCTTCTCCATTATAAAAATTACTCCCTTTACTTAATGCAATAAGAGGATGTGTTTCAATTAAATCATTAAATGCGACATGGACTTTCATATCATCTCGATGTAAAACTACTGTCGTTCCATCTTGTAATCCAT
This sequence comes from Bacillus cereus group sp. BcHK124, assembly GCF_027712065.1. Taxonomy (NCBI): domain Bacteria; kingdom Bacillati; phylum Bacillota; class Bacilli; order Caryophanales; family Bacillaceae; genus Bacillus; species Bacillus cereus group sp. BcHK124. The sequence continues at coordinate 93,275 of NZ_JAQFPJ010000002.1, forward strand.
CTACATAAAAATGTTCTTGTATTTGTTCACGAATGGAATTTCTAGCTTCAAAACCAATTTGCTCTAACATGGAAATAACGATAAAGAAAGCGTAATATTCATACACTAAAAAAGTTGGTTTATAAACAAATAATAAAGATGGAGATTGATCTGTATATTGTGGAAGTAAATCTAAATGCTGTAGTAATTGTTGATGTGGTATCGGTAAATTATGTGAGTTCATCTTACCCGTTTCAGAAACTTCTCTCCAAAATGGAGAATACATTAAAGTTTGAAAGTATTGTACACTATCATGTACAAAATGCGCTAAAATTTTATATTCTTGTATCTTCATAGAACTTTTTCGTAAATCCGCCTCTTTTAGTAAATGTATATTTTTATATTTTTGTTTCTCTCTATCGGTCACTGATCCATTACGCTCAATTGTTTGTATAATCGTTTTTACAGCTTGAAATTCTTCTGATTTCTTCTTTTTTTCTCTTTCTAATATTTCAATTGTTTGACGCAAAAAATTTTCCGCTTCAAGTAAATAAAGATAAAATTGCATCGCTTTAAATTTAAGAAATGCATTTTCCATACTATTTTTTTGTTCGATAAACTTACGATTATAATATTTTGCATACGGTTTTCTTTCCGCCACTACCGCTCCTTTCCTCGTTGCTTTCCGCTCCTTTTCTTCCCATTTATATTCATGTATAAATTTTGAACTCGATTCTATTTTCTTAAAAATTTGCTTTATCTTTTTCATTTTTTGCGGCAACTTTCTAAGTAACACTAAATAAGAAGAATCTTCAATATCGCTAAGTGCAGAGAAAGTCTTTTTATAATAACCTCTATCTAAAATCAACTCATTTAAAATCGACTTCACATAGTTTTGAATCATTTCAAATTGATCATCAAAAAAATTTTTGGGGACGACTTGAAAAGCGCCATAATACGTTCGATCTTCTATATTCACTTCAAAATGATATAAACCACAACGCCATGGATAAAAGAATTCCGTTTTTCCATGTTCATATATTAATACCTTTTGTTTTTGGTCATTTATTTCATATTTTGTCTCTTTTATATTCTTCTGTCCCTCATAGACTTTATTCCATATAAAAGTAATATTCATTGGATTTTCATAATGGTATTGCAATCTAATTGGTTTTAATTCTTGCACTTTATAAATACATTGAGCTAATGCTGTTGCAGAGGTACAAAGACGATTTAATAAAATATATTCTCCTTTTGACTCCGTTCCAATAATTAACTTTAATACAAAAGGAAGCGTTTCTTTCGTATCAACGATTTCTGTTTCGTATCGTCCATCATTTTGCATAACCATACAACTCCAGTTCTCTACGCTTTTCTCTTATATATGCTAAAGAGTGTTCAAATGTAGATACTCTGTTTGCAAGTGGAGATTGCAAAAGAGGTACTAATGTTGCCCCCCTTTTTACTTCCTCTGAAAGTAAAGACCCAACCATCATTTCAGTCCCTCTTATTTTCGTCAATACACGTTGCTTTATTTGTAAATCAAATCCTTCCTCTCTACTAATCATATAAGAATGATTATTTTGGAACGGTATATTTTGCAAATAAGTAGCAATTGCATTTGCACATCGAAAAGAAATTCCCTTTGACGTATCGTGTGATGACAATACACCATGTAACTTATCTAATAGCTCTAACTCTTCTTCAGAAAACACCTCAATCATCGTTTTATTCCTGACCCAATTTATGCGAAATTCTCCTGCAGTTACTTTCAGAGGTGGTTGTAATACAACTTTCTCTTGCTCCATACACATCTCACAAAACGGAATCTTTCGTAAAGTTATTACATTCGTCCGATCTAATAATCGATCTGAGAGTTCCTTCGTCGCTTCATCAAAATTCACAGTACCAACAAATATAATATTTTCTCCAATTTCAATTGTTGGCGGAATTGGATTTTCTTTTTCTTGCACACCTTCATATAAATTTAAAATACGATTTTGCTTTTCAAGTTGAAGAACAGATAGAAATGGAGTAAACCAATGCTCAATATGTGACATATTCATTTCATCAAAAACGATTATATACAGCTGATTTTGATTTTCTTTTGCCTTCATTAACGCCCTAACTAATTTTGTTTCACTTTCAATAAAAGTACCATTTGGGTGAAGGTAACCAAGTAAATCATGTGGTTCTTGATATGATGGTGAAATCGGGATCCAAACCAATTCTTCCCCGTATTGTAATCCAAGTGCTTCTGCATAAGCTTGCACAAAACTTGATTTTCCAGCGCCTGGTATACCACCCAGAATCGTCAACATATTTGTTTTTGTACTTATATGAAAGTTATAAATATCTGTTTCATCCAAATATAGCCCTTTATTACGTACAAAACTTTTCACATACTGTAAAAAGACGGATTCACGCTCATCCCATTCATCCTTTTGCACTTTTATTTCCTCTACCTCTACAAGCTTACCTTCTTCAGTTATTCGTTTTTTTAATTGCTCATACACATGATTGCTTACAAAATATAATTGATCTTCTACCGCTATTTCTACATACTTCATCCAGTCATTAAGTTCTATATACTTACATTCCCGCTGCTGTTCAAAATATGCGATTGAACTAATTGACGATGACTTTAAAGATATATTTCCATATAACCTTCCCTCATGCCACAATAACTCAGGAGGCTCAAAGTCTTTCGGATATTTTGGCATTAGAAATGACAAATAACCATTACTAAGTTTTCTTTCTAAAGACTCTCCCTTTTTATAATCGGAAACTTTAGGTACTGGAATCATTTTATAACCGTTTGCTATTTCTCGCGCTTCTTCTGTACAAATTAACTCCACGTATATATGTCCTCTTTCATAATAGAGACGAAACATAATCAATTGCTTTTCTAGTTTTCTTTTCTTTAATTCCAAAAAGACTTTTTCATTCTTTTTATTGCTACATAAACCTTCAAATACATATGGTTCATTTTTCAATTGCTCTTGCAATGTGAATGGTATTGGCGATAGGCATTGTACAAAGAAATTCTCTCCACTCTTCTCACTCTCTGCTTTTGTAAACTTCCCAATAAACCTCATATAGTACATTCGTTTTATAAAACTTGGCTGAAGAGCTTTATGTAATTTCACCTTCGTCACCTTCTTTTTTTCATACTATTCTTAGTGTATGAAAGAAACGCAAAACTAGAAACAAAAAACCTGACGTTATCCGCCAGGTTCAAAATGAAATCGTATATTAATGAGATGGAAATGCGTTTTTCTCTTGTAAGATGGCATTATGAGCAATTTTCATTTTAGCAAGTACATATCGTAAACGATCTTCAGCGTTTTCATCTTTATGTTGCTGTAATTCCGCCAAATTCTCTACCGCACTCGCTAAATTTTCAATCACTCCTCGCAGTTCAGGATGATGATTAAAAAAAGATTCTTGCACTAACACTTTCCTTACTTCACTCGCTAAATCAACAATTCTGTTCAACTGTTCTTTTCCTTCCATTTTCATCCCTCCTGAATATCTTATGTATTAAATATTCTATAGACAAAGAAAAAAGCCCTTTAAATGAAAAGGACTTTTACATTTTTATATTTCCAGTCAATAACATATAAAGAGATGTAACAGCTGCTACAACAATTGCCCACATTACATATCTCTCTATACGAGTAAAACAACGATTTCCTTTTTCTTTTCTTGCGTACACATAAACAATGATCCCAATTCCGTATACGATTGAGACGAGCAATAAATTCTTCAAACCAGCTGCATAAATAAGCCATACAGAGTAAAGTGAAGCAATTAAAGCTAGCGAACCATTTTTCACTTTTGCATCTTTTAGTTCATTTGTAATCACTAATTTGAATTGGAATAAGGCTGATAATAAATATGGTACTAAAATTGATGTTGACGCTATGAAATACATAATTTGATATGTTGACTCTGAAAACAGAACGATTATAAATATAACTTGGGCAACGCCATTTGAGATCCATAATGCCATATGCGGCGTTTGTTTTTTATTTGTTTTCGTAAAGACTTTCGGAAACACGCCATCTTTTCCTGCTACATGGGAAATTTCAGAAACAAGTAAAAACCAACCTATTAATGTACCTACAAGTGAAGCAACTAACCCGATGTTAATCGCTACTGCGCCCCACGTCCCAACAACATGTTCTAATACATGTCCCATTGACGGCGTTTCTAAAACAGAAAGCTCTCCTCTTGTCATCGCTCCCATTGACAAGACAGAAATTAAAATATAAATAGACATTACTAAAATAAGTCCTAATACTGTCGCTTTACCGACGTCTCGACTATTTTTCGCTCTTCCAGATAATACTACCGCTCCTTCAACCCCGATGAAAACCCAAAGAGTTACAAGCATTGTATTCTTCACTTGACCAAGTATAGAGGAAACTGAAATAGTTCCTTCTCCCCAAAAATCATGTGTAAATGTATCCCAGCGAAACGCTGTTACCATTACAACAATAAATAATACGATTGGTACCAATTTCCCTATTGTTGCAATCACATTCATAATAGATGCTTCACGAATTCCAAATAAAATTAGAAAATGAAGTGTCCATAATAAAAGTGATGCTCCTACGATAGACGCAACACTATTTCCACCTTTAAAAATTGGGAAGAAATAGCCTAATGTACTAAACAGTAACATGATTGTTGCAACGTTTCCTAAAATTCCTGCTAGCCAGTATCCCCAAGCACTGTTAAATCCAATATATTCACCGAAACCAGCACGTGCATAACTATAAATTCCGCCCTCAAGCTCTGGTTTTTTTCTTGCTAACGTTTGATATACGAGCGCGAGTGGAATCATTCCCATCGCTGTAATACACCAGCCAATTATTATAGAGCCACTATTTGCTCCTACTGCTAAATCATGCGGTAAACTAAAAACACCGCCACCAACCATTGTTCCAACTACTAATGCAATTAATGGAAAAAAACCTAACTTCTTTTCTATTTGTACCACCCCATCTGTCATTCTAGGTGTTATGTTCGTTCAACTATTAAAGTCACCTTTTTCTCTAATAGACGCTTCTCTTATATTTTTTCAGGAAAACATTACTTATTCTAAAAGAAAATGAAGAAAAATGGAATACTTTTTTGAAAAAATGTATAAGTATGCACAAAAAAACCGTTCATTTTGTAATGAACGGTCATTTCATACATATAAATTTGTATATTTCTTGTAAATTTAACGAAGTAAGTTCTCTTTTTGTAAAAATTGTTTCGCTACTTCTTCACTACTTTTACCATTTACATTTACTTCATAATTCATTTTTCGCATTTCTTCATCTGTAATCTTTCCAGATAATTTATTTAATACTTTTTCAAGTTCAGGATATTTTTGTAACGTCTCTTTTCTTAATAAAGGTGCACCTTGGTATGGTGGAAATAATCCTTTATCATCTTTTAGCACTTTAAGTCCATATTGTTCCAATTCACTATCTGTTGAGTATGCATCAATTACATTCACATCCCCTGATTGAATTGCACTGTAACGTAATTTTGGTTCCATCGTTTTCACATTTGAAAACTTATAGTTATATAATTTTCGCATTCCTTTATAACCATCTTCACGATCAGCAAATTCTAATGTGAATCCTACTTTCGCATTCTGTGCAATTTTTCCTAAATCAGAAATTGTACTTATATTATTTTGATCTGCTATTTTTTTCGGCATAGCTAGTGCATATGTATTGTTATACTCCATCGGCTTCAACATAACCATATTATATTTCTGTTCCATTCCAACGCGAGCCTGTTCATATACTTCATCCCGATTTGTACTTTTTGGCTCTTCTTTCACAAAAGTAGATAAAGCTGTTCCCGAAAACTCAGGGTATATATCTACTTCTCCTGATTTTAACGCTTCAAATACAAATGCTGTTTTTCCAAGACCTGGTTTTAATTGTACGTGTAAATCGGTATCTTGTTCGATAAGTTGCTTATACATTTGAATTAAAATTTCAGGTTCTGATCCAAGTTTGCCCGCAATAACAATATCTTTCTTTTCTGTATTCCAAAGAAATGGAGAAGCAACCATTATACAAACAATACATATCGTCAATATAACACGCTTAGACGAGCGTTTTGGCCTCTCAAGCACTCGAAGTACTACATCAAAGAATAAAGCGAGTAACGCGGCTGGTACGGCCCCTAAAATGATAAGTGCATGATCATTCCGATCGATACCGAGTAATATGAGTTTACCGAGCCCACCAGCACCTATAAGTGCTGCTAATGTAGCCGTTCCAACAATTAATACCATTGCCGTACGAATACCGGCCATAATAATTGGTAAAGCAAGAGGAAGCTCTACCTTCCACAGTCTTCTCCAGCTATTCATCCCCATAGCTTTCGCTGCTTCGATTAAAGATTCATCTAACTCCCGTATTCCTGTATATGTATTGCGTAAAATAGGTAATAGTGCATACACAACTAATGCAATAATGGCTGGCAGTTTTCCGATTCCTACTAACGGAATTAATAATCCGAGTAATGCAAGTGATGGCACCGTCTGCATAACTGCAGAAGTTCCTATAATAAACTCAGCCATTCGTTCTTTTCTCGTTAATAAAATGCCAAGCGGTACCGCAATAATTACTGCAAAAAATAATGAAATAAGCGATATTTGTAAATGCTCACTTAATGCAGTTAGTAATTCTATTTTTCGTTCTTGAAACGTTTGTATAAAATCAGTCACTGTTTAGCCTCTTTCCTTCATTTGTTCAACAATATAATTGACAATATGACGACTTGTTAAAGCTCCAACATATCGACCATTTTCTTCAACTGGAACGACTTCATCAGCTCGCAGGCGAACTAATGCTTCTTGTAAAGAAGAATGTAATGATAGTGCTTCCCCTTCTATCCGCATACTTTCATCAAGTGGCAATACATCTTCTATACTTTTCCCCTCATACCAAGGTCGCCCACGATTTCCAATGAACTCTTCTACAAATTCATTTTTTGGGTTATGTATAATTTCTTCTGGCGTATCTAATTGAACAATTTTTCCCTCTTTCATAATACAAATGCGATCTCCAAGTGATAATGCTTCTTGCATATCATGTGTTACGAATACAATTGTTTTTTGAATCTTCTTTTGCAATTGTACGATATCCTTCTGAAGCTGTTCTCTACTTAATGGATCTAGCGCACTAAATGGTTCATCCATAAGAACGATTTTCGGATTTGCGGCTAATGCCCGTACAACACCAATACGCTGCTTTTGCCCACCTGATAATTCATCAGGCATGCGATCGCGATATACGTCTGGATCTAGCCCGACCATCTGGAGCAATTCATCGACACGAGCTTTTATTTTTTCTTTGCTCCACTTTCTCATTTCAGGAACAACTGCAATATTTTCAGCAATTGTCATATGCGGAAACAAAGCGATTTGCTGCAACACGTACCCTATATCCCAGCGTAATTCATTAATATTGTATTCTTGAATATCTTTTCCATCGATTAAGATTGAGCCTTCTGTCGTTTCAATTAAACGATTAATCATTTTCATTGTCGTTGTTTTCCCACAACCACTCGGACCAATAAGGACAAAAAATTCTCCATTTTTAATTTCTAAATGCAATGAATCCACTGCTTTTGTGCCACCTTCATATGATTTTGACACTTGATTAAACTGAATCACAAATACAACTCCTTTATCGTTGTTTCCTTTATTTTGATGGAATATGGAATTCATTTCAAATGATACGCATTATTCAACAAAAAAAGAGCTCACACTTGAGCTCTAACGGTCTAACAATATTGTTTTCATTATAGCGGCATATTCACGGACATACATTTTTCTCTTAGAGCGCATTGGCGTTTCAGCAGCTAATGCCTCCATCCTCATGCCTAAACGCTTCGCAATTATTTTCGTTCTATATAAATGATACGTATTGCTTACAACTACCGCATGTTTCACATCATATAAATCTATACTAAACTTTAAATTCTCATACGTATTTGTAGATTGATCTTCTATTAAAATACGACTCTCATCTATACCATGTACCATTAAATAGTTCCTCATACTATGAGCTTCCGGTATATCTTCATCTTCTCCTTGACCACCTGAAACAATTACTTTCGCTTCAGGATGAGAAACTAAATATTCCAATGCTACATCCAAACGGTTTTGAAGAGATAAAGACGGTCTATCTCCAAATAACTTTGCACCTAATATAAGAACGTATGGAGAGCGATGACTCAACTTTTCACGAGCAGCTTTCTTCATTCGAAACGTCATATAAAGGATGTATAGTGGAGGTAATAATACGATTATAAGTAATATCCATTTGTTCATATATATGTGTGCACTCCCTTTCTTTTTAATTATATAGAAAAAGATAGGAAGGCAGAAGTATTTTTTATCCCGCTTTAATGGCCAGTAAGACCCCCACCTCAAAATTCAGCGAAAGCAAAAAATTTAAGTGGGGATCGGGCTGCCCATTAAAGCCCGATTGGTGAGGGGTGATAATCAGTGGGATGGAAAAAAACCTACTGATTATTAGTTTCACTTTATATGATTGATTTATTAGAAACGTTCGTTCTTACTTTACGCATTGAAAGTACATAATAGATAGCGATTCCTAATGAAAAGATCAATATGCAGCTTAATACGTAAAAAGGAAGCATTACCCCAGCTTTAGATACACCAGCTGTAAACAGCATTAATAATACAATTCTTATTCCTGTACCAATTAATCGAAATAAGCTGTCAACACGTCCCATTACTTCGTTTGGGATTTCCTCCATCATCAATACATTTCTCGCCACTCTTGTCCCCGCATTTCCAATCGCATGAAAAATCGCTAGTCCATATAAGAACATTACGGAAGGTTCAATAATCATTGCGGTAATTGAAATTACATAAATGCACATCGTCATAACGATTGAAACTTCTGTTTTGACATATTTCATTATGAGTGGAATACAGATTCCTGCAACAACAGCTCCAACACCGTACATCATTCCCTCTATCGCGTATACAGAGGCATTAGCTTTAAGTATATCCGAAATATAAACTGGTATTAAATAATTTGCCATCATGACACCTATAAACGGCATATAAGTGGCAAGTAAGAACCAAAAGATCTTAGGACGGTTTTTCATAAAGTAAATTCCTTCGAACAATTGCTTCTTAAATGTTATTTTCTTTTTAATCTCTTTTTTCTTGACATACGGTATACATAAAAACAGCAAAAATGCTCCTGCAAAAGTTAACATATCTACTAACAATATCCACTTCAAAGACACAACTTCAATTAGGAAGCTCGCGGCTGCTCCTGAAATAACTTGTGTTAACTGTCCTTGTATTTCCATCGTTCCACTTAAACTTTTATAATGTTCTGCTTGAAAAATTTCTTGGTTGAACGCAAAAATTGTAGGATAAAATAATAGATAGTAAAAAGAGCCTGCTATATAAATAAGAATATAATGAATAGAATGATAGGTTTGCCCAGCAAATCCCCATATAACCATTATTCCGATTACGGCTATCCCAATACCTTCATTACATAATAATAAAGATTTTCTTGAAAAACGATCAATACTTTGCCCGATAAACGGAGTTAACAAAAACATAATCAGTGTTGAGATGATGGAAACATAACCAAACGTTGTCTCTCCTCCACTCTCTTTAATTAACAACCATGGAATCGTTATCATTACAATACCGGAGCCAATAGCTGATAGACTATTGGCCCCTAGAATGAAATACAAGCGTGAATCTTTATAAAGAGATGACATATCACTCAACTCCTAGTTGCTTTTTCACCTCTTTATATACGCTCATATATGCTTTCAATTCTTTAACTACATCATGAATTAATGGTTTTGCATCTTCCCCAAGTTCACCGTCTTGTACATGAAGTCCATCAAGCACAACTTGTTTTGGGATAGCATTGGCGTATACCCCTCTAGCAACAGTACGCATACTGTTTAATGCGTTAATTCCACCTTTACCGCCTCCTGCAACTGCAAGTAATGCGACAGGTTTATGAACAAATTCACTACTACTTAAGTAATCTAGCGAATTTTTCAACGCCCCACTCATTGCATTATGATATTCAGGTGTACATAGCACTACGCCGTCTGCATTTTTCACTAACGCCTTTAATTTTTTTACCGCTTCTAATTCACGTTGTGATTCTTCCCCATTATATAAAGGTAGTTCTTCTACTGCTAAATCGAATAACTCCCCTTCAAATTGGTCAGCAATATATTTTGCTACCACACGAGTTCTACCGAATTTTCTTGGTGTACCGTTAATAACAACTAGTTTCATCATCATTTCTCCCCTTTGTTTTCAAGTTATACTTATATATTATCAGAAATTTCTATACAAAACACAATATAAAGAGGGAACTAGCTTAATAAAATAGTATGATAGACGAAAAAAGAACTCATACGAAAGTATGAGTTTTTCACATTTACTTTTCTTTCTCTTTATTGCTCAGTATGCCATTGCTTCTTTTAGCTTCAAAATGGTTATACGCTTTTTCTGCTAATTTGATACGTTCTTCTGGCAATTCTACATATTTCATAATATTTTCTATTATTTTTTCATACGGAGTAAATACAATTCCCGGCCAATCTATTTCGTCCTCTGGGTTGCTATTTTCCGAAATAATAAATTTCTTATTTGCCACTGCATAAGAAACTCGAGGAGTTTCAAGAATACCAGATAAGTAAAAGTGGATATTTAATATAATTTTAGATCTGGCAATTAACTCATTTCTAACAATTCCCCACGCATTATTTTTAAAAACAATATTTAAATTCGGGGCAACGACTTTTAATTGATCCAATATAGCTTGCCGTCTTGGGTTAAGAGCACCTATAAACAGTATATCAATGTCTTCAGTTAATTCTTCATCAAATGCATCTTTTTTTATTTCTAAAGTTGGTGCATAGTTCATGCCTACATGTTTTATTTCTTTTCCTACTCCTCTTTGTTTTAACCATTCTATATTTTGTTTACTATAATCCCAAATTTCCTTATCTTTTAATAACATTAAATAAAGAGGATGCGCATAAGGGCTTCCTTCATATAGCTGTTCTAAATTATAAATAATTGCATTTTTCGGAAGGAGATGTGGGCTATGTGCATATGTATGCGCTCCAAAAACAATTGTATTCCCCACATTTTCGAGTATTGTTTCTGATATGATTGCTGTATTTCCCTCTTGCTCCAATCGCCATTTCAAAGCTCGCGCAACATCTATAAAACTACCATACGTCTTTGGGCATATAAACAAACAATAATCATATTCTTTATTCAAATAAGCTTCCATTAGCCTTAAATTATTCTTATATAAATCCACATCCGGATATTTCAGTAAAAGATCCTTCGCATGTTTTTTTGCTACTTTATATAGTCCAGCATAATAAGCAGCAATGCACCTTCTTAATTCGATTCTTTGCTGATGTTCATCTGATACGTCCATGTTTAACAGAAGATTTGCAATACAATACGCTTTTAAATGATCACGATCATAATAATAATCTAGTAGTGGCAACAATTCTTCATACGTATTTCCATGCACAGATTCTCCTAGCTCTAGCGCCCATCGTATTAATTCCATTATTACTCCACTACTCCTTTAACCGAAATTGTATTCAATAAAATTTCGCATTACTTTCTACCATATTTGCTATATGCAACGGTAGCTCTTCTTTTTTCGATTCCAAAAATTTTTGTGATACTGCACCTAAATGTTTTTTATGTGGTATATAAAATGCACTTATAGAAATTTCATAGTCAAATAAGTAATCATACACATGATAATCTACAAATAGAAGATCATCTTTTGGAAAAGGAATTTCCTTCCCTTGCAGGGCATACATCAAAGCAATATTATTTTGAGATTTTAATCGATACATTCTTGCAAGTTGGTATAATGGCTCAGCCCGAGTTGGTCTATATTCCCACGCTTTTTGAAAATAAAAAATAGCTAGCGCTGAATATTGCTCTTCTTGCGTCTTAGCATTTTCCATTTCATCTGCTTCTGTTACTTCATGTTGTTTATTTGCTGCACGGTTTGCTAATTGTTCATAACAAAACCCTATTCGCAACAACGAATAGAACACCTCTTCAACCCATCCTCCTGCTTCCACTCGTTTTTTATACCATTTAATCGAATCTTCAAATTGACTTAAATGAAAATAAGTTTGGGCTAAATAAAATAAATATCTTATATGCAAATCTGGCGTTGTTTCTGGATCACTCAACCCTTGTAACAACAGCCTCTCATCTCTTTCAAATTTATCCGCTTTACTCCCACCATCACCAGGGTCATTAACGACAAGCGTCTCCAGTCTAGCTACTCTCGTATTGTAATTCTCTCCAACTTTGGAACGATCTATATCCCAATACTCATGAGTAACACCGACAGATTTCCATGGTAAAGAAGCTTTTAACAGACGTGTAAGCCAATATTTAATATGAACATCATATTGCAATGTAAGATAATGATCTTCCGTTAAGCTCGTTTTATCGAAATTCGGATCAACCTCTAAAATCATATCCGCATCTAATATTAATAAATAATCTGCTTCTGGGTATGTTTTTTGCGCTAACGAAACAGCTAAGCTTCTGTTATAACCAAAGTTTTGAAACGGCTCATGATGAACCGTCCCAGGTATCTCATTTTCCTTACACCAATTTTCAATAATTTCAGGTGTATTATCCGTCGATCCAGTATCACAAATAGAAACAAAATCTACAATTGATTTCGTAGCATTTAAACATCTTTCCATAATCCTAGACTCGTTTTTAACAATCATACAAAGACATAACGTTTTTTCTTCCTTTACAGACTTCACTTGCTCATTTCCCATTTAACCACCTCATATTTTATTAACACGCTCTTTTCATATGTAACATCATTTCTTAGCTACACTGATGACATAACCATCCTTTTACTATTTATGAAAACTTCATTTTATTTATTCTTATTTTTATGTTGGGACATATTTCATGCAGCGCTTTATACTTGACACAATCAATACAAAAAACATAATGCGGGAATCCGTACATTTCAAAGTCTAAGAGGAGGTTTTATTTTGTTGGATTACATTTGGCTAGATGACAAATCACCCATTTTAGTACAACTACCAAGCAACTTTAAGTCTGCTGCTATATTGCTACACCCTTTTTCTTAAACTATAAAAAAGAAACTTGCGCTTATGCACAAGTTTCTTTTCAAAAATCATCCTCTATTTTTTCACAACCTCATGTCCACCGAACTGATTACGAAGGGCTGAAACTACTTTTCCGTGGAATGTATCATCTTCCTGAGAACGGTAACGCATAAATAATGACATTGCGATTACTGGTGCTGCAGCTTGCAGTTCAAGTGCAGTTTCAACAGTCCACTTTCCTTCTCCTGAAGAGTTCATTACACCTTTAATGCCATCTAGTTTCGGATCTTCTGCAAATGCTTTTTCAGTTAAGTCCATTAACCAACCACGGATAACTGATCCGTTCGCCCATACTTTTGCAACATCTTCATAATTGAAATCAAAATCACTTTTATCTAACACTTCAAATCCTTCAGCGATTGCTTGCATCATGCCGTACTCAATACCGTTATGAACCATTTTTAAGAAATGACCACTACCAACACGGCCAGCATAAGAATACCCATTCTCTACTGCTAAATCTTTAAATAAAGGTTCTAATTGATCGTAAATTTCTTTTTCTCCACCAACCATTAAGCAAGCACCGTATCTAGCTCCTTCTACACCTCCTGATGTACCGATATCTACGTAATGTAAACCAAAGCTTTTCGCTTCTTCAGCACGGCGTAACGTATCTTTATAGAATGAATTCCCGCCTTCAATAACGATATCGCCTTCCTCTAATAATGGATAAACTTCTTTTAATACTGACTCAACTACTTCCCCTGCAGGTACCATTACCCAAATTGTACGAGGAGCTTCTAGTTCAGCAATCATTTCTTTTAATGAATGGCGAGCAGTGATACCTAATTTATCCGCTTTTTCAACAAGTTCTTTATTTACGTCATATACAACTACTTCATGCTTGTCTTCATATAAATGTTCCGCTAATGGGAACCCCATTTTTCCTAATCCAATTAAACCTAGTTTCATATTAATCAATCTCCCATTCTATACAAATATATTTAATAACGAAATGAGTCCAAGTGCTACTACAGATAGTATAGTCTCCATTGCAGTCCATGTTAATAACGTTTCTTTCACAGTCATTCCGAAATACTCTTTAATCATCCAAAATCCTGAATCATTCACGTGTGATAAAATTAATGATCCTGCACCAGTTGCAAGTGCTAACAATTCAACATTTACACCTGGTGTACTTGCTGCAATCGGTGCAACAATACCAGCTGCTGTCATCATAGAAACAGTTGCCGATCCAGTTGCGATTCGAATTAGTGCCGCAATTCCCCACCCTAATAATATTGGTGAAATATGCGATTCTTTCGCCATATCTGCAATTGTCGTTCCAATTCCAGAATCTAATAATACTTTATTAAATGCGCCGCCTGCACCAATCACTAACAATATGTTTGCAATTGGCCCAAGGCAATCATTTGTAAATTGTAATACTTTATCTTTTGAGAAACCTTTTGCATATCCAAGACTAAAGAAAGAGTAAATGGTTGCAATTAATAAAGCGACAATCGGATCTCCAATAAAGTGTAATACTTGTGCTAGTTGACTCGTTTTATTTAATGCAACTTCCGCTATTGATGCACCAAGCATAAGAAATACTGGAAGTAAAATTGTAAACAATGTATTTCCAAAGCTAGGAAGCTCTTTTTTATTATCTTTTTCAACAAATTGCTCCGCTATATCTAATGGTACTTCCTTATGTATACGAGCACCAATCCATTTTCCATAAAGTGGACCTGAAATAATTGCAGTTGGAAGTCCGACAATTAACGCATATAAAATTGTCTTCCCTACATCTGCTTTAAAAATACCTACCGCTGCCATCGCTGCTGGATGCGGTGGCACTAGTCCGTGTACAACGGATAATCCTGCTACTAGTGGAATACCGATTGTAATAAGTGATACCCCTGTTTCTAATGCAATTGTAAATACCAATGGAATTAGTAGTACAAATCCAACTTGGAAAAATACCGGAATCCCTACTAAAAATGCAACAAACATCATTGCCCAGTGAACACGTTTCTTCCCAAAACGATCAATTAATGTGTTAGCAATTCGTTCAGCACCGCCAGATTCGGCCATCATTTTTCCAAGCATCGTTCCTAATGCTAAAACTATCGCTAAAAACCCTAACGTATTACCAAGCCCTAGTTTAATAGAATCAATAATCCCTGGATCTTTTGGTGAAGTTCCAATCAATGGCATTCCCATTGCTAGCCCTACACCAATTGCTGTTAAAATTAACGCGACAAACGGATGCCATTTTACTACCGTAATAAGTAAAAGTAGTATGACAACTGCCGCTAGTACGATTCCAACTACCATTTCTCCCAATCCCCCTATTGTTTACGTTGGAAAGCAGCTATACAATCAAATTCTTCTTTCAAGCGATTATAAAGTCGTTCATACATATAAAACATTTCTAAATATATAGCCGTATTTTCTTTATTCGGTACATGGTGATGAACAATATCAATCCAATCCTTAACCTCTTCAAGAGAATCAATTTTTCCTACAGCATATAAAGCAACTGCCGCTGCCCCAAGCGCAGATGCTTCATGACTTTCAGGAACAAGCAATTCTTTTCCCATCATATCGGATAACATTTGTCTCCAAAATGCAGATTTCGCAAATCCTCCTGAAACGCGTATTTCAGTAAGTGGCCCTGTACAATCCCTGATTGCGAGTGCAACAGAATATACGCTCATACAAACCCCTTCCATGACTGCACGAATAAAATGTTCTCGTTTATGCTGAAGATTAATTCCGAAGAATGTACCACGAGCATTTGCATTCCAGTAAGGTGCACGTTCTCCAGATAAGAAAGGTAAAAATAGCAATCCACCTGCTCCAGCTGGTACACTTTCCGCATATTTAATTAATAAATCATACGGATCAATGCCAAGTTTTCTTGCAACTTCTTGTTCTGGGCTACCAAATTCATCACGTAACCATCTCAGTAATATGCCACCATTATTCGTTGGTCCGCCAATCACCCAGTGCTCGTCTGTTAATGCATAACAAAACGTTCTTCCTTTTTCATCTGTATTAACATTAGATGAAATTGTTCGAACTGCACCACTTGTTCCAATCGTAATTGCAGCTGATCCAGGCGATATGGCCCCAACGCCTACATTCGCAAGAACACCATCACTTGCACCAATAACAACTGGAGTATCTTCACGAATACCCATCTTTTGTGCTAATTCCGGTTTCATACCCGATAAAATATATGTAGTTGGTACTGGGGTTGATAATTGTTCTGAAGAAATATTTAACATTTCCAGCACATCAACATCCCAATTTAACGTTTCTAAATTGAATAACCCTGTAGCAGAAGCAATAGAATAATCAACTACGTAGCGTGAAAACAATTGGTAAATAACATACTCTTTAATAGAAATAAATTTATAAGCACTTTTATATAATTTTGGTTCCTCTTCTTTCATCCATAGTAATTTAGATAGTGGCGACATTGGATGAATTGGTGTACCTGTACGTCTATAAATTTCATGTCCATTCATATGTTGTAATAATTTTTCCGCTTGTTTCGTACTACGATTATCTGCCCAAATGATAGAGCGCGTTAACGGCACACCCTTTTCATCTACTGCAATTAATGCGTGCATTGCTGTACTAATACCAATTGAAGAAATATCTTCTGGTAACACGTCACTTTTTTCTATGGCAACGCTTACAGTTTTATAAACAGCAGCACATATTACATCGGGATCTTGCTCAGCCCATCCGACGTTCGGTTGAATAATTGGATAATCTACTGCATGTGATGCAACGACTTTTCCTTTTTCTGTGAACACAACCGTTTTTGTACTTGTGGTACCGATATCAATCCCGATTACTCTCCCCCTTGTTTCCATGCGAATCTTCCCTTCGTTTCTAGCAAAATATGATCTAGTAAACCGTTTACATGAATTAGTATATAAAATATTTTTTCTTTAATCAAGTTTTAAAAAGAAAATTTTTTTCATAATAAAATATAATTCCCCTCATGACATTTCACTTACATACTAAATTTAAATTCCCCCCCGGCGGTAAAGTTACGTTATATTCGTTACGCAACACACTATTTTTCTTTCATTAACAACACATTCATACATAGTCCTTCCAAACTTTACTTTTTACTCATTTGCATGAAAAAGGTGTTGAAAAACAATATAAGAAAAATGATTAGAGACCCTTATTTTTTATACAAGTCCGAAAAATAAGGGCTATTTTCAAAAAAAACATTAAGGAAGTAATAGTTAATTGATTAGGCATGTATTTTTATTTTTCACTAATAAAGGGAGCGATTACTTTTTTTTCATGAGAAGATAATACAATATTTGTTGATGGCGTACCATATTGCATTGAATCATCAATAAATTGTTCTAAACTTTCTACAGAATCAGTTGCTAATTTGACAATATAGCTAATTTCCCCCGCTACTCTGTAACACTCAATTACATCCGGATGATTATAACAAAAGTTAGATAACGCTTTACAATTCGTTGATTTAAACAGAATAAGTGCCGAAATTGGGCGGTTAATTTTTTTTAGGGAAATATGTGCATGGTAACCTTCAATAATTTGTTGCGCCTCTAGCTTTCTTACTCGCTCAGTTACTGACGGAGAAGATAAGTGAACTACTTCAGCTAAATCCTTCATTGAAATTTTTGCATTTGACTGTAATAACCCTAAGATTTTTTTATCAATTTGATCCATAAAGTACCCAACCTTTTTTTATAAAATATAATAATCTAAATTCTTTACATAATAAAGCCAAACAATTAAATATCCTTATTTAACTTATTCATCAGCTTTTTATATCCATATAAAATAAGGATATTAGGAGGCGATTTACTATATGAAAAAGATTTTATTATTATTAGCTGACGGATTTGAAGCAGTAGAAGCTAGTGTATTTACAGACGTACTAGGTTGGAATAAGTGGGAGGGAGACGGGTCAACCGAGGTCATAACAGTTGGTCTTCGGGATAAATTAACTTGTACTTGGAATTTTACTATCATACCCGAAAAAACGGTTGATAATATTCAATTGGATGAGTTTGATGCACTAGCTATTCCAGGAGGGTTTGAAGAAGCTGGTTTTTATCGGGATGCATACAGTAAAGAATTCTTACATGTTATTCAACATTTTCATGTCAAACAGAAACCTATTGCAAGTATTTGTGTTGCATCATTAGCACTTGGTAAAAGTGGAATTCTTATAGGTAAAAAAGCTACCACATACAGTCATCCAACGAGTAAACGAAAAGAGCAGTTAAAGAATTTCGGTGCAAAAGTACAAAATGATTTAATTGTTCAAGATGGAAATATTATTACATCTTCAAATCCAGGTACAGCTTTTGATGTTGCATTTTTATTACTTGAAAAACTAACATCTAAACAGAACGCTAAACATGTAAAGGATCTTATGGGGTTTTAAGCAATGAACTTCAACAAAGAGATACTTTTGTAACTCGCTAGAAGTAATGTAAAGAATCACCACAATCTTGTTTTTTGTTGAAACAATTGAAAAGAATAGTAATTGAATAAAATAGAAGAACTTTTATGATTGCTCTATCACCGGCTAATATTGTATTTTGGATAGGGGTCTTCGGTCTGGTTCTAGTCTCTTCATTAGATAATGCAAGTACATCTACATTTATCATAATAGCTGTTGGTATCTTTTAGGCTTTGTTCATTTTACTAGAATTTTTCTAAATCCAATCTTAATTAAATGGATATCTAAATCAGCCGCAATAGTACTATTTGGATTTAGTGGTTATTTTAGTTACGAGTTTAGATAAAAGTATAACTCTTATAAACTTAAATATATTGATTACAATGTATATGAAACAATATGCATTTCAAACAAAAACACAACATAATTGTAAATTTGTTATATGACGCAGGTGCCCTCCTAGGTATTCATTGATCCCTAGGAGTTTTTTAAATTCCCCACACATAACCTAAAAGAAGAAACAATCTCACCTAAATTGTTGGGTTTCACCCATAACACAAATTAGATGGAGTTTTCTTGCCGAAAAGGATAAAACCTAATAATATTTTTATTTTTCAGAAAAATAAAACAATATTTCAAACTTTATTGTATAATGTTGTAAAAAGATGTCGGAGGGATTTAATGTTACATAAAATATCTCAATTCACAATTAAGCTTTCATCCATTTTTTTATCACTGTTACTATTATTAAATTTACCTTATTTATTTATCACTCAAAACGGATTTACCTTTCAACCAATTCTTTTTTTTAATCAGATTGTTACTATGTTAAAGGATGTTTTCTCCCCTGAATCATTAGTGGTTATAGGATCAGACCCGAAATTTGGTAGTTTCAAAAAAACACCCTTATTCCCAACCGTTTTAGAACCTTACCTATATTCATTTACTGTATTATTTTTAGCCTTTTTACTTGCGCTCTTTCTATCAGCTAGCATGGCATTTTTTTATTTTTTAGCAAAAGATTATATAAAAAAATGGGTAAATCGAATTGTGTTCATATTAGAAGCTGTCCCTGATATGATGATGATGATTTGTTTGCAAATATTTTTCATATGGTTACTTAAGAAATTCGGGGAAACTCCTGTCACCATTATTTCTTTTAATGAAAATCGAGCTTATTTACTCCCTATTTTATCTTTAGCGGTCTTACCTACATTACAAATGTTTCGGATGATGGTGTTATACATAAAAGAAGAACATGGAAAAGCTTATGTAGAAGTTGCCTATGGAAAAGGCCTTTCATCAAGTTATATACTACGCATTCATTTATTCAAAAATATATCTATCCACTTCTTCCACCATTTAAAAACGATTTTTGTTTTCTTACTTTCTAATTTATTCATTTTAGAATTTGTTTTTAATATGGATGGCATTATTCAATTTTTATTTAATAAGGCGTTTATTTCACCTCCCGCTGCATTTATCATACTGGTCATGATTATTTTACCGTTTTATACTATTTTTCAAATAATCTCATTCATGATGAATAGATGGCACAAGCACTTGAAAGGAGTAGCATTATGAAATCTATTTGGAAATCAAAACGCTTTTTAATCGGTTTCACTTATTTATTCATACTTATTTCAGCTAGTTTTATTTATAGTTGGTTCTTTAAAGATAACATCCCAAAACCTCCACAGTTACTTTACAATGACAATAACGAATTACTTGGAAAGGCCCCCTTTCCACCATCGTTAATTCCGCCTTTTGGATCTGATCGTTTTGGTGAGTCTGTTTTCTTACAAATTATAGAAGGAGCAAAATTCACTATTTTATTAGCCGTGGCAATTAGCTTCTTTCGAATTTTATGCGGAACATGTATAGGAATCCTCTTAAGTTTATTTGCTCCAAAACTCAAGAGATTTTTCCAGGCATGCTCAGAAGTTTTTTATTATATTCCAACTTTATTTATCGCATTCATACTCATCACACCCGTTAATATTGTAATCACATCAAATGCTGATGGGTTAAATCCAAATATTTCATTTACGTTTTATCAAGTACTTGTACTTATTTTCGTCGCTCTGCCTACACTTTCTTTATATATATCCTCAGAGGTTGATGAATTTATGAAACGAGATTACATTTTAAGTTCACAATTATTGGGTGCTAGCCGTTTTCATATTATGAAAAAACACTTACGAGTCTTATTACTTGACCGCTTATTTGTATTATTTATGGAACATATCGTCCAAACACTCATACTCGTTATCCATTTAGCGTTGCTTAACATTGTAATTGGCGGGATACAAATGCGGGAACTCTATGACGGAGTGCTGAAACCTGTTTCTCTATCTAATGATTGGGCAGGACTTATTGGATTAAATCGTAATGAAATGAATCTTTCATGGTGGATTATTTTTTACACCCTTGCTTCATTCTTTATTACGATTCTATTTATTAAGCTTATGACAATCGGGATTCAAGATGCACTGAAAGCAAGAGATACGCAAGTTGTAGCAATTCAAAGCGTTCCAGATCGTAAAAAATTTGTTAAAGGTAAAGATTCTTTTTCGTTTGTAGATAAAGTGAACCTTTAATCCTTTCCCATTACTCGATATTGATAGTAGTGAAATGCAAAGAAGATGATCCCTGCATTTAACAGGGATCATCTTCTTTCTGTCGCCTAACTTTTTTACATGTCTTTAGCTAGACTCATACTTGTTATATTTAAAGTGAATTGCAATCACAATTATTGTGTTTAAAATCGATTACCATACGTCCTTGAATTCTACCTTGTTCCATTTCTTCGAATACATGTTGTACTTTATCTAGAGAACAAGTTTGAACGACCGGCACTACTTTTCCTTCTGCACCGAACATGAATGCCTCTTCTAAGTCTTTACGAGTACCGACTAAAGAACCAACTACTTCAATTCCATCTAGTACAAGTCGTGGAATGTTTAAATCCATCGTTTCCACTGGTAAACCTACTGCAACGACTTTACCACAAGCACGTACCGCATCTACTGCTGAGTTGAATGCTACTTTAGAAACGGCTGTTACTACAGCTGCATAAGCACCACCAAACTCTTCTTGAACAATCTTATCAGCAGGACCTTGAGAAATTGGATTGATAGTCATATCAGCGCCAACCTCTTTTGCTAAGGCTAATTTATCGTCATTAATATCTACTGCAATTACCTTTGCACCAAATACGTTTTTAGCATATTGAATAGCTAGGTTACCTAATCCACCACAACCATAGATGACGATAGGTTGGCCAGGTTTAATATCCGATACTTTTATAGCTTTATATGTAGTTACACCCGCACATGTAATGGATGATGCTTGAGCAGGATCTAATCCTTCTGGTACTTTCACCGCATAATCTGCTGTAACAATACATTGTTCAGCCATACCACCATCTACTGAATAACCAGCATTCTTCACTTCACGGCAAAATGTTTCTCTACCCGTTACGCAATATTCACAACGCCCACAAGATTGGAACATCCATGCAATACTTACACGGTCCCCCACCTTTAGTGAAGTAACATCATCAGCAATTTTCGTCACAATACCTATACCCTCATGACCAAGAATACGGCCATCTGTGTTTCCAAAATCATGATTTGCAACGTGTAAATCAGTATGACAAACTCCACAATACTCTACATCTACTAGCGCTTCACCTGAGTGTAACGGACGTAATTCCTTTTCAATAATTTCAATGTTTGCTTTACTATTTTTATTAACTACTACTGCTTTCATATGTGATCTCCCCTTTAGTGTTTTAGAATTTTTCATGAGTTCATCTCATAACTTCTGTCTTCACTAGTTTGGCTAATCATTGTGCCGAGTTTAAGTGTTCAATCATTATTACATGTTCATCATAACATGACACTTCAAAAACAAATTGTGAAATTATGAACAATGTTTGAATTGTTGTATAAATCGTTTTTTATTTTTTTAAATGAGAGTCATCACTGGCTATAAGTAAGTCACATATTTCTACAAGAAAATAAATAAACTATTCACTAATAAAAAAGGGGCTGTCTCATAAGTCTCTTTCGAAGTAAGATCACATGAAATTGAAAAGGCAGAAACGTTATAAAATCAACATTTCTGCCTTTTACTTTTTATTCGATTTTGGCTAAAAAGCACCTTTTGGGACAGCCTCTTTTTTATATTCGTTTCATCGAAATTGTTTCACGGATACTTTGTAAATTTTGCAACGTTTCTTCTTGGCGTTGTAACGATAACCCAACGTACAAAGTATCTAATAAACTTAACTGCGCTAATCTTGATGAACTTGCTTCTGTGCGGAATTCCGTTTCACGTGTTGAAGTGTATAATGTAATATCAGCCAGTTGACTTAATGCCGATTTCTGATAGCTCGTAATCGCAATAATTTTAGCTCCTCTTGCTTTCGCTACTTCTAACGCTTCCAGTAACCCTTTATTGCTACCAGAATGAGAAATGCCGATAACAACTGAATTTTTCGAGAGTAAACCTGCTCCCATAATTTGAAAATGCGAATCAGTATGAGCAATACATGAAATACCCGTTCTCATAAATTTATGATATGCATCCATCGCAATAATACCAGAACCACCATTTCCGTAAAACTCGATTCGATTTGCTTCTTGCAAAGCTTTTACAGCTTGCTCTAATGCCGTATCATTTAACAAATGCAATGTATCTTGTAGTCCTGTAATATGTGAATGAAAAACTTTTTTAGCAACAGTTACCATACTGTCTTCTGCTGATACTTCTTCATGAATATTTTGCATCGGTGTATGGACAATTTCACGAGCTAATGTAATCTTTAAATCTTGGAACCCTTGCAAACCAAGGTGTTTACATAAGCGAAATATCGTAGCCTCGGAACTATTCGTAACTTCTGCTAATTCAGTAATAGATTTATGTACAACATCTTGTGGATGTTTTAAAATATGTTCAGCAATACTTCGCAATTTCGGTGATAAACCGTTTAACGAAGCTTGAATCTTTCCAATCCCACTTCTTGTACCAGGCATAGCATATCTTCTCCCTCCATCGTAGCTTTATCCCGTAAAAACACAATTGGTATGCGCTAATAATCAGTGGGGAATAGCCCCTCCACTGATTAAAGTTTCACTTTATTGTACCTAATTATTGAAAGAAGAAAAACCTTTATTCAGCTTCACTATATATTTTATTAGCTTTTATGCATTTTTTCGTAACATCTTCAAAAGATAATGATCCTGTTTTTGTATTTATTTTTATTTTTTCATCAACGTATTTCGTTCGAAACATTGCAACTTCCTCTTGAAAAGAACAAAGATACAGCTCAAGTTTATACAATACACCATAACGTTTCGGCACTATAACATAGAGTTTATTTTGTTTTTCTATAACTTGAATTACTTCATTGTTTTCTGTTATATATTTCCCCACACATTTTAATTTATCGAAAAAATTCACCTCATACACCTTTATAGGTCTCGGCATCTGAATCTCTTCCCCATTTATAATCTTAGCTATGTTATTTGCAATCTCTATGACCGGTGTAATATTTATATTACTTAGTACAATAATACAAACATTATCTTTTTCATATCGAATCAAATAATTCACAAAACCATTTATATCACCAAAATGACTAGTAGAAATATATTCTTCTTGTTCAATAGCCCAACCATATCCATAATGATCCGAATATGCAGTAAACATTTTTTGAAGTGAACTTTCTGAAATCACCTCTCTACTACGCAATGCTTTATGCCATTTAAACAAATCTTTAACTGTTGAATACATTCCATATGCCCCTAATGGAAATGACATATCAATATGTTCAGTTTGTTTTATATCTCCAAATATCGTATATCCTGTTGATAAAGATTCTACTATTTCTCTACCCTCATCCTCACATCCGGTATTATGCATTTGAAGTGGTTGACATATATATTTATGTATATATTCTTTATATGATAAACCAGTAATCTTTTCGATTATAATTGTTAATAAAATATAACCAGAATTTGTATAACTATATCTCTCACCTGGTTTAAACTCTAACGGGTACGTCTTTAATACATGCACAATGTCTTCTTTAGATACAGATTTTCTCATTATATCCGACCAATAATTAGGCCAACTTGTAAAATTTGAAATACCCGATGTGTGAGTTAATAGATGGTGAATTGTAACATCTTCTCCATAAGAGAATCCCTCTATATATTTTGAAATTGAGTCTTCTACCGAGAGCAATCCACGTTCTTCTAATTGTAAAATTGCTGTACTGGTAAACCCTTTCGTTAATGAACCAATTCGAAATTTTGTATCAATAGTATGAGGAATGTTAAATGTGAAATTCGCTGTTCCAAATGCTTCACTTAACAATATTTCATCATTTTTTGCAATCAGTACCGTACCATTAAAATAACTAGCCTCAGACAAACTTGACATGTACCGCTGTAATGTAGTCCTTACTTTCATACACTCCTCCTAAATAACCCCATATTTCACCGCATATAATGCAGCTTGCGTACGATCATCTACTTCCAATTTAGCTAAAACATTTGAAACATGTGTTTTTACAGTTTGTTCTGTAATATGAAGCACTGCTGCAATTTCTTTATTGCTTCGCCCTTGCGCAATTTCACGAAGTACTTCTTGTTCTCTTTTCGTTAACATAGAAAAAGGGTTTTCTTTTTCTTTCTTGACTACTGATCGTCCTAATAGTGCTGGTGTTACTTTCGGATGAAAATTCGTATTTCCTTCATGTACTGCAATAATAGAAGCTACAAGTTGCTCAGGTTGTACTTCTTTTAATTGATAACCATCTGCTCCGGCTTCAAGTGCTGGTAAAACATAATCTTGCTCTGAAAAACTGCTTAATATTAGTATCTTTATCGTTTCATCATATTGTTTTATTCGTTTTGTTGCTTCGATGCCATCCATCTTCGGCATTGATAGATCCATTAATACTACATCTGGCCTTTTTGTTTGGACGAATGTTAACGCATCTTCTCCATTTTCTGCTTCCCCAACAATTTCAAATTCTTCTCTCGTTTTCAAAAAGAATCCAAGTCCTCTTCGAACGATATGATGATCCTCAACTAGTAGTAATTTAATTTTCAACCTTCTTCTCCCCTTCAAACTGGCAATTGAATTTCAATTTTCGTACCTTTTTTCAGCTCCGTTTTTATTTGAAATGATCCCCTCATTAACTGAATACGTTCCTTCATACTTTTTAAACCGAGTGCTGACTCTCGTACCTGATCTTGTATAAATCCTATTCCGTTATCCTCTATGCAAAAATATAACTGGTTATCTTCTATTTTTAAAAGAACATGTACCTTTTCACACGAAGCATGTTTTTTACAATTATGTATCGCTTCTTGACTAATACGCCATAAAACTTCTTCTATTTCATCACCAATTGAAACCATTCCATCAATTCGAACTTCCACGTGAATTCCTAACAACTTTCCGTAATTTTTAATTGCTTCAGCTAACCCTTTCTCTAATCCTTCCGGTCTTAATTGCCAAATCAAGAGTGTCATCTCTTGTAATGCTTCCTGTGATAATTCTCCAATATAGCTCAACATCTCTTGCAAGTCTCTATCTTGCGTCATATTTAGCGTACCTTTTGCGGTTAACATGATAGAAAATAACAATTGTTTTACTGAATCATGTAAATCACGTGCAAGTCGATTTCGTTCTGCTACAACTACATATTTACGTTCTTTCTCTACTAATTGAATACGTTGTATAGTTGTTCCTATTTGAAATGCAATCGATTCCAATAATGCTAATTCTTCCTCTGAAAAATGTGTTTTTTGAGGAGAGGCGACATTTAATAGACCAAACTTCTCCGATCCAGACCTAAGGGGAATTGTCGCATGGTGCGTAACATTTTCGGTATCTCCCCAATTACATTCAATCGCATCCTCTATTCGCTTACATTCAATAATATTTGTCGCTTTTTCCAATCTTCCATTCACAAAACGCTCTACACACCAACAATCTCCTTCACACATCGGCTTCTTCTCTTGCCACGTAAGAGCTGGCGGTAAGTTTTCATCCACAAGCATACGGTGCTTTCCACTTTCATCAATAAAAAAGATCCAGCCTGTTTGCAAATTCATAACTTGTAACAATGTATGTAACACTTTTTCCAACATGTCTTGTAAGTCTGTTGCTTCATTTAATAATTCAGCAATTGCTTTTAATGCCTCTAAACGATGCATCTCTTTTTCTTCAAAGTTCATTTTCATCACCATCTATCATTATAACATTAAGAAATTTCTAAATTCTACAAATTAAAAAGAACTGAATTTCTTCAGCTCTTTGTTTATATCGATCATTTTATTATTATTTTTCTATCCAATGTTGAAAACAGCATTTCCGTTACCAAACTATTCTACTTTAGCTGTCCGATACAGATTGTCCGCTATGGGTATGCTGTAAACTTTCAGTAGTAACGACCATATTTGCTGCTGGCATTTGTACTCGATTCTTATGAAATATAGACATTAATTCAAATCTTACTTGTCTAGAAGTTTCAAAATAATCTTCTGGCTTTATTAAACCTGTAATACAAAATTCATATCCAACGTATTTCAGATTCGGATTTAAATCTGTAACACCTACATATTTAAAAGGTTCAACAGCTTCATCCTCTACTTTATAAAGACTTGAGGCCAATTTTTCATTACAGTTCACACAAACTTCCTCTAACAATTCCTTAACTCTTGTCGGATCTTCCTGATAACTTACCGTAATTCGTTCAATTACGCGCATCCAGCCTTTATTAAAATTTTGTATCGTTCTAATCTCTCCGTGTGGTATGGTAAGGAGTTTTCCTGACCATTCACGAATTTGCATAAAACGAATACTAATTTCCTCAATCGTTCCTGAGTTTGTTCCGTTAAAAGTAACAAAATCGCCAACACGAAACTCTTTGTCCGCTAATCTCGCAAAGCCTAATATAACATCTTTCAGCATCTGTTGTGCAGCAAAACCGATAACAACCCCCGCTATCCCTGCGCCTGCAATGATACTTTTTATATCTACAAATTGGCTAATTAAATATATGATTAGACTAATGATAATGATATATCTAAAAATAGATCGAATCACACTTTGAATCGTTTGCTCTACCTCTTCATCAAAAAAGCTTGATTTCCTAAAAAACCAATCAATAATGCGGTTTATGACAAATGAAATAATGATTAGAACGAAAGCAAATAGTAAAAATCTTAAAAGTAAAAACTCTCTTACATAATTAAAAAATTCTTCAGTATACGTTAATAAACTCATCTAACCACTTCCTTACTAATTAAAAAATTCATAATCGTCTCAGTTTGTTCTAGGAAAATCTATTATCTACTCTAAAATGCTGCTACCCTTACTATGTATTTTGACTTTATTACTAATTCACTTTAAACAGTATGTCTAGCTGTTCTTTTCCTTTCCCTTTAAATATACCCTTTTTAATAACCTAAGGGGAGCTAATCGTGAAATTTTTTAAACGTTAAAAGGTTATTCTACTCATTACGATTTCAACTAATTTATTCATTAACTAGATAAAAAAAGAGCTGAATTTATCAGCTCTTTTATTCGATATTAATTGTTGTTTTACTGTTTTTTTCTTCTTTCAATTTTGGCAATTCAATTGTCAGTACGCCATCTTTATAATTTGCTTTAACATTTTCTTCCTCAACTCGTTGAAAATTAAAGCGTCGAGTTACAGAACCTATAGAACGTTCTTTACGAATATATATGCCATTCTCATTTTTTTCTTCTACTTCATTATGATTAGTTGCTTGAATCGTTAATACATCTTGTTCAAATTCAACTTGAATGTTTTCTTTTTGAAAACCAGGTAAATCTGCTTTTACTGTATATTTATCAGACTGTTCATGAACATCTACTTTAAAAGTATCCATATTCATCGGTTTAAAGAAAGCATCTGTCATCCCTTCTAATAAAGAAGGCCCAAAATCAAAAATACCATTTTGACGTTTTGTTATCTCTGGAAATAAATTACGCATATTTTTTCCTCCTTATTATTTATGAATGAAAGATTATCTCTTTCTGTCTTTATTATAACACTTGGTCAAAAAAGGTCAAAGATTTTGTTTGACCTTTTTTGATGTATATTTTACCAAATAAAACAAATAAGTTATATGACATCTCTCCCTCTTATAAAGAGGAAAATATTAACATAACAACGAATAGTATATTTGCTCTTATTTTTCTTACGGAGGTTACATACAATGGGGTATATTGAAGAACTTAGAAAAATTGTCGGATCCAGACCACTCAATCTAGCAGGAGTTGCTGTAGCTGTTTTCAATAAACAAGGACAAATATTACTTCAACAAAGGCAGAATGGTATTTGGGGTGTCCCTGGTGGATTCGTTGAACTTGGTGAATCAACAGAAGAAGCTGGGAGACGAGAAGTGTTCGAAGAAACAGGAATTGAAATAGGAACCTTACAGTTAATAAGCGTATTTTCTGGAAAAGAATTTTTTGTAAAATTACCAAACGGGGATGAGTTTTATCCTATAACAATCGCATATCTTTGCAAAGACATTAAAGGCGGCTTGCTTAAAGCTGATGGGATCGAATCATTAAGTGTACAATTTTTTGATTTTGATAAGCTACCAGAGAATATTAGCCCATTTATAAAAAAATTAATTGAGCAAAACCTCGTCTCAATTTAAACGTAAAAAGAGACCTTTTTTAAAGGCCTCTTTTTTTCACTTCACTTCTGCGTTTAAGCAAGATTTAAAATGTCCAAGTGCAAATTCATGCCCTTGCGCACTAAAAGATGCAACTGCCTTTTCATAAACTACAATTTTAAATCCTTTGTTATAAGCGTCTACGGCTGTGTGAAGAACACAAATATCAGTACAAACCCCTACAAGATGCACTTCTTCTATTCCTCTTTCTCGTAACTTCATCTCTAGGTCTGTTCCTGCAAATGCACTATATCGTGTTTTATCCATGTAATATACATTCTCTGCATTTTTATATGTTTCGTACACATCTTGTAATTCACCAAACAAATCTCTTCCATTTGTACCCGTTATGTTATGAGGCGGGAATAATTTTGATTCAGGATGATATACATCATTTTCTTCATGTTTATCGATCGCAAAGACAACGTAATCTCCATTTTCAATATATTGCTTCGTTATATGTACAATTTCTTTCTCAATTTCTTGGCCCGGCTTACCGCAAGTTAAAGCACCTTTCTCAGCTACAAAATCATATGTATAATCAATATTTATAAGAGCTCGTTTCATTAACTATCTCTCCTTCTCCTGTTTCACAGTAAACAATAGAAAATTTGTTATTACGACATCGTACGTACTATTCGACATTTCAAATGAAATACCTACATTTTTCTTCTGAAACTTACCTTATTCCGAGTTTATCATATAATAGCTAAACAAGGGTAAAATAAATAGCCCCTATTAATAAGTCATGAATTTGATAATGGAGCGTAACTTGCATAACCTCCTATATCATAAACCAAATTACTGACATCATCATATTAATCAAGAAGATACAAATACACCGATTCACCTCTTCAACCTCTTTTTCTGTCATAGTAGTAACGAGTGATCTCTTCCTAATTTAATCATATTAGAAAACGAAACAAGTGATTCACTATTACATCCTCTAGTATAAACAAAAAAGTACACTACTTTTTGAGTAATGTACTTTTTATTCTTCTTATGACGCTGGTTTTGTTTCGAATGTTGCCTGATTAAAACTAATAACCTTTCCTTTCGGATCATTGTTTTCATACTGAACTGCCGTAATCGTATGACTACCTGTTTCAAGCGTCTTTTCTTTTAATTGTACTGTTGTCTGTGTTGTACTAGTTACTTGATATTTATCTGCAAACACTCGATCTACAAATACGAATGTTTCTTTATCATTTTGAAAATTAGAGAGCTCTAATTCAACGTGTTGAATTAAAGTATCCTTTTTAATGAATACAGCTGGTATATTACCATTCTCAGAAGTACCGTCTGGTGTAATAACTTTTACTTTTCCTTCTCCGACTGGCACTGCTCCTTCAGGAAATACTACTATATTCTCATTACTTGCGTTTACAACTCTTTCTTCCTGCTTTGATTGCGCACCCTCTTTTTCTTGTGGAGCGCCGCAACCGGCTAATAACAATACAGACAATCCAGTGATTATGAATTTTTTCAAAATTCATCCCCCCTGTCATTTCATTATAATTTATTATACAAAAATAACTTTTAAATTTTAAAACTATTTTCAACACTTTCATGAACAAATAGAATATTGCTCACGATTAATGTATCATACTTTCCTTAATAGAACATTAATTTTTTTATGAAATAAATTGGGATAAATAGTAATTCCCTCTTATCTATCATTTTAGCCTAACAGATTAATTACATACCTATCCAAAATAAAAAGACATTGTTTATTCAATGTCTTTTTATTTTGAGCTTTAAAAAACAAATGTTGTAATCTCATCTACTTCTTTTCTTGGAAGTTTCTTCGGCTTATCTTTCGGAAAACCGAGCGATATAACCATATTTATTTGTTTTTCAGGCTCAATTTGTAAATATTGTCGTAGTTCATCTTGAGCTAACAATACCGGTCCTGTCATTGGGCATGTCCCAAGCCCCTTCGCATGTGCAGCCAACATTAAGTTTTGTGCCGCTAAACAACTGCTCTTAATTCCTTCTTCTTCCCAAACTGAATCTGGAACAAAAGCAATCGGATCAAATATCTTTTCACGAAACTTTGATTCATATGGCGTTGCCAAACATACGATTAATACTGGTGCCTCCGAGAAAGCTGTTGCATATGGTCCGAAAGAACGTGTAAGTAATTTCCCCGCTTTCTCTTCTCCGTTTTTTGCCGCTTTTGCCGCAAGTTTATGTAATGCATCCCATGTCATTTGTTCAATTTCTTTAATTTTCTCTCGGTTCATAATGACCAAGAACTCCCAAGTTTGTGAGTTCGTATCACTCGGTGCATAACGAGCACAATCAATAATATCTTTTATATCACTAGTGGCTACTTCTTGTTCCGTGAACTTTCTAACACTTCGTCTACCGTGAATTACTTCTTTAAAATCTTCATAATTCATACATTAAATCCCCTTTTTACAGCGTTTTCAAATCTTGTCCTATGCTTGAATTATATCATGAAAAAAAAGCTGGAGTAATACCAGCTTTTTTCTTCAATATTAGTTCGTAACTTTAAACAAACGAATACTTTCTTCATATGCAACTTGGAGTTTCTTTGTAATCGGTCCTCTTTCGCCTTTTCCGAACTGCTCGTCACCAATTTGAACGACTGGGAATATTTCAAGTGGCGTCGCTGTGAAGAAGCATTCATCGGCCTCATACACTTCTTGAAGTGAAAATTCTCTTTCTTCTACTTCAATATGTAACTCTTTCGCTAATGTAATAACGTAGTGACGTGTAATGCCGTGTAGAATGAAATTGTCAGCCGGATGTGTAATCAATTTATTATTTTTCACCATAAAGAAATTTGAATGACACCCTTCCGTTACAATTCCTTCTCGTACTAATATCGCTTCTTGATAGCCTTGTTCGTTTATTTTATTTTTAATCATAATATTAGGTAGCAGATTTAAGGATTTTATATGACAAAACTTCCAGCGTATATCCTCTTCTACAGTAACTTTTATTCCTCGTTCCATAGCCGTGATTGGCCTTGGAAAAGAAACAATGTTTGCAAAATATGTTGGTTGCATATTTGACTCATATACATGATTACGTGCTTGAGCACCTCTTGATATTTGCAAATATACATTACCATCTTCTTGAAATTGATTTTTTTCAATCATTTGATATAACTCTTCCACTAACTCTTCCTTAGTAAACGGTGGAATTAATTTTATTTCTTCCATAGAATGAAAGAATCGTTCTAAATGTAAATCTAATAAATGTGGCTTCCCATCATATAGTCTGAATACCTCGTATATACCATCACCAAATTGAAAGCCTCTCTCCTCTAATGGAATCATCGGCTGTTCTTCCTTCGTATTTACAATTCTTCCGTTAAATAAAACCCAATCTTTATGAGTAGCTTTCATTTATTCCCACTCCTTTATTTCATGATTATTTTAATTGTACAACTTATGCACACTCAAAAGAAGGAATTTTCTGTATTTTAACAAAATAAAAAGTGCATCACCTATTTAAAGTGATGCACTAGATTATTCATTTACTTCAGAAAATATTTTTCAATATCATCTAACATAAGATTTGCAGCTACAATACCACCTGCTGTATTCCAAATCACTTCATCTACTTGGAATACTTTATTATCTTTAGAAGCCTGCAGTTGTTTAAATAGTGGATCTTCTGTCCATTCTTTTGCTAATGTATTTCCTTCATTATTCTTATCCGCGTCTTTATCAGATGTGAAATAGAATAAATAATCCCCGTCCATATTTGGAATTTGCTCTTTTGTAATTCCTTTAATTGCAAATTCATCTTTATCTTGTAATGGTGGTCGTTTAAATCCAATATCATTTAATACAACACCTGAGAATGAATTTTTTTGATAAATACGAACATCACCAGGGACGAAGCGAATAATTGAAACTTTAGAATTAATTTTATCACCTAATTGTCCTTTTATTGCTGCAATACGCTTTTTATAATCATTTAGAGCATTTTGCCCTTCTTTTTCTTTATTTACAGCTTTTGTATAAAGTGTGAAGTTTTCTTTCCAATCACCGCGTAATGTTTCAGCATATACTGTTGGCGCGATTTCTTTTAACTGCTCGTATATTTTTTCGTGACGCATTTTATTTCCTATAATTAAATCCGGCTGAAGCTTCATTACTGCTTCTAAATTAATGTCACGCTCAGTTCCTACTACTTTCGTATTTTTTAACTCTTTCGCTAAATGAGGATACCATTCATCACCAGCTCGTGGTTTCGTCGTTCCAACTGGCGTTACTCCAACAGTTAAAAGTGCCTCAGCACCCTCATTTGTTAAAACAACAACTCTTTTTGGCGTACCATTTACTGTCGTTTCGCCCATTGCATGCTTTATACTATAAGAATCTTTTGCCTTTACTAATGTATCTTTATCTTTCTTCTCTTCTTCTTTACCGCACCCTGCGATTACGACCATTAGTAACATAACGCAAAGTATAAGAATATTTTTAGTGCGTGTCATAAGCCCTCCTAGATGAAATTGATTATCATTTACACTTAAAGATTAATGTATATCTCATACATTGTCAATAGATATATCAGAAAACTTTTTCAATATATATAATTCCGCCCTCATTTTTATTCAAAATATTTTTGTACCTATTTACTACTCAAATTTTTTAAGCGTAACATGTAAAAAAGTAATGGGCATAAGAAAGTAATTGTAATTCCAGTCAATACATAACGTAAATAAAAAAACCGCCTTATGTAAGGCGGTTTCTATCATTTTGCTTTAACCAATTTAATATAAATATATACGATTGATAGTGAATATAACGTATGCAAAATAAAAGAAATAAAAGGGCTATGCCAGTGGTACTATACAGCAAACCGAACTTTAAAAAAACATTTAAAAGAGGTGGAAAGTTCGTTATGTTTTGTAATGTAAGTAGCATACAAAACAAAAGGAAAAACACTGGAGCATATTGTAATTCATACGGCTTTCTCTTCTTATTCATTCTTTTTCGAATAAACATATGGCTTAGCTCCGCTACTAAAAAACACCCTCCAATTAATACAAGACCAGAAGTCATCGTCATACATCCACCTGCCTTATATTTATCCCGCATAACTACTCATCGCTATATTTTCTTCACATATATTCCGTCTTCCACATTAAATCCAAAGCTCTCTATGAAAGATTTCACTGGTTCTGTTAATTCCGTTTGTAATACCTTTATCTCTTTCACATTTCTTTCTTTCATCATCATTTCAAATGTGAAATATGTATTTGTCCCATAACCGTAACTTTGATAGTCAAAGTGAATAATTAACTGAGATAAAATCGCAGTCTCCCCTTGAACACGATAATCTATTACACCAATATATGTATCATCGACTTTCACACAATACTGTACCTGTTTCTCACTTAAACTATGTGAGCGAAACATTTCTTTTACAACGTTTTCATTTTCTACAGTTACTTTTTCAAACGTAATCATATGTTGTCCATCCTTTTACTATTATTGTATCAATAATACGTCCTATTTATGAAAAAAACCTTAAGACCATATACGATCTTAAGGTTTTTCTAATTAAACTAAGCTATACGCACGTTTCGTTTCTTCGTGGAACTTATTCGTATCGTATTTATGCTCAACATAAATTTGATGCCATACCATAAACGCAAGTACAGTCCAAATTTTACGGCTATAATCGCCTTTATCTGCACAATGTGCTTCCAGTAAGTTTAATACATACTGTTTGTCGATTAAATGCTCTGTCTTACTCTCGTTTATAATATTGATAGCCCAATCATGCATTTCGTCTTTTAACCAGTGACGAATTGGTACTGGGAATCCAAGTTTTTTACGATCTAATACGTGATCTGGAACGATTCCGCGTGCTGCTTCACGTAAAATAGCTTTCGTAGTTCCGTTAGCAATCTTAAATTCAGTTGGAATTTTAGATGCAACATCGAATACTTCTTTATCTAAGAACGGTACACGAAGTTCTAATGAGTTTGCCATTGTCATTTTATCAGCTTTTAATAAAATGTCACCGCGTAACCATGTGAACATGTCAATGTACTGCATTTTGCTTACATCATCATAATCTTTAATTTCGTTATACAATGGTTTCGTGATATCCATATAGTTAACACTTTCATTGTAATACTTCATTAATTCAGCTTTCTCTTCTTCACGGAAGATTTTCGCGTTTCCATAGTAACGCTCTTCAATTGGCGTACATCCACGCTCTAGGAAGCTCTTTCCTTTAAAGCCTTCTTTAAGAGCACCACTTAGTGCTTTTAGAACGCTCTTACCTGGGCTAGGAATGTAAGAGAACATTTTCAGTGAGTTTGGCTCACGATAAATGTTATAACCACCAAATAGCTCGTCTGCACCTTCGCCTGAAAGAACAACTGTTACATGCTTACGTGCTTCTTTAGCAACGAAGTACAACGGTACAGCTGCTGGATCTGCTAAAGGATCATCCATATGCCAAATGATTTTTGGGAACTCATCCATAAACTCTTTCGCTGAAATGAATACGTTATGGTTTTTAACGCCTAATTTCTCAGCAGTTTCTTTCGCAACATCAACTTCACTGAAACCACGTTGCTCAAACCCAACAGAGAATGTTAAAAGATTTGGATTCATTTCTCTTGCGATAGAAGCGATGATAGATGAATCGATACCACCAGATAAGAATGAACCTACTGGTACATCACTGCGCATATGCACTTTTACTGAATCATATAACACATCACGAATTGCTTGGATATGCTCCTCTTTCGTTGCACTTGAAGCATTGAAATAAGGTTTCCAGTAGCGATGGATTTCCATCTCTTTACCGATTTCTTTTACGAAATAATGACCAGGTTCGATTTTATTAACATCAATTGTTAATGTTTCTGGCTCTGGACCATATTGGTACGTAAAATAATGTTGTAATGACGTTGGGTTAACGCCTTTATCTTCCATCACATGCATAATACTTTTCTTCTCAGATGCGAAGAATGTAGTATCACCTTGTTGTGCGATGTACAAAGGTTTAATACCGAAGTGGTCACGTGCACCGAAAAGTTTCTTTTCTTCACGATCCCAAATCATAAATGCAAACATACCACGAAGGTAGTCTACACATTTTTCTTTCATATGTGCATACAATGCAATGATAACTTCTGTATCAGATTGCGTTGCAAACGTTGCACCTTTTTCAAGTAACATTTCACGTAATTCTACATAGTTGTAAATTTCACCATTAAAAATAATTACATATCGATCATTTTCATAAGTTAGCGGCTGATGTCCTGCCTCTAAGTCAATGATACTTAAACGGCGGAAGCCAAATTGTACATGCTCATCACGAAAATATCCTTCGTCATCTGGACCACGGTGGAAAATCATCGTGTTCATATTTTCAAATTGATGTTTTTCTGTTTCTGAAAACTCTCTAGGGTTTTCACATAAACATCCTACAAAACCACACATACTTCTTACCCTCTTTCAGTTTTCATTCTGTCTCTATACTACTATATCAACCCTATTTATACTAGCATAATCAACTGAATATGGCGACCAAAAACTATAAAAAAATCACTCCATTTCACATTTTTAACAATTTTTTATGAAAACATGAAAATTAGGCAATCACCTTTCTCCGCTTTTGTCATATGATATTGCAAATTGATTTCTAGGAGGGAATACCATGAGTGAAGAAAAAAAAGACTCTTCTCGCCCACCGGTTCGCAATTATTTAAAGCAAATTGATGATTTCTTCGAGCAAACACCACTTCGCAATGTAATTGCTGATTTAAATCATTTTTTCCAAAAAGGAAATCGTTTATTAACATTCCCTGTAGATTTATACGAAGTTGGCGAAGAACTCGTTGTTACAGCTGAACTACCAGGTATACAAAAAGAACAAATTCAAATTGAAATACAAAATGAATACTTAAAAGTCTCTGTAAAAGAAGAGATACTGGAAGAAGAAGAGCAAACATCCCATAACTATTATCGCCGAGAACGTTCCATTTCAGAAGCATCAAGATTAATTAAGTTGCCGTATTCAATTAATAAAAAAGCAGCGAAAGCTTCATATCAAAATGGCGTGTTAGAAATTCGGGCACCAAAACTTCCACAGCAACATGACATTTTATCCATAGACTAATGTAAAAAAGAAGGGTGCTTTAATCTGCACCCCCTCTTTTTATTCTGCTAATCGTTTCATATCACGTATAATGTCTTCATACGGCGTATTGCTAATACCATTATACTTTTTCATTACTTTTCCGTTTTGATCAATTAAATAAAATGATGTTCCATGTATAACTTGACCATTCTCTGGTTTATCTACAAGTGATTGGAAATTATCTTTTGAAAACTTTGTAATATCTTCTAACGAATAACCTGTTAACAGGTTCCAGTTACTTGTATCTTCTGTAAACTTTTGAATGAAAGCTTTCAAGTTTTCTGGCTTATCAAGGTCAGGATCTACGCTAAATGATACAAACTGAACATCTAATTTCTCTTCCTTCGCCATTTTCTGTAATTTTGCCATATTAGCAGTCATTGGCGGACAAACTGTTTGACAGTTTGTGAACATAAAATCTGCAACCCAAACTTTCCCTTTTAAATCTTTTGTACCAAATGGCTTTCCATCTTGATTTGTAAATTGGAAAGTTTCTAAATCCCAATTTAATGGTTTACGAAGCTTTGAACCTGATCCACTACATCCAGCAAGTACAAAGAGACAAAATACAACCATAAGACCAATTATTTTTTGATAACGCTTCATTTATAAACCTCTTTTCTCTATCCTAAATTTAAATAGGCTATGCTTATCATAACAAAAGTTAACACTACGAGAAAATTGTTTACTACATTTGTTCACGAAATCGTACGAATTTACGTATGTTACTTCTTTATTTCAAGCGAATTACTAGACAAAATATATTTTTTCACTATTATTTCTCTAAATAGAAGTTGCAAAACTAATTTTATTGTTACTTTTGTAAATAGATCCCCCTATTTTTTAACAATTCCTTAAACATTCATCCATGTTATACACTGTATTCCTTAACAACATTTCGGTACAATACAATTACAACGATTTTAAATGAGGTGATGTTCATGGCAAAGCGCTATGAAAATATGGATAATGTGAGTACAAAAAAATCAATTCGCTCTTTTATACGCTGGCGTAAAGAACGAAAGCAAAACAAAAAAGATTTTTCTTTCTTAGTAGAACAATCACCCGTTAAACAAAGTGCATTTTTGCAAAGTAATGTTGAAAAAACGACTGTCACATGGATTGGGCATTCCACTTTTCTTATCCAAACGAATGGACTTAATATATTAACGGATCCAGTATGGGCCAATAAATTGAAGCTAGT
The DNA here is from genome assembly GCF_027712065.1 of Bacillus cereus group sp. BcHK124. Classification (NCBI taxonomy): domain Bacteria; kingdom Bacillati; phylum Bacillota; class Bacilli; order Caryophanales; family Bacillaceae; genus Bacillus; species Bacillus cereus group sp. BcHK124. The sequence goes on from NZ_JAQFPJ010000002.1 coordinate 132,024, forward strand.
CCCAAGACTTACTAAACCTGGTCTTTCTATACAAGAACTACCTAAAATTGATATTGTCCTCATTTCACATGGTCATTATGATCATTTAGATTTTTCAACACTTCGCCAACTTAATGATGACGTATTATACTTAGTACCCATTGGGCTAAAAAAATTATTTACTCGTAAAAAATTCAACAATGTAGAAGAGTATAAATGGTGGGAAAGTACGACTATTGATGATGTTTCCTTTCACTTCGTACCTGCTCAGCACTGGACGAGAAGATCATTATTTGATATGAACACATCTCACTGGGGTGGATGGATTATTAAAAATGACAATGTGGAGGAAACCATTTATTTTTGTGGAGACAGTGGCTATTTCCAAGGTTTCAAAGAAATTGGCAAACGCTTTTCAATTGATATTGCCCTTATGCCAATTGGAGCTTATGAACCAGAATGGTTTATGAAAATATCTCACGTTTCACCTGAAGAAGCAGTGCAAGCTTATTTAGATTTAAATGCTACACACTTTATACCAATGCATTACGGAGCTTTTGCACTCGCCGATGAAACACCTCGTGAGGCAATAACAAGACTTCGAAATAATTGGAATTTACGTATGTTACCGTGGGAACAACTGCATGTACTCTTTTTAGGTCAAACTTTCACTTATAATGGCGAAACACATGCTAAGAAAGTGAATGAAAAAATTAACACATTACATGTATAACGTAACTACTTATCTTCTATATCCAACATATACTATAGAAAATCATAAAGTGAAACTTTAATTAGTGGGTGTTTTCTATGAATGAATATTTACAGACTCGCTATATCATTAGCGGGAGTGCCTGTATAGCCCTTCTTATTTCTTACTTTCTATTCACATAAAAAAGCTACTTGAAATAAATTTCAAGTAGCTTTTTTATTACTCTGCTAAATACATAAATCCGATTGCACCCGGACCTGTATGAGTACTAATAATAGGCGTTGTAAAGAAAATTTCTGATTTAGCAAATCCACTTACTTTTTCAACAGCCGCTTTTACATTTTCAGCTAAAGGAATTGCTTTCGCATGCGGAATTGCCACAGCTTTTATAACTTTCCCAGCTGTATCTTCCTCAAATAACTTAGCTAACGTTTTTACAATTTGACCTTGGCTACGCACTTTCGTTACAGGGTTATAAACACCATCTTCAAGGCTAGCAATTGGTTTTATATTAAGCAACGAACCGATAAACGCTTTTCCTTTACCGATACGCCCACCCTTCACTAAGTTTTCTAATGTATCTACTACTACATATAAACGAGTATTCTTCCTTACTTCATCTACACGTTTTAAAATTTCTTCTAGTGAGCGTCCTTCATTTGCCATTTTCGCAGCTTCAACTACTTGATATGCTAAAGCATGTGTAATAAATTGCGAATCAACAACTGTTACTTTTGTGTCGGTCATTGATGCAGCACTATTTGCAGTTGCCACAGTACCACTCATTCCACTTGTCATATGAATGGAAAGTACTTCACTTCCATCTTCACCTAACTTGTCATACATTTCTACAAATGTACCCATTGCTGGTTGTGATGTTTTTGGTAGTTCCTCTGATTTAATCATTTCTTCAATAAATTCATCTGGTTGTAGATCAACGCGATCTAAATATGTTTTTCCATTTACAGAGATTGATAATGGTAGAACATGAATGTCATATTTCTCAATTACCTCTTGTGATAAATCTGCCGTTGAATCTGTTACAATTTTAATTTTTTGCATATTATATTCTTCCCTTTCCAATACGCTCTCCTTGTTATTATACTAGTATTCCCATTGCTTTCAACAATTTGAAACGAAATTTCATTAAATTAATTATATTTTTATATCTAAAATGAAAAAGACAGAGCTCTTAACCCTGTCCCCACTCTATATCATGCATTTTTTTCAAGAGTATTTGTTTTATATACATTTAAATAATCATTCCACTTCAAACAATTTTGTAAATATTCACGGAAAGAATACGAAAATCTTGGGTGCTTTTGTTTTTGAATTTTTGCAATAAATAATTGAAGACGAGACTGTATTAGAAACGATAATGGATGCTGCGCTTGTAGGACAGGGATTTCAAATATTTTAATACACTCCCCTGTTGAATGAGTGAAATAAAAACTTTTCGTAATCACAATATCAATCCTCTTTTTCATTGGATTTTTGAACTTCTTCTACTTTACGCTGTAACACGTTGTTTAAAGTGGCGACTCCCATGAATACAAAAGTATCCTTAGACAATCTCTGTAGTCCTTATGGTTAAAAGATTTATACTCTATTCATCTTCACCTAATCCATCCCCCATCCTAAATTCCTAATAAGACAAGGACTCGTTATCCGTATATTGCTTAATATATTCAGTATAAACTTATAAAAGCGCAAAGTTTGTCTAAATTTTGGAGATTCTATAATTTTTTTCTTCTCTATATTGTATACGTTTATAACTAGAGTATAACAAATAAATAAAAAAAGTGCCTTTATAACGAGGCACTTTTCGACTGAATTTCTTCTTCTCTTTTCTTTTTTCGCTTATTAACAATCTTTGATAAAGCGATACTAATTTCATAAATACAAATAAGCGGTACCGCAACTAAACTATGTGATAAAAAATCTGGCGGTGATATACACGATGCAATGATAATCAATGCTACGTAAGCATACCTTCTTATTTTTATTAGAAATTCCGCCGTCAATAGTCCAATACTCGTTAAAAACATTACTACTACTGGTAATTCAAAAATTACAGCAAATGGAACTGTTAAATTAAGAACAAAATGAAAATACTTTTCTGTCGTAAACATCGTATTAAACATTTCATTACCTATAGTAGTTAAAAAATGAAATAAAAACGGCATTACAACGAAATATCCAAAGCATAAACCTGCAATAAATAATATAGACAATACCGGTATATACATTAACGTCATCTTTTGTTCATTTGGATGTAAACCCGGTTTTACAAATAACCAAATTTGTATAGCAGCAAAAGGAATTGTACAAACGATAGCAAATACTGTAGCAATCGAGAAAAAAATCCACAATACATCACTTGGACCGAGAACAGTTAATTTCATTGGTAAGTCTTTTACAAGCCAAAAATAAATATCCTTCGTAAAAGTAAACCCAACAATTAAAAATAGTACAAAGGATAACACGGTATATATTACTCGTTTGCGAAGCTCAACTATATGTTCTACTACACTCATTTCCCGATCTTCCATCTCGTTCACCACACTTTATTTATCCATTTCGAAGAAAATTCATTACATTTTTTCTTTCTTTTCCTTCTCTTGAAATGCATCATCAGTCAATTCTTTCGTTGATTTTTTGAATTCTTTTAACGTTTCCCCTAAAGCCTTTCCGATTTCCGGCAATTTTTTCGGCCCAAATAAAATAAGTACAGCTACTAAAATTAAAATTAATCCTGGAAAGCCAATATTTGAAAACATTTCCCCATCCCCTTTATTAGTAGATTCCTTGTCCTACTATTACATAATTTTATTTTGTCAAAAAAGTTTGAAAACGTCAACAAATCCATTGGCTTTTGTCAAAAAAATTCAAAAATATAATCAATTATACAAATTTCATTTTCTATTGCCCTTGTGTATGATATGGTAAGAGAAAAGACATATTATTTTATGATAGTAGAAAGGATTACCATTATGACTGAAAAAATGACACGAATGACACAATTTGTGAAAGAAGAAATTGCAAATGCAATTACACATGGTATCGGTGCCATTTTAAGCATCCCTGCCTTAATCATATTGATTATTCATGCCTCTAAGCATGGTACCGCATCTGCTGTTGTTGCATTTACGGTTTACGGTGTAAGCATGTTCTTACTGTACTTGTTTTCGACATTGTTACATAGCATTCACCATCCAAAAGTAGAAAAATTATTTACTATACTAGATCACTCAGCCATTTATTTATTAATCGCTGGCACATATACTCCTTTTTTACTTATTACGCTTCGTGGACCATTAGGTTGGACGTTACTCGCAATTATATGGACACTAGCAATCGGAGGTATCATCTTCAAAATTTTCTTTGTACGTCGCTTTATTAAGGCATCGACGCTATGTTATATCATAATGGGATGGCTCATAATCGTTGCTATTAAACCACTTTATGAAAATCTAACTGGACATGGTTTTTCACTACTTTTAGCAGGTGGAATTTTATATTCTGTAGGAGCTATATTCTTTCTTTGGGAAAAGTTACCTTTCAACCATGCCATTTGGCATCTTTTCGTATTAGGTGGTAGTGCGATGATGTTCTTCTGCGTACTCTTTTACGTCCTACCTACAGCATCATAAAAAAGGTTTCAGCTTAATGTAAGCTGAAACCTTTTTTATTACTTATGTAATTGTGATGCGATAACATCCTGTGTATACTTCGTTAACTCTTTAATATCCATAGTCGCATACTCTTCAGGTGTAATCGGCTTAGAAATTGTTACTGTTGCACGAGCTCGCTTCATACGATTTCCATTCGCTTCAAACATTTTATATGTCCCATCTAATGTTACAGGTAAGATTGCTACACCAGATTTTACAGCCAGATGAAAACTCCCAGCCTTAAACTCTCCAATTTCGCCACCCTTACTTCTCGTTCCTTCAGGGAAAATTACGATAGAATGTCCATTCTTCAATAGTTCAATTCCATCTTTAATCGCTTGAAGTGATTGGCGACGATCGCTACGATCCATAAATACACAATTCATAAGTTCCATCCAAGTTGGTACAACTGGGAACTTTTTAATCTCCGCTTTTGAAACGAAGCCAATTGGTTTATTTAAATAACCTAGTAAAACAGGGATATCCATATTACTCTGGTGATTACTTACAACTAGTACCGGCTTATCTTTCGGAACATTTTCAAGTCCTTTAACTTCTACTGTTCCCCCAGCTACGCGCACCATTTTCTTACCAAACCAACTTGTCGTTTTGTACACAGCGTTATCTTTTTCTTGTGGCGACATCGTATTTACTTGTCTTTTAAGACGCCACATTCTTGGTGTAATCGCAATTACGATTAAAATTAAATAAAAGATTTTAAAAAACGTTTGAATCATACAGAACCCCCACCTATTATCATTCCGACCTTCATTATACTAGACAAACGAAGGAAAAAGAAGAAAAAAAGTCCAAACAACAAGTGTTTGGACTTTTTAACCATTCTATATTAGAAACGTTTTGCTAATTCACGAGCATTAGCAATTGCTGCTTCTTTAATTTCTTGTGCTTTTTCAGGGTTTGCATTCATACCTTCAACTGCAATATATTCAGTTTCATTTACACCAATAAATCCTAATACTGTTTTTAAGTGATTGCGGCCGAAGTCTACAGCTGCGTATGCTCCTTCAGAATAAACGCCACCTGTTGCTTGAATGTGAAGTGCTTTTTTACCTTCTAATAAGCCAACTGGACCATTTTCAGTATACTTGAATGTTTTACCTGCAATTGCTAAGTTATCTAAGTATGCTTTTACTACTGGTGGATAGCTAAAGTTCCACATTGGAGTTACAAATACATAACGATCTGCATGCATAAATGTTTCTAAGTTTGTGTTCATTGCTGCAACTTTTTGTTGTTGAGCTTCAGTTAAAGCTTCAAATCCTTCACCTGCTGCAAATTTACCCCAAGCAGCGAATACATCTGCATCGATTGCTGGTACTGCAGTATTGAATAAATCAATTGTTACAACTTCATCTTGTGGATGTTCGTTTTTATAAGCTTCGATGAAAGCTTCCCCTACTGCCATTCCGAAAGAACCTTCTGCTGAATTTGGATTTGCTGTAATAAATAGTACTTTTGTCATTGTATTCTCTCCCTTTTCTACATTTTATCTTTAATTTGAGATTTATAATTTGAAAGTAAATAACTTACCTTATGTAAGTATAATACGAAAAGTTTCGTTCGATGTCAATAAAAAATAGCTACTTTTTTTTCGTAAGTTAATGATTTGTTTTGTTTTCTTAAAATTCAGTATACAGATATTAAGGATTCCTTCATAGAAAAAGGCTAGCTCTACAAATTATAGAGCTAACCTTTTATTACATATTATTTTTGAAATACATGTTTTACTTTTTCAGCTGGAATATTACTTCCGCCTCTACCTTTTACATCTTCAATCATCATAGTAATAACCATATCTGGTGAATTTAAATCAAATGCAGCGAACCAGCCTAATTCTTTTCCTTCAGCCTCTTTTGATACTTTTAATTCCGCTGTACCTGTTTTTCCAGCAAGAGTCATGCCATCAATTTTAGCAATTTTCCCAGTACCATCTGGATCATTAATTACTTTCGTCATAGCAGTTTTTAATATATCCTGATTGCCTTTTGAAATTACATTCTCTTTCCAAGCTTTTGGTTGCTTATCTGTTTTAATTATATATGGAGAAGGTATGTTTCCTTCATTAACAATTGGTGCGTACGTTAATGCTAGATGGAGTGGCGTCATTAATACTTGTCCTTGTCCATAACCTGTGTCTGCCATTTGAATATCATTTTTAATACCATCATTTGCGATTTTAGAAGCTGGGAATCCATATTCAATTGGTAATTTCTCATCGAATCCGAATTTTTTCGCTTCACTCATAAATTTATCTTTCCCGATCTTCAAAGCTTCTTGTGCGAAATAAATATTATCCGAGTATTTCATCGCCTTATCAAAATCAATCGGATTTGCATCTTTTACACGTGTTACATAATAATTACCCCAAGAAGAATCTTTTGTCCATTTTAATCCTTCAATTTTTAACTCTTCTTTTGGATCAATTGTTTTCGTTTCAAGACCGATTGCAGCTGTAATCGGCTTAAATACAGATCCTGGAACTGATAATTGTGTAAATCGATTCGTCATCGGTTTTTTCGGATCATTATTTACCGCATCACGTTGCGCTTTTGACGCCCCTCTTGTAAGGGTATTTGGGTTATAAGCTGGCGTGCTCACAAGTGCAAGTGTTTCTCCAGTCTTTGGATTAATTGCTGCACTTGATCCTACCTCATTTTTCATTTCATTATAAATTTCGGTTTGAACTGCACTGTCAATCGTTAAAGTTACATTTTCTCCATCAACAGCATCTGTTTTTGCTAAATTTTTAATTTCTTTTCCTTGTGCATCTTCTACGAAGACACGACCACCTTTTTTACCGCGTAGCTTTTCTTCCAGTACTTGCTCTAAACCAGCTTTACCTACTGGATCATCTGCTTGATAACCTTTCTTTTGTAACGTTTTTAAATCTTCAGCATTCACTTTTCCAATATAGCCAGTAAGATGTGCGGCTTCTTCTCCCAATGGATATGAGCGAACATTTACTGGCTTTGTTGCAACACCAGGTAAATCTATGTACGTATTTTGTGTTGCTCCTTCAGGCAATATTCCAATTGGTACAAGGTAATTTGGTTTTACCCATTTAGCTGCTAGTTTTTGGTCAATTTCTTCGACAGACATATTTAGTAACTTCGCTACCGTTTCTTTCGTTTGCGGAGCTGCATCCCCTAATTTTTCAGGAATCAATCCGATTTCAGAAGCTTTACCATTTACCGCAAGATATTTACCGTTACGGTCATATATTTCTCCGCGCTTCGGCTCTGTCGTTTGCATACGCACTTTACTATCTTTCGTCATGCCTGGGAATATAAAATCAGGAGTCCAATCTATTTTCCAAGATTCTTTATCTCCATCCTTTTCTTTCACCATTTTTGCTTCATGGGCAAAATTGATTTTACCACCAACAGTATCCATGCTTACTTTAAAAGGAACAGGACCTTCATCTTTTTTATCTTCTTTTACTTCTCCTGCTTCTACTTTTAAGTCTTTCACTTCAATGCCAGAATAAATTTTTTCATATTTCTCAGTGAATTCTTTCTTTGAAATATCTTTTTTCGCCTTTTCTGACAATTGATCATACATTTCTGCAAATTTTTGTTTATTCCATGCTTTTGCATATGTATCAAATGCTTCTTGTGGTTTTTCTTCTTTACCACATCCGACTAACATGAATGTTAAGCAAAGAAAAAGAATCCCCCATACCTTTCTCAATCGATTCTCCTCCTCTTTCTATCTTAATACTCTTGAAAATTTTAGCATTTTTACATGCTACCATTCATTATAGCACTATCGAATCTCATCTTTAAACCTATATTGATGGATACAAATAAAAAGATTGATGTGAATTTTCACATCAATCTTTTTTACTATTGTTGCTTCTCATATACATGATAATAGTACGTATACGGATTTTTTTCATCCGTTAAACCTTTTTCAACAAAAATTTCTTTCCAATTTGTCATATCCATTTCTGGGAAGAATGTATCTCCTTCAAATGCATGATGGATTTTTGTTATATATAACTTGTCTACGTAAGGTAAAAAGAGATCATAAATTTGCGCTCCGCCAAAAATAAAGATCTCTTCTTCATTTTTGCATAGCTCAAACACTTCTTCTACAGAATGTGCTACTTCACAGCCTTCAACATGATACCCTTCATTACGAGTTACAATAATATTACGTCTTCCAGGCAGCGGTCTACCAATCGCTTCATAGTTTTTTCTTCCCATAATAAGCGAATGACCCATCGTTGTTTTCTTTACATATTGTAATTCACTCGGTAAACGCCAAGGTAAATTATTATCTTTACCAATTACTCTATTCTCGTCCATTGCGACCATAAATGAAACTATCATCTTTTCATCTCCTCTACAATTACACTGCAACCGGTGCTTTAATTGCTGGGTGTGGATCATATCCTTCAATCGTTAAATCTTCCATTTCAAAATCAAACACAGATTTCACATCTGGATTTAATGTAAGTTTTGGGAACGGACGTGGTTCACGCGCCAATTGCTTTTCTACTTGCTCAAAATGATTCGTATAAATGTGGGCATCTCCAATTGTATGAACAAATTCTCCCACTTCAAGTCCGCATTCATGTGCAATTAAATGTGTTAGTAACGAGTAACTTGCAATGTTAAATGGAATTCCAAGGAATATATCACCACTTCTTTGATATAGCTGACAAGAAAGTTTACCGTCTGCTACATAAAACTGAAATAACGTATGACAAGGTGGTAATGCCATACTTGGTACATCTTCAGGATTCCAAGCAGATACAATTAGGCGACGTGAATCTGGCGTTTTTTTAATCATTTCAATTACATCTTTTAATTGATCAAGCGTCTCACCAGCTGTCGTTTTCCAAGCACGCCACTGCTTACCGTATACGTCTCCTAAATAACCATATTTATTTGAGAAGTCATCATCTTCTAAAACGTTCTTTTTAAACAATTCCATTTGCTCATCGTACTGAACTTTAAATTCCTCATCTTGTTGTGAGCGAAGACCGAAATCAGTCATGTCAGGACCCGTATACTCGTCACTTTCTACCCAACTCTTAAATGCCCATTCATTCCAAATGTTGTTATTATGCTGCAATAAATAACGAATATTTGTATCACCTTTCATAAACCAAAGTAGCTCACTTGCTACAAGTCGAAACGGCACTCTCTTTGTTGTTAATAAAGGAAAACCTTTACTTAGATCAAAACGCATTTGATATCCAAATACAGATACAGTGCCTGTCCCTGTACGGTCTTCTTTCTTCGTACCATGCTCCATTACATGGCGGCATAAATTTAAGTATTCATTTTCAGCATGTTTCATATGTAGAAAAACCTTCTTTCAAATCTCTAGTCTATATGGATTTTATCATAAATTTAATGCTAACAGATTGAACAAACTAAATTTATAAAAAAACATTTCTATACTTAACAAAATTCTACTTCTGTATGTTCTTACAAAATCTAAATTCATATGCGCCTGAACCTAATTTCATTTCAGGCATATCACTTGACCTCCAATCATCTTCCACTATTCGTAATGTAGCAGATGTATTTGTTGGCACATCAACGTTTAATACTGCTTGTCCATGTTCTACACGCCAATCAATTTTAATTTCCCCATATGCTGTTTCACGCTTAATACAAACCCAATCTAGATTAGAATTAAAATGAGGCTGAATATAAAAATGTTTATATGCTGGTTTTGTTTCATCCACTTCTAATCCAATAATATATCGGTATATCCATTCAACGATAGAACCATATGCGTAATGATTGTACGAATTCATACTATCATTCCAAAGGGCTCCATCCTCTTTCACACCATCCCAATGTTCCCAAATCGTTGTGGCACCTTGTTTCACTTGGTATAACCATGATGGATAATCTTCATGAAATAGAAGCTTACAAGCAAGGTCATGACGGTTAAACTTGCTTAATATTAAATTTAAATACGGTGTTCCTATAAAACCTGTTGTTAAATGATTTTTATTTTCTTTTAAAAGCTCAATTAAGCGATTAAATACTTTCTCCTTCATATTATCTTTCACTAATTCAAAAAGAAGTACTAATATGTGGGCTGTTTGTGTATTTGAAATTAACCTACCATTCGGTGTAACGAATTCATTTTGAAACGCTTGAACAATATTTCCATGTAGCTCTGCATAAAACTTAGCATCTGTATTTTCACCTAAAATCTCAGCAACCTTTCGTAAAAGCGATGTAGAATACGCATAATAAGCTGTCGCAATAAAATGCTTGTCTGTTCCGCCTTCATATACATCAGGTTTCGTATCTAATGCGAGCCAATCCCCTAAATGATAGCCTGTATCCCATAAATACTCATTTTCACCTTGTGAACGTATGTAATCTATATACTTCTTCATACTGTCATATTGTTCTTTTAAAATGGATACATCTCCGTAATGTAAATAATGAACCCATGGACAAATAATTGCTGCATCGCCCCAACCGCCAGAAGTATCTAAATCAAAGTCCGGTCTTTTCCCAAATGCATCTGGAATAACTAACGGCACTGCTCCGTTAACATTTTGGTCTAATGATAAATCTTGGAGCCACTTTTTAAAGAACAATTGGACATTCATAATTTGTGTAGCCGTCCCAATGAACATTTGTGCATCTCCTGTCCATCCGAGTCGATCGTCTCGCTGCGGACAATCTGTTGGCACATCAAAAAAGTTCCCTCTTTGAGACCACTCCACATTATGATGAAGTTGATTGATTAATGGATTAGACGTTTCAAATGCTGTCGCTTTTTCCATATCTGTATGTAATACAATCCCTTCAAAATCTGCTATTTGAGGCGGCTGGGTTAATCCACTTATTTTTACATACCTAAAGCCTTGGTAGGTAAAATGAGGTTCAAACGTTTCCTCTTCCTCTCCTTTTGCTATATACACTATTTTTTGTTTTGCCTTGCGGAGATTTCCATTATAAAAACTACCGTCTTTATTTAATATTTCAGCATGATGCAATTCTATCTTTTGTCCAGTATAAACATGACGGACTTTAAACCGAACCCAACCTACCATATTTTGTCCCATATCAATAAGCCATTCATGATTTGGTAGTTTTGAAATAGCGATTGGTTTTATAATTTTCATTTTACGAATCGCTTCATTTTCCTGTGCAACAATTATTTGTTTGGCATGCTCAATTACTTCAACATCTTCTAGCTCTTGATCACTTTCTTCTAGCCTAGCGTCATAAACTTCTCCTTCATAAATTTCCGAATACAAAATAGGGCTTGGAGTTACTTTCCATGTTTCATCTGTTACAATTTTTTCTTTCGTTCCATCTTTATACGTGATATGTACTTGAGCAATTATCGCTCTCCTTCTCCCGTAATAATTACGTACATGATGCATAGTAATCGGCCCTTTATACCACCCATTTCCTACCATTGCGGAAATATCATTTTGACCAATCTTTAATACATGCGTTATATCATACGTTTGATACAACACTCTCTTATCATAACTTGTCCATCCTGGGGTAAAATAACAATCTCCAATACGCTCTCCATTTATAGAAGCCTCGTATAATCCTAAACTAGTGATATATAAACGTGCTTTTTCAACTAATTTTTTAATAGAAAAGCTTTTATTAAAAGACATTACCTTCGTGCGCTCTTTTTTCGCAGCAATCCAGTTCCCGCTCCAATTATCTTGCCCTTGTAATCCAGTCTCCCAAAATGCTACTTCTGACCAAGCTGACTCTTCTTCATGATTATCCCATGCCTTCACTCGGTAAAAATAGCGTGTTTCCCTACTATATGAAAACGAATTGATTGGTATATATAAACTTTGATCTGTCTCTACCTTCTGCGAATCGAATACTATAGTTTGAAACTCTTTATCCTTCGCAACCTGCAATTGATACGCAAGTTGTTTTACATTTCGGTTACTCGACTCGAGTTGCCAACTAATTTTAACAACTTTCGAATCTATACCTATCGGATTATTTTTATTATCACAGCGCAATTTCTTTATTATTAGCACACTTCTTCACCATCTTTTCTAAATATTAATTTAAATTAATTATAATAAAAACAAAATTCTAAATAAATAATAATTTCATTCATCCTTACAAAATTATTAACTTTCCATATTTATAAAGGTTTTTATTTTCTATTACCGAAAGTATAGTGCGGTAGAACAAAAATTATATTTGGAGGTTAGAAGTATGTCTAAAATTGAAACGCCTGTTATGACTTCTTTACAAACAACGGTTGAAAAAATGATGAAGGATTTAAACGTTCCGGGAGCTGCTGTAGCTATTATAAAAGACGGTGAAGTTATTATTTCAGAAGGATTTGGCTATCGAAATTTAGAGACAAAAGAACCAGTTACACCGCGTACTTTGTTCGCAATTGGTTCCTCAACGAAAGCTTTTGGCACACTTTCATTAAGTTTGTTAGCACAGCAAAAAAGGTTTAATTGGGATACTCCTGTCCAGTCTTATATACCTAACTTCTCTTTATCTGAACTACTTGCTAGTTCACAAGTTACAGGACGAGATTTAGCTTCTCATCGTACCGGGGTAAGTCGTCATGATGCCCTTTGGTACAGCTCTTCCTTATCTCGAAAAGATCTCGTTGAAAAAATAAAACATTTACCACTTGATGCACCGTTCCGCACATCATTTCTATATAACAACTTAATGTATGCGACAATTAGCTATATTGTAGAAAACATAACGAATCAAACGTGGGAGCAATACACTACAGAACATATTTTAGAACCTTTAAATATGAGACATACAAACTTCTCTGTTACCGATTCACAAACGACAGATGAATACGCTTTACCTTACATTGAAAATGACGGTGAAATAAAAGAAGTTCCATTCCGCAACATTGATACCGTTGGCGCTGCTGGTTGTATCAATTCTACAATTAAAGATATGGCAAATTGGGTACTTCTTCACTTAAATGAAGGAAAATTTGGAGATCATGAATTAATCTCCTCTGAATTATTACAACAAATGTATACACCACACAATTCCATTCCAGACCAACCGGTTTTATCACTCCCTGAATCTCCATTAAATAGTTACGGTCTTGGTTGGTTTATTAGCGCTTATCGTGGTAAAAAAGTGATTCATCATGGCGGTAATATCGATGGATTTTCAGCGCTTGTTTCATTCATACCAACAGAAAACATAGGCCTTGTCATTTTAACGAATGCTGGAGGAACATTACTTCCTACTTATCTCGCTAATCAAATTTATGACGAACTACTTGAATTAGAATCCATTGATTGGCATAAACGTGCTGTAGAAGATACTGAAAAAATGAAGGAAATGATGAAAGAAGCAACTGAATCCCTCCCAGAACAAATGAAAGGGACTACACCTTCGCACAAGTTAGAGGATTATACTGGTACTTTTGAACACCCTGCATACGGAACATTACAAGTATACAAACGAGATGATTCGTTATTTGTACAATTTATGGAGATGGACATTCAATTAACGCATCATCATTACGACATCTTTTCTGCAAAAGTTGATTTATTCCAAATGAAAATGAGTTTATTATTCGCTTATGAAATGAATGTGAGTGGTGAATTTCCATCGCTTCAGTTACATGTGCCAGCTACACTTAGTACTCAGCCACTTGCATTTAAGAAAACAAAATAAATATTTTAAAGAGGGACGATAACTCTTCCCTCTATTCCCCTTTTCTCTATGCAAAAAGGATAATACATAAAGGATACCGAATTCTATTATTTATCTAATTAAATTATCTGGAGGAAAAGCTATGTACACAGAAATTTTCAAAGAAGTTGTTTCAATTACTCATCACGATTATTCAGGCTGTATAGATAAGAAGGGATGGGACGATCCCACTACTTATTTACATTCAATCGAGAAACTAGAGGAACAAGGAGAACTAACACCAGTACGCTTTACTGAAATTGTAAATGACTACTTACTAGACTATAAAGACAATCATATGTTTTTCAAAATTAGCACTAGCGATCAACCTCTTAACAATGTGGGCTTCCAAGTGAAAAGATACGAAGATCGCTTATATATTACATCTACTTCAGCTGAAAAAAGAGTAAAAAAAGGACAAGCTATCCTTGCATTAGACAATATGAAAATCCCTGATTTATTAATAAAATATAAGAAGTATTTAAATGAGAATTCATATGAACGTGAAAAATGGGGATATGTTTTATCAAAGTTTTCAAATTGTACACTTATAGATGAAAATGGATTGACCCACACAATTACTTTACAAAAGTATAAACAGAGCAAATATACACCTATATATTCAATAGAAAAATGTAATAAAAATACACTCTTAATTACTTTGACGGACTTCGCAAATGCTGAAGCTATCAATACATTATTAGACTCACACAAAGATGAGCTTAATGCTTTTCCAAATTTAATCATAGATGTGCGATTAAATCGTGGCGGAAGTGATGATGCATTTTTCAACCTACTTCCTTACTTATTTGAAGACAAAGAAATTTCTCTTTTCGATTCTTCAGAAACAATGCAATTAAATCATACAGAACGAAACTTTCATTTACGTATGAAAGACATCGAAAGGGAAGATTATGATTCTTTAGACGAACTTTCCAAATTATTCACTAATATGTTTATTCAAGATTTAAAAAAGAATTATAAAAAAGGATTCGTTACATTTAATACTTCTAGTTTACCAAAAGAACTTCAATCATTAAAAATACACGGACGAAAATCACCTAGTAGAGTAGTTATATTAACAGATGTTACATGTGGGAGTTCTGGCGATTCTTTTGTAGAAGTTGCAAAAAAATCATTGAAAGTAAAAGTATTAGGTCGTCCTACTGCTGGTGTAAATGATTATTCTAATTTAGCAGTAATGGAATGGGCTGATACATTCGCACTTTACTATCCTACTTCAAGGCTTTCCATTATAGATAAAGGTGAAGGAATGTCCGGAATTGGTATACAACCACATATACATATCCCGTGGACTCCGGAACATATACAAGAAGATGTAGATTTAAAATTAGCATTGCAACTACTTCAAAACGAAGAATGGTAAAAAATAAAAGGCAGATGTGATTCACACCTGCCTTTTATTTTTTTATATCAATTTTTTCTGGTTGAAACCAAATTGGCTTTAATAGCTCAAAGTTTTTATGATCCTCTAAAACTACAGTAAGACGCTCTAGCGTATCATCTAACATATGTGGTGCTGCTCGTAATGTCCATACAACTGATGAGAACACTGTCATACCTACGTATACCGCATATAATTTCCAAAACTCCTCTGGTATTCTCCCATTAAAGTATCCTTCTATTTGTCCGATTGAATACGGAATACTAATGTCTCTTGCAAATAGTGCTATTTTTACAAAATCATGAAGTGGGTCGCCCCAATCATAACCATTAAAATCAACAACACCTACATATTTCCCATCCCGTACAATTATATTTTCTAAATGAAAATCATCGTGTTGAAATTGATTGGGGCGATTTTGTAAATACATTTCATTTTCATCAATAAACTTAATGATTTTATCATCATTTTTTATTTTTATTCCGCATGTTTTGTATGCCTCTACATATTTTTGATGTTTTTTCATGGCTCTTTCATACCATGGAAGTGTATCATTAGGAGCTTCATATGTATGCATTTTTGCTAAATCTTTTCCTGCCTCTATGCCAATTTCATATTGTTTTTTTGGTGAATACGTAGGCAATAGCTTCTTCGCATCTTCCCCTTCTAAATATGAAAAAATACTATAGCATACACCTTCTTCTTCCAATATACCTATTTCAATTGGCCTTTGTGCCTGTACGTTAAGTTTTACCATTTCATTTAAAATTTGAAACTCTATTTTTCTTCTTTCATACTCTTGTATATCGCCAATCCGTAACAAATATTTTTCCTCATCAATTGTCGTAACTATATATTTCTTATCCGGTGAAAAACCTTTAGAAATTTCTACAATATTCGTTGCATCTTTTACTATTTGTATATTGTTTTGCCATGTTGTAATTGTTTTCATGTATATTCCCCCCTTACATTTCTACATTTGGTGTATACGCTACCCAAAATTACATATGATGAATGCCTGCTCGAAGTTTATTCCTATTAAGAATACGCTCCTTGTACTACTTGCACAATTTCCATCGGTGTATTGACCATATAATCTGGTGCATCTTTTTTCACTGTTTCAATGACATCATATCCCCAAGATACCCATATTACGTTCACCCCAGCCTTTTTACACGCTGCTACGTCTCGCTGTTCGTCACCGACGTATAACATATCTTGCTCAGTTATTTTTTTCGATTTTAAAAATCTTTTTATCATTTTATCTTTACCGAACAAATTTTTAGAACAATATACTTCTTGTATATTTTCTATATTATTATTGTGTAAAAATGCCCGAATATGCTCTTCTGAGTTGGATGATATGACTGCAATTCCGTAGCCTTTTTTATGTAACTCATCTAATACATCCTTCATCCCATGGAACAAAATAAGATCTTTTATGGCAGGTTGATACAATTTATAAAACTCTAGTGCTAATATCGGTAGTTTATACAATGGTACATCGAGTTGTTTACATCTCTCTGGCATCGTTAATTTACGTAAATACTCAATTTCTTCTTCCTTTACCGTTTTATATCCGTGCTTTTTAGCAATTTGATTATAAATTGGTACAAATGTATTTTGTGAATCTACTAATGTGCCATCAAAGTCAAAAACAATATATTTTTGCATTCCCATACTCCCTTTGCTTCTTTTTCTAAACCTATCTTATTCAACACCGTAGTTGTCTTACCCTTCCATACACATAAAAAAGAACAAGATTTTCTCTTGTTCTTTTTAAGAAAGCCACTTTGGCGGTACATTCGTATTCCAATAAATATTCCCTAACTCATGGTGTCCAGAGTACCCATCATCAAAACGGTGATAGTGGAAATTAAAATAGTAACCATCTTGCGGTGGATGATCTCTCCTTACATGAAATCGCAATAAGTCATTTCCTGATTTCGTGTCATAAACGTGAAAGATTTTTTCATTATTCCCACCAGCTGGTTTTTGGGAAATCGCTAATGATTGTAGTGAATCTTCTGGTACATCATTGGCAAGCTCAGCAATTGCCTCTTCAATTTTCGGTAATATTACATCTTTAAATTCATCTTCAATTACTGGACCAATTTTAGTTCCAAACTTTTGCATCGACTGCTTCTCTGCTTCTTGCATTGCATACGTAATAAAAGTATCGGTGGTTAACCTGTCATTCGTTTCTTCATATGTATAGGACGTACTCTCCAAATTTTGTTGCCCAGCTGTGCTCGTAGGCTTGTCCGCAGCTTTGGCATTATCAAGCAATATGGAAGGAGGCGTCACTAAACCAAATGTAAATACGGTAATTAATGCGACTAAGGTTTTTCTAAACCAATTTGGCATGTATGTTTCCTCCCCTTTCACTCATTATATTTTATATAACGGTTGTTTTCTCTATTATACAAAATGATTGTAATTTTTGCACTTTACAATTTTGTTAACGTTCACATATTTTTCACTTGAATATGAAATTGTAAGATTTCATACAATAAAATACAACAACAATGAGGAGGAGATCCGATGACTTTAGATGTCATGTATTCCGCCGCAAGCATACTCGTTTTAGTATATTTTATTTATCAATGTGTTACGGATTAGAAAAAAGAGCCATTTTTCGGCTCTTTTTTCTATGGTAAGAATACTATCCAACCAATTAATACTATAAAAACAATTCCGGCAATTACAGCTGGTAATAAATAAAAATGAGAAAGTATAACTATTCCATACAAAAGTATTACTGGAAACAATAAATAGCGATCTGTCTTCCATCTTAACAAGAGTAATTTGCCTTCATCACAATATAAATGAAGAAACATTTTGTTCGTAAACTCATTCCAATAGTCGCGCGCATAACGGGAAATTGCAAATAAAGCAAATGCAAGAATAATAGCGGCAATCCACTTCGGACTCATAATAATACTAACAGTACTTATACATACAATTTGAATATAAAATATTCGCGCACTACTTGTACGGAAAAATTCTTTTAAAAAGGATTCAACAATACGAGAATCCTTTTTCTTCCCTAAAAACTTTTTAGAACATGGAAACATCCACGCCTTTTTATTCGAACTACTCGGTTTAGCTGTATGACCACCAACTTGCATAATCCGACTCGTCCAGCGCATACTTTCTTCTTTTTCTCTCTCAACTTCTTTAAAAAAGCAATTTTTATAATTTAATTTTTCTTTTATCAATATGATAATTAGAAACACTGTTAGACCGATACTTAGTATAGAATACCATGGATTTTTATAAATAAGAAACAAACTCAATCCAAAAAAGGATAGACTTATAGAAAATATTACATTTTTTATAATCCATAGTAGCCATCGTTTCCCCACACGTACATGAATAAATCTCGTTAATAACGCCAACAAAAATCGAAATACAGTAAAGAATAGCCAAAATAATACGACTTGTATCTTCGTCACTCCAATACTTTTCATCAACACTGGTAACATCGCAACAACAACTACTACATTCGTTATTGCTATTCGAATAAACGTATATGTCATGCCATACTGGATTAATTTTTGCATGTGAGCGGGGTACGAAATTAAAAATAAACTATCCGCTTGCTCAAAAAATGAGCGAACTCCTCTTCCATATGTAATCGCATAAAATGCGAGTAGACTTAATCCGAAATAAACAGTCTCTCCCATCGATAATTCTTCCGTCCATAGTGAACGATAATAAATCCCCATAAATATAAATGCTGGAATAACAATATATAGCGCAACCGTCCAATCCGTTATAGAACGTATGGACTTCCATTTCCGCCCTAGTTCATGGCGTAATCTTTTATAAAATTGTTTTTTAATCATGTTGTTCACGCCTTACAATTACATCAAAACAGTCTAATAATGAACCTCCTGGCATTTCTGCTAACATTTGAATTGCCTCTAAATGGCCATCTGCGACTAATGTACCTTGAGATATGAGTAAAAATCTTTCGCAAATTCTTTCAGCTGTATCTAATACGTGCGTACAAAGTAAAATTCCTGCCCCGCGTTCTTTTTCTTTATATAAATAACTTAAAAACTCTTTCGTAGCTACCGGATCTAAACCGATAAAAGGTTCGTCAATGATATAAAAATCTGGTTCAGTTAAAAATGCTAATATAAGCATCGATTTTTGTTTCATCCCTTTTGAAAACTTTGATAAATACTCATGTTTATGCTTATCCATTCGAAACATATGTAATAACTCTTCAGCTTTCCGTTCCCAGCTTCCGGCTTCGTTCTCGCGAGCAGCCATTAATAATTCAATATGTTCCCAAAGCGTTAAATAATCATAATATGTCGGGTGTTCTGGCACATATGCATACGGATTTTTCTTCTCGCCAAATGATATTTCACCATCCACATTTACAAGTAACCCGAGCATCGTTTTAATCGTTGTACTTTTCCCGGCACCATTTGCGCCAATAAGAGCAACTAATTCGCCTTGCTCAATCGAAAAGGCAATATCATGAATTGTTTTTTCACCTATTTCATATCCAGCAGAACGGATATTTACTTCTAACATACATTCCCCTTCTTTCCATTTCCAATACAAACTAGGAAAAGAATAACATATAACTATCTATATATCATTATAAAATATTTATTTTCATAGCAGGAATAAATATTTTTTAACAGAATACTTAATGTTTGATTACATTTAATTGGAGTGGATAATATGTCTTTTCAAATTCGTGAAGCTACGATAGACGATATAGATGCACTTTGTTCTTTAACAAAAGAATTAAAAGGTTCCTCTATTTCGTATGAAGATATGAACAACCGATTGCAATTCGTACAAATGAGTCCTTTTGATTTTTTATATGTTTATGAGGAAGAAAAAACTATACTTGGATTACTTGGGTTTCGTATACGTGAAAATTTAGAAGATGTAACTCGGTATGGAGAAATTTCAATTATTAGCGTTGATTCTACAATACGACGGAAAGGCGTTGGGCAAGCATTAATGGATTATGCAGAGCAATTAGCAAAGAAGCATAATTGCATTGGCACATGGCTAGTTAGTGGAACAAAAAGAGTAGAAGCTCATCCTTTTTACAAAAAATTAGGATATGAAGTGAATGGATATCGATTTGTAAAACATTTTTAAATTACTTCTTAATAGAAAGGACTATAACTATGACAACTATTAAAGCAATTTTCATTGATCGTGACGGTACAATTGGCGGCGACACTACAATACATTACCCAGGATCATTTACATTATTTCCTTTTACAAAAGCATCACTGCAAAAATTAAAAGCTAATCATATAAAAATTTTCTCTTTCACAAATCAACCAGGTATCGCGGATGGGATAGTGACCATAGCCGATTTCTCACAAGAATTAAAAGGCTTCGGTTTTGATGATATTTACGTATGTCCTCATAAACACGGTGATGGTTGCGAATGTCGTAAACCAAATACAGGCATGCTGCTACAAGCAGCCGAAAAACACGGGCTTGATTTAACACAATGTGCTGTAATTGGTGATCGCTGGACTGATATCGTTGCAGGAGCAAAAGTGAATGCGACAACGATTTTAGTACGAACAGGTGCTGGATACGACGCTTTACATACGTACCGAGACAAGTGGGCACATATTGAACCAAACTACATTGCAGAAAACTTTGAAGATGCGACAAATTGGATTTTAAGTCAACTATAATGCGAATTAAAAGAGACGCCTTCAAAATGAAAGCGCCTCTTTTAATTTAATATTATTTAAAACGTTAATTCGTAATGGAAATAACGATTATCTCTCAAATATCCATTTTCAGCGTATAATCGCTGTGCTGATAAATTATCAATCTCTGTTTGTAATTTTACACCTTTTGCACCATTTTCTAAGGCGAATCCTTTCGCAGCTTCTAATAATTTTTTCCCTGTTCCTGCCCCGCGCTTAGCAGCTTGTACAAATAAATCATTTAAAATCCATAATTCTTTCATCGAAATAGAAGAAAATGATGGATATAATTGTGTAAATCCAATATATTCACCATCTTCAACTGCTACGAAGATAACAGATTCTTTTCTCTCCATTCGATTTCGTAAAAATACTTTTGCTCCTTCTAGATCGGAATCTTGTCTATAAAACATACGATAGTTATTAAAAACCGATGCTAGTCCATCTAAATCTGCAATTGTTGCCTCATATATTCTCATTTTACTCCATTCCCCTTCCAATACCGTTTCATTATATCCGTTGCCCATTTAGGCTGTACAATTTCTTCTTTCGGCATAAACTCTTTCATTATTGGCTTTATATCCAATACAGGGGTGCCATCAATAGCATCTAACCCCTCAACAATAATTGATTTACCTTCTCTTTTGATTACCTTTACAATGGTTGCTCCTATACGATTCGGACGATTTTTTCCACGCTGTGCAAAAATACCTACTTTAGGATAATCATGATTATTTCTAGGATATCTAGCAAAATATTGAATTTGTTCATCAGTTACTTTATGAAAATAAAAAACAACTTCAATATGTGAAAAATCTTCAATCCCTTGTATACTTTCTTCTGTATACATTTCAGTTAAAGTAATATAGGATTTTACTTCTCCCCACTCATCATCTTTTATTTCCTTTCTTTCATTATGTACAAATGCGATTGGTTGAACTGAAAACACACGCATTCCCCCTTCAATGTAACCACTTACATTATAAAATATTTTCTGAATGTTTTCCACATACACGAACTAGATTACATAATATAATTATAATCTATTTTGTAAGGCGAAATGAACTGCTTCAACTGCATGTATATAAGTTGTATCGAATATTGGAACTGATACGTCTTCCTGTTTAACTAATAATCCTATTTCTGTACAACCTAATATGATTCCTTGTGCCCCTTCTTGTACTAACTCTTCTATAACTCTCTTATAATACTCTCTAGATTGTGATACTATTTTTCCTAAACACAATTCCGTATATATTACTTCATTTATCTTATCCCTATCCGTTTTCGATGGAACTGTTACTTTTATATGATTTTCTTCAATACGTGACTTATAGAAATCTTGCTCCATTGTATATTTTGTTCCAAGTAAACCAACAGTTTGAATACCTTTTCTTTTCATTTCTTTCGCAGTTGCATCTGCGATATGTAAGACTGGAATATGAATATTCTCCTTTATTTTCTCAACTACTTTATGCATTGTATTTGTACAAATAATTATAAAATCTGCCCCTGCACTCTGTAACGAATATGCTGCATTCCCTAATACCTCTCCTGCTCCATTCCAATCTCCGTTAGATTGGAACCGTTCAATCTCTTCAAAGTCCACACTATTGATTATACATTTTGCTGAATGTAACCCTCCTAATCTCTTTTTTATTTCTTCATTTATGATTCGATAATATTCAGCAGTTGATTCCCAACTCATACCACCAATTAATCCTATTGTTTTCATAACTACTACACCTACCTCACACTATTTTTATAACCTGATTCAAACATTTTATTATGTATATTATACATAATAAAACAAGACTTTACGTTCAAAATATAAAGTCTTGTTTTAACCTATTTCCAAGGAAATTTTATAAGAATATTCTGAAATTAAAACTCTAATGTTTTTATAGAATCTTCATATCGATAATGAAAACATTCTCGATACAACTGTTTAATTTCATCATAGGATGGTACTCGTGGATTATTTGCTGGACTTCCACTTTCAATTGCATCTGATGCCATTTTAGAAATAGCTTTTTCAAATTCAACCTCACCAATTCCGTATTCTTTTAAATTTGGAATACGAAGATCAAAGCAAAGTTTTTTTATTTCCCCGAGCGTGTAATCGGCTACTTCTTCATCACAATAGGAATACATATCTTTATTTAAACAGCGTCCAATTTCTGCTAGTCTTTTTACTGCACTCACTTTTGTATACTCTAAAACTGTAGGTAATAGTATTGCATTTGATATACCATGTGGTACATGAAATAACGCTCCTACTGGTCTTGACATTCCATGAACTAATGTAACAGATGCGTTTGAAAATGCAATTCCAGCTTGTAAGGAAGCAATCATCATCGCTTCTCTTGCCTCCATATTCTCTCCATCTTCATATGCAATACGTAAATATTTCATAATACTTTCAATAGCGGAAAGAGCGAGTACATCTGTAAGTGATTGTGAAACTTTAGAAATATATGCTTCGACTGCATGACATAATGCATCTATCCCTGTTGCTGCTGTAATATGAGGTGGTACAGAACGTGTTAAAATCGGATCAATAATCGCTACTTGCGGGGTAAAACTCGGATGTTTCATCATCATTTTTACATCTGTTCGTTTATTCGTAATTACTGCTACACTTGTTACTTCTGACCCAGTACCCGAAGTTGTTGGAATTGCAATGAGCGGTAGCGGATCATTGTCTATTTCCATATCCTTTTGGACATAATCTTCTACTTCTCCGCCATTTGTATATAACACCGCAACTGCTTTTGCTGCATCAATACAACTTCCACCACCAAGACCGATAATAAAATCACACTTTTCCTCTTTACAAATAGTTAACGCCTCTAACACATGTATATTTGTAGGCTCAGCATTTACTTTATTATATGTAATAACGGTAATACCTTTTGTATTTAATTGTTGTATACAACTCTCAACATATCCTAAATTCTCCATAATTGTATCAGTTACTATAAAAGCTCTTTTTCCAAACTTCTTGGATTGTTCCCCCAGTTTTTCAAGCGAATTTCTTCCATATAATACAGACTTCGGCATACGAAATTCAGCAACTTCTTGCAAGTACTCCACCTCTTCTTTCCCTAATTAATATTTTCGTCTATAAAATATCTATTTAATAAATTCCTGTTAAAGTATAGAACGCGATAACTAAAAATACAGCAAACGTTTTCAAAACTGTAATAGCAAATATATCTTTATAAGATTGTTTATGTGTTAACCCAGTTACTGTAAGAATAGTAATGATAGCTCCGTTATGTGGTAATGTATCCATTCCTCCTGATGCCATTGATACGATACGATGCATTACTTCTAACGGAATATCGAATTGATTAGCTGCTGCAATAAACTTATCACCCATTGCACTTAAAACGATTCCCATTCCTCCTGATGCAGAACCTGTAATGCCAGCTAAAATATTCGTCGTGACTGCTCCGTTCACTAGCGGATTGGTAAACGTGGCAGAAATGCCATCTCTCATAATCGCAAAACCTGGAAGTGCTGCGATAACACCACCGAATCCAAACTCAGCTCCTGTATTCATTGTTGCAAGTAGCGCTCCACCAATACTTGTATTCAATCCAGCTTGGAATCCTGTTACTACTCGTTTCCAATATAATAATAACGTTGTTACTATACCTATGATAAGTGCTAATTCTACTGACCAGATTCCAACTACTGCACTTAATTCTACTTTTCCAAATGCTTTCATACCAATTGCAGAAAAATCAAAACCATTCGGATACCACTTCGGTATCATAATAGTAAAAACTTTATTCATTACACCTACTAAAATAAGTGGTATAAAAGCAATTACTTGCTGCGCTCTTGTAATTTCAATATTTTTAACCAGCTGCATATCTTTTTGTTCTGCTTGTAAAGAAGCTGCCATTTCCGTATTCCCATCGTTAAAACCAAAATATCCTTCTCCAGCTGCTTTCGCCTTCTTACGTCTACTCTCTAAATATAGTAAACCTAACGTAAGTACAAAAATTGCCCCTACAATACCAAGTATCGGCGCAGCATAAATGTCTGTTTTAAAAAACGTTGTAGGTATAACGTTTTGAATTTGTGGTGATCCAGGTAGCGCATCCATCGTAAACGTGACCGCTCCAAGAACGATTGTTCCAGGAATTAAACGTTTTGGAATATTCGCTTGTCGAAACAACTTAGCTGCGAACGGATATACAGCAAACACTACTACATATACACTAACACCACTATACGTTAAAATAGCACCCATTAATACAATCGCTAATATTGTACGTTTTTCACCAACTAACTCTATAATTGTCTTTGCAATTGAGTCCGCAATCCCTGACATTTCTACTACTTTCCCAAATATTGCCCCGAGTAAAAATACAGGAAAATATAGTTTAATAAAACCTACCATTTTCTCCATAAAAATATTCGAAAAGAACGGTAATACAAAACTAGGCTCTGTCAAAAATACCGCAAATAAAGCAAAAATCGGTGCAAATAAAATAACAGAAAAGCCTCTATAAGCTACAAACATAAGTAAACTAAGTGCTAATAATATAATAACTAGCTCCAATTATACCCCTCCTTTAACAGAAAATTCAAACTTTTATTGATAAACTTCTACTACTAATCTTTTGATTCTGACATCCCTCCTCTTATTCATACAAATTTTTCATGCTAAAAATGTCTAATTATACATATTCGATTACATATAAAAAATCCCTTTAAACAAAAACGATTTCATCATCATACGTTATAAAGGGATTATTAGTCTCTATATTTACTTCTTTATCAAACTATTTTCTAAACAAAAATGATGTAGTTCTTTTACATCATTTACGATATGAGTCGCACCAACTTCAGTCAATTCTGTTTCACTACCATAACCGTATAAAACACCAATTGAAGCAATCTCATTATAATTCGCACCGATTATATCGTGCTTTCTATCTCCAATCATAACAATTTCTTCTTTATTAAGTTCTTCATTTGTTTGTAAAATATGAGCAATGATTTCTTCTTTTTTTATTCTTGTACCATCTAAATTACTTCCAATGATACCTTCGAAATAATTTGTTAGTTGAAAATGCTCTATAACTTGTTCAGCAAATATAGTAGGCTTTGAAGTTGCTATAAATAAACGATTTCCAGTATCTTTTAATTGTTTTAAAAGATTTGGAATACCCTCGTAAACATTATTCTCCAACAATCCACGTTGCTTTAAATATTCTCTGAAATAAGAAACAGCTCGTTCAACTTCTCCTTCATTCATATTATATCTCTCTACAAATGATTGCTGGATGGGTGGACCAATAAATGAATCTAACTCGCTTATATGTAATTCTTCAATGCCAACCTTTTTTAATGCATACAATACTGAATTGACAATCCCTTCTTTCGGATCCGTCAATGTTCCATCTAAATCAAATAAATATGTTGTGTACACGTTTCAATCCCCCACTCATTTTACTTTATAAGTAACCTATAACAGCTTTTCCTATTACCTCTTTTATTATAATACTATCATTATCTTTTTTTCTGAAAAATTACTTTTCCTATGTCACATACTTTCAGTTACAAAAAAAGATACATATGGTAAAGTGAAAAAGTTACAATTATTTTAATAGAAACTGGTGAAACAAATGTCAATTACGTTAATTTTTATAATGGCTTTCACAATTATTATCCATGCGGTTGAAACTAGCTCTTATAGTATTCGATTAGCTGGTGTACGTTTAAAAAAGATTGCCGTTGCCTTATCCGTCGTAGGAATGGTACTGCTTATTTCTAGAACATCTAACTTACTACAAGCCTTTTTAATCGGTGGTATTGTCGATGAAGCAAAACTAGATTCTTCTATTGATTTAGAGCATATTATACGTCTCGTTCTATTATCTGCTTCTATCGGTACATTACTTGCAATTATACTGTATCCAACTTTGACAAAACTATTTGGATACGTCATTCAAAATTTTGAAACAGATGGTTCATTCATTCGAATGATGAAGACGAATAACATTCAAAAGTTAAAGTACACAAAAAAATATGTACGGTTTCCAAAGTTAGAAATGATTCATAGACTACGCATTGGTGGTATTCCAAAACGTATTATGCTTATTAATATGTTTGCTACTGCTATTTATACAGCAGGTGTTCTTTCTGCCCTTTACGCTTCTTTTCTAAATCCAGATTATGCAACAAACGCAAGTACAGCTTCTGGTCTTGTAAATGGTTTTGCTACAATTTTATTAACCGTACTACTCGATCCACGCATCGCTCTTTTAACAGAACGTGCTTTACAATCAGAGAATGGTGCTGAGTCTATGAGTAAAATGTACGGTTGGCTAATGATTTCTAGACTTTTCGGTACATTATTAGCACAACTACTATTTGTACCAGGTGCTTACTGGATTTTATGGATTATTGAACTAATACATTAATTTACTAGAAAGGTGAATATATCAATGAATATCCAAACAGAGCAACATATCATTCGCTTAATAGAAAACGACGAATGGATGATGAACGTATTACAATTAGCAAAATCACTTGAGCTACCTGATTGGTGGATTTGCGCCGGGTTTGTTCGTTCTAAAATTTGGGATACTTTACATAACTACGAAATAAGAACAACTACACCAGACGTTGATGTCATTTATTTTGACCCTTTTCGTAAAGATGAGATATACGAACAATTATTAGAAAAGAAACTAATAAATTTGGATGCCTCTATACCTTGGTCAGTAAAAAATCAAGCTCGTATGCATGTAGTGAATAATATGCTACCGTACTCTTCTTCTGTTGATGCTATTTCTAAATTTCCTGAAACAGCAACGGCTTTAGGGGTTACATTAGACGAAAAAAACAATGTTATATTAACAGCTCCGTGCGGTATTGAAGATGTCCTTTCCTTACAAGTGAGACCAACAGCTCATTTTCTTGAATCAAAAGAACGATTACATATATACAAAAACAGAGTTATAAAAAAGAATTGGCAAAGTAAGTGGCCTAGCATTACAATCACATATCCAGAAATTTAGAAAGGATGCTTCTTATTTAGAGAAGCACCCTTTTCTTCATTTCAAAAAATGTATGACTGTTTCTGCAAATCTATCTGCTTCCTCATAATGAGGTGAATGACCGCTCTCTTCAAATACGATATACTTGCCGTTTCGGGCATCTTTATTAAATATTTCAATTTGTTTTTCACACGTTACTACATCATGTTTTCCTACAATTAATAGCATTGGATTTTGTACATCTTTTATTTTTCGTAATAATGAAGTATGAAATGCTCCTTCTAATTTTAATCTATCAAAATGAATCTTGGAGCGATTTGAAAATTCTTCCCACTCTTCATCACTATATAAACTCTCGTCTGTCACATCTTCCTTATAATTGTAAAGTTCCATTCTTTTTTCTTCTAATTCATCACTTATTCTTATATAAGCTTCTAACAACTCTTTTGAACAAGCATCGCTAGATGAATAAGCAAAGCACTCTTTTGCTACTTCTTCTTTTCCATACTTTTTTAATAAATGCCCTGCCTTTTGTAACAAAGCCCTACTTGTTAATGCGAAATCGAAAGTTGGTCCTTCAAATATTATTTTCTCTATTGAACTTGGATATATCGATGCATATAACAATGCTAAATATCCACCGAAAGAATGTCCAATTACAGACCACTTCTCAATTTGTAATACTTTTTTTAATTCCTCACAGTCTTCAATCAAATCATTTAATCCAAAAGCTTCGTCTTCAGTAATTTTTTCTGAGCGACAAACACCTCTTTGATCTATCATAATTACATATAAAGAATCTTTTAAACGTTCCGCTTGATGAAATGAAAAATCATAGCAACTTTCCCCTGGTCCACCATGCAAGTATAGAACTGGCTTATTTTTAGGATTTCCATGTGTTTCAACGTATAGCTTTTTCCCTCTAATATGCATGTATTCCCCTGTTTCTATCAAATTCGCCTTTATGATCATCACCTTCTTTTTTTACTGAATATTATAACATCTGCTGTTAAATAATCCCTATTACATTTAAAAAGACGATAATGATTGCGAGTGGTGCTACAAATCGAAGTAAAAACGCCCAACAAGTAAATACTTTCTTTCCATAATTACCACCTACAAAAAACTCTGCTTCTAATACCTTGTTTTCCATTTTAAATGAAACGAAAATACTAATAAATAGTGCACCAAGTGGCATTAATATATTACTAGATAAGAAGTCTACTGCATCAAAAATATTCTTTCCGAAGATCGTAATATCACTCCATATTCCAAATGATAACGCTGATGGTATACCTACTAAGAAAATGCCGAAACCGATCATCCATGATAATTTCGTTCTCTTTTCTTGTTCCCCATTTGCTAATGCTGAAACAACTGTCTCTAGTAAAGAAAATGCCGATGTTAATGTCGCAAATGTAAATAGTGCAAGGAATACTGTTAAGAAAAACCCACCAAATGGAATTTGACTAAATACAGATGGTAATACGATAAATAGTAATCCAGGCCCTTCTGTTGGTTCCATTCCTAATGAAAATACAGCTGGAAAAATAGCAAGACCCGCAAATAATGAAACAAATAAATTCAACCCAACGATTGTTATTGCTGATTTTGGTAAACTTTCTTTTTTATTTAAATAGGAACTATATGTGACCATTATCGAAATCCCGATACTAATCGCAAAGAATGATTGACCCATTGCGAACAAAATACTTTCTGAAGTAATCTTTGAAAAATCTGGTTGTAAGAAAAACTTCACACCTTTCATTGCATTATCAAGTGTTAATGAACGAATAATAAGAGCGACAAATAAAACGAACAACGCTGGCAACATATATTTACTTGCCTTTTCAATTCCATTTTGTACACCTTTTGATACAACCCAAATCGTAATAAACATAAAAGCAAAATGTCCCATAATCGCCCAAGCCGGATTTCCAATTGTTTCAGTAAATAATGCTCCGTAATTTTGTCCCGGTGTAATTAGTTGTCCAGTAATTCCTCTGAATAAATAAATTAACACCCATCCACCTACAACACTATAAAATGAAAGTAGTATAAAACACGTTCCAACACCAAGGCGTCCAATCCAGTGCCACCCTGTATTTGGTGCAATACTTTTAAATGCGCCAACTGCTTGTTTTTGCGTACTACGTCCAATCATAAATTCAGCTATAAGTAGTGGTAATCCAATTAATACAGTAAATAATATAAAAATTAAAAAGAATGCTCCTCCCCCGCTCTTCCCGGCGATATAAGGAAACTTCCATATTGCGCCAAGTCCTATTGCTGATCCTGCTGCAGCCATTATAAAACCTAATTTCGAAGTCCATTGCTCCGTTTGTTTCATCTTATTTTCCTCCCAATTAAATCTTTTTATATAAATAATTAAATTTTATGAACCTATCCAAATAAACCCTCCATTTCTTTTTCTATAAAATAAAAAATGGCTCAGCATCTCTTTATATAAAGAGACGCTAAGCCATTTACTTAACGCGGTACCACCCTTATTGATTCCATTATGAATCCACCTTAGTAGTAATCGTTTGATTACAAACCTAATATCGAAGGTTAACCGTTAAGATTTACTAAGAATGTGATTCCGTTCCACCTTACTGCTCCTAGGCGAGTTCAGGATGTCATTTGACTATGTCACACCAACCCATAGCTCTCTGTACAAATATACGACCTTACTACTCCTATTCAACACATTGTAATATTTAGAATATATTTTCTTTTGAAATTAATATGAAGTATATCGGTTATATTTGTAACTGTCAAGGGATATATTGATTTTTTTGTCGAAAAGGATTATTTCGGCCCTATTTTATTTTTTACTATCGTTATTTTAGCTGTATATATGATGTTATCTGGAATGCAAAATACATAAAAAAATGAAATAGTTCATATTGATAGCTCACTTTTACTAAGTTTTTTAGCAAAAGAAAGGATCACTATTTCCCCTTTTTAAACCAACTATAAAATAGCATTAAAAAAGAATCTTCGCGATAATCGCGAAGATTCTTTTTATGGTATAAGACGAGTACAATCTCTCGGAAAAGCACTCGCCTCTCGTACGTTTGTTAATTCTAATAGTTTGTATACAACTCTCTCTAATCCAATTCCAAACCCTCCATGTGGTGGACAACCGTATCGGAATGTATTTAAATACGATTGAAATGTATCTGGATATAATCCTTTTTCTTTAAACGAAGCGCGTAACATTTCATAATTATGAATTCGCTGTGCTCCTGAAGTTATTTCTAATCCTTTATATAGTAGGTCAAACGAATCAGTAATAGCTGGATTCTCGTTATTCGGCATCGTATACATCGGTCTCGCTTCTTTCGGATAATGTGTAATGAAAACAAATTCACTCTTATATGTTTCCTGCACATATTTCCCTAGTAGCTTTTCACCTTCTGTATCTAAATCCCCAATTGGCGATTCTTTCCTATACTTACTTTTCAAAATTTCTTGTGCTTGTAACAATGTAATTTTCGGTATTTCTGTAATAACAGGTACTTCTATTTGTAATAGTTGTAGTTCTTTTTTACAGTTTTTTGCTACTTGTTGAAACATATATCGTAAAACATCCGTTTCTAATTGCATCACTTCATGAAAATCATGAATAAAGCCAAGTTCTACGTCTAACGATATATATTCATTCAAATGACGGGAAGAATTATGATGCTCCGCTCTGTAAACAGGTGCAATTTCAAAAACACGTTCTAAGCCTCCAGCTACCATCATCTGTTTATAAAACTGTGGTGATTGTGCTAAATAAGCTTCTTTTTGAAAGTATGGAAGCTTAAAAACATTCGCTCCTCCTTCTGCCCCTTGTGAAACAATTTTCGGAGTAAATATACGTGTGAAATCGTTCTCTATAAGAAATTCACTAAAGCTCTGAACAAGTGTAGATTTCACTTTAAATATCGCCGCGATTCTCTCATGTCTTAATGATAATACCCGCTCATTCAGTAGTTGATCTAAGCCAACTTGCAATTTCTTTTTATTTATTTCAAACGGAAGTGGTTCTGCGCGATTTAATATTTTCACTTCGTGAGCGAGCACTTCAACTCCTAATTCTGTTTTCGAAGTCTCTACTATTTGGCCTACTACTTGAACGACACTTTCCACATCTACCTTATATCCAGCTAACTCATTTTCTAATACACATTGCATAACTCCTGAGCGATCTCTTATTAATAAAAAACTAACATTACCTAGATGACGAATCTTTTTTACCCATCCTTGAAGTAATACAACTTTTCCGCTTTGCTTTGTACATTCTTTTGTGAGTGAACGCTTCATTATTGACTCCATTATTTTTCCCTCCAGTAATTTTATATTTATTTACGTTATTGTTGTTGTCATCGTCATCATCCACGGTCACTCACCTCCCTTAAAAGAATACAAAAATCCGCCCCTATAAATAGGGACGGATTTTTCCGCGGTACCACCCAAATTGTCATAATGACCATCTTAGCCCTGATAACGGTAGGTACCGTTTGCTTTTACTAATTATCACGTTCAAAGCAACACTCACAGGTGTCTTTCCATCATGCGGTATCGCAATCTTCTCAGCAACCGATTGCTCTCTGTAGACCTTTGCATCATGTACTTTTCCTGATCATCACTTTTTATATTTACAGAGTATTCTATCTCTTTAACTTATAAAATGCAAGCACTTTTAAATATATTTTGATTTTTCACATCCAGTTTTGTACAATCTCCTCTAAAGCCATTCCACGTGAACCTTTCAATAAAACAACATCCTTTTTCGTTATTACTTTTAATACTTCCTCTGCTATCTCGTCTTTATTATCAAATGACTGTACTTTTCCTGTATGATAGTTCTTTCTTGCTTCTTCCGCTACGATTTCAGATAACGCTCCATACGTAAATACATATTGGATGCTCTCTTCATTTAACATTTTACCAATTTCTCTATGATATGTTTTAGCTTCCTTCCCTAACTCTAACATATCCCCAATTACGATTATTTTTTTCTCATAGGCATTTAATTTCTGTAACGTTTCAATTGCAGCCTTCATTGAGGAGGGACTTGCATTCCATGCATCGTTAATAATTGTAAAACCTGTTTTAGCGGTTAAAAACTGAAAGCGCATTTGTGTAATATTTATTTGCTGCAATGCTTCTTGTATTTTTTCTATAGGGACTTTGTAAAATTGCCCTACAGCAATTCCGACAATCGCATTTAAAATATTATGTTTTCCATGTAAGGGAACATCGTACTGTATTTTTGTATTATTTAATTTAAAATGAACACCATATTCATCTAATTGTACGTTCGTTGGAAACAAATCATTTGTATACTTTCCACCAAATGACTTACTTTCTATACCTAGCATATTAATATTTTGAGAAAGTAATGGCTCGTCGCCATTATATAGGAACAGTCCATCGTCATTTAATCCGTCTATAATTTCAAATTTAGCCTTTGCAATCTCTTCTCTTGATCCAAGCGTCTCTAGATGTGACTGTCCAATCATTGTAATAATCGCTACATCTGGCTGTGCTATTCGTGATAAATTTCGAATTTGTCCTTTTTCACTCATTCCCATTTCAAGTATTAAAAACTCTGTATCTCGTTTCATCTCTAAAATTGTTAACGGCAAACCGATTTGACTATTAAAATTACCTTTTGTTTTATGCACTCGATAAGTTGAACTTAAAATACCTCCTATTATATCTTTTACCGTAGTCTTGCCATTACTACCTGTAATTCCAATTACTTTTACATTTATCTCTCTTCTATAAAATTGTGCCAATTGTTGCAAAGCAAACAAAGTGTCATCTACAAATATAATTGGAATCCCTTTTGGCGGAGTACCGTAAGACTTTTTCCATAAGGAAGCGACAGCTCCATTATCCATTGCTTCTTTCACATACTTATGCCCATCTTTCACCCTAATGATTGGAACAAATAAATTTCCTTCTTTCATGTTTTTGGAATCTATACAGACACCATGTATTTCTAAATGATGAAACGATTCGTATAACCCTTCTCCATCTATTACCTCTTCAAGTTTTTTCAAATTCATTCGAATCAAAGTATTAATCACCTTCCATTTAATTACATATTTTCCGTTTTATTTACGCATATTAATAAAAATTTTATAGTGAGGTGTTAATATGAAAAAAGCGATTAGTTTCTTTCTTCTTTTGTTATGCCTAATTGTAGTGAATGAAACGTACGCATACTCACCAAAATCTTTACCTATCTCTCAAAACTCTGATCAATGGCAAGTGAATATTGCTGAACCGAAAAAAGTAAACAAAAAAAAGCTTCAAGCTAAAAAAGATGAATTCCAAACTTATCAATTTTCAGTAAAAAATGTTGGAAACAGTGAAGTATATAACGTACAAGTCGAAGTATTCCGTAACGAACCAAAAACAAAAACGAAATATGAACTCTTTTCTCTAAAGGAAAGTCGTTTAGCAAGTGGAAAAACTGGATTTGAACATGTTAATTTTCCAGTTGCTACAAAAGCGGATGAAGTTGATGTAATTATTACTTGGCAAGAACACCCTTTCCGCTCCATGAGAAATGGTCAAAAAGTAGAGTCTAGAAAATTTAAAGAGCATTTTGTTTTTAAAGACGAAAAAAACAAATGAAATGCGAATAAATTCACATTATCATTCGTATAGCTTACTTTACTAGTACCAGTTCTTAAGCAAATTAAAAAGTCGTGGCTTATACATGCCACGACTTTTTATATTAATTCGTACTAATTCCTCTCGCTGCCCAAATACGATCAATATCCGCAGCATGTTGTCCGCCATATAAAAGAGCATCCGCTTGTTTAATCGCTTTTGCTCCATCACTGAATTTAGAGTTTGGTGTTAATGACCAGTGCGATTGTAAAATAATTTTCGTTGCTACATCACGACCAAATGCTTGCGCCATTTCATATTGGCCTTGTGCCCAAATTTCTCCATCATCATGTACTTCATTCGTAATATCTTTCGGATACACTTTATTATTATCTAATCGGCGTAAGCACGTTGGATCTGAACTAGAATAAGCAGTCGCATCCCATTCTCCAACACATGCTTTTCCGTACCCTGTAGTTGATACTGCATCTTCATACGTAGCACCTAAGAAGTCTCCAAATCCTTCTCCCATCGCTCCGCCTTCTGCCGAACTACCAAAACCAGGAACTTGATTATCTTGAATCGAATGTCCATATTCATGTGCGATAATACCCGCATCTTCTGCATCATCTACTCCGCCAGTACCAAATGTTAAAGCTTTCGTTGTCGGAGAATAAAATGAGTTGTCCGCCGTCGTTCCATTTACATTCACTTTAATAGAGCGATTATTAATATTTTTAAAACCTAAACTTTGAATGTAACGTTGCAAAGTATCGATATGATAATACGACATGACATCTTCAAAGCTATCATTTGCGCGTGTATAGTTAAATTGTAAATTTGTAGATTTCGTTTTTGCTTTTGAAGAAATCGTTACATACTCTCCAATTAAAAATCCTGTCCCATCTAAACCTTTTAACGTAACAGTCTTTAATTGGTTCGTTAATGCTGTTGAATCTGCATCATTGTTATCTTTTAACCCTACTTTACTACCGCTAGATACGACTGGGTTAGGTAAAAATACTTTTCCTGATCCTTCTGCTTTACGGTTTATATCAACCTTTTTAATTAACTTTCCATTTTCTGCATCAACAAATGTTTCCCATGCACCAAATGGATTATTAGAATGGACTACAACTTTATATACTGGACGAGCAATTCCCTCTTCAATAATATATCCAAATTCTTTCTCTGTAGGAGCCCATAAGTTTTGTTCACTTGCTTCTCCAACATACGCCATTGATTTTTGTATTGCATCTTTTTCACTAATTTTTGTCGTAGCTTCCTTCACACCTTTAACAGATTGATAATCAGAAACAGCAAGTACTCCTTTTCCCTCACCGTTAAGAGTAACTGTAATTTGTTTTGAAAATACAGGCGCACCATTCACAACTTGTTGGAACCTAACATATGAAGCTACTGACGTTTCTGTTGTAGAAATATATTGCAAGTCTGAAAGGTCTGCTTTTAATCCATACTGCGCAGCATTTTCTTTTAAATATTCAGTTGCTTTTTTCTGCGGCGAATAAGCTTCTAGCTTTACTTGCTGTTGTTTTTCCAATGCCGAAACTGTAGTAATCGTCCCCATTACTAACGGCACAGTCATTGCCATTGCCACCATTTTTTTATTAAACATAGAACCACTCCCCCTAATAAAGTAGCTCAACCTTATCCCATTACCACTAGGCAATCATTCCCCATAAAATGGGGGGAATAAAAATTGAATCTACGAGTAATTCTCTATGAACAATTCTATTACCTTTCCATTCAGGGGGCGTGAAATTTTCTCAATATTTATGTGTAAAGCGAAAACAATACTTTAGAAAGAAATTTTCTTGAGGTCCTATCGAATCGATTATGAAAAAATTAGCCGGATAAATATCTATCATACAAAAAAGGAAGTTGGAATGATTCCAACTTCCTTTTCTTTACTTAGTCGCGCTTAATTTAATACGAACTTTCGTCTCACCTAAAGATAGTTCATCATCTTCATTCGTTAAGTGACCAAATGTAAATTGTTTAACGAGTAAGTTTTCTTCCAACAACTCTTTATGATTCGTTAACGTTTGCTGTAGTTCTTCCTCTGTATCAAGAATTACATCTACTCGTAAATTAACAGGTAAATTCAACTGCTTACGATATTCTTGAACGGCGCGAATGAATTCACGTGCTACTCCTTCTTGTAGCAATTCTTCCGTTACATTCGTATCTAACATTACTGTATATTGTCCGTTAGTTGTATTAGAGAATCCAGATTTCGCAACTTTCTCTACTAATACATCTTCAGTCGTTACAACTATTTCTTCTCCTGATGCACCTTCGTAAACCGCTCTTTCTGTAGAAACAAAGTTTTGTACCTCGTCTTGTGGTAATTGTTTTAGCCAACCATTTACTGCATTCACATTTTTACCGAACTTCGGCCCAGCCGTTTTAAAGTTCAACTTTAATTGATAGGACGTGTATTTCGTTTCATCGAGTTCAACATGGAACGCTTTTACATTTAACTCATCCATGACGATATCACGATAAAATTCCCAATCCATATCATTTTCATTATGCTCAAGTAATACAAGTTCCGCTAACGGCTGTTTTACTTTTAAAGAATGTTGATTACGGTTACTTCTTCCAAGTTCAACAACTTGTAAAACTGCATCCATCTCCGCTTCTAATTTCGGTTGAAGTAGTGATTCATTTACAATTGGATAATCCTCTAAATGAACGCTACTTCCAGTTAAATTTAAATGAATATCTTCAGCGACAAACGGTGTAAATGGTGCAATTAATTTACTAATTGTCACAAGTACTTCATGAAGTGTCTCATACGCAGCTGCTTTTTCAGCATTCATACCAGACTCCCAGAAACGATTACGCGATCGCCTTACGTACCAATTACTTACTTCATCTACAAGCGTCGCGATTTCACGAGCTGCATTCGTAAATTGATAATCATCAAGTGCAGTTCTCACTTTTTTCGTTGTACTATGCAATCTTGATAATACCCATTCATCCAATTTCGTTCGCTTTACGTCATATGTTTCATCTGGATTATACTCATCTAAATTTGCATATAAAACGTAGAAGCTATACACATTGACTAATGTATCTACAAACTTAGATTTCGCTTCCAATACTGTTCTTTCAGAAAAACGCTTCGCATTCCACGGAGCACTGTCAACGAGAAGTGCCCATCTTAAAGCATCTGCACCAAACTGATTTACTAAATCAACTGGATCTAGTGCATTCCCTTTACTTTTAGACATTTTCTGTCCTTCTTCATCTAATACATGCCCTAGTGATAGCACTCGTTTATACGGTACTTTTCCAGTATATAGTGCCGATACTGCTAATAAACTATAAAACCAGCCGCGTGTTTGATCAATGCCTTCTGCAATTACATCTGCTGGAAACTGTTCTTCAAATAACTCTTTATTTTCAAATGGATAATGATATTGCGCAAATGGCATCGAACCACTATCAAACCAAACATCAATTACTTCTGGTGTACGATTCATCGCACCTCCGCATTTTTCGCAGCTAACTTGCACTTCATCTACATACGGCTTATGCAATTCTAAATCTTCAGGTGTTTCTTTCGTACTATGCTTTCTTAAATCAGCAATGCTTTTCGGTGCGAATTGATGATCGCAACTTTCACATTCCCATACGTTTAATGGTGTTCCCCAATATCTATTTCGGCTAATATTCCAGTCCACCATATTTTCTAAAAACTTACCAAAGCGTCCATGTTTCATATGGTCTGGATACCAAGTAACAGTATCGTTATTTTGTAAAAATGTATCCTTAATTGCAGTTGTTCGGATTAACCAACTCTCTCCTGCATAATAAAGAAGTGGTGAATCACAGCGCCAGCAATGCGGGTAGCTATGTTCATACTTTTCTTTATGGTATAGTAAGCCCTCCTTCGCTAAATAACGAACGATATCTACGTCACTATCTTTAACAAATTTACCTTTCAAAAATGGTACTGCCTCTGTATACTCACCTTTCTCATCTACAACATGCAAGAATGACAATCCTTCACTTTGAACGACTCTATAATCGTCTTCCCCGTATGCCGGTGCGATATGAACGAGTCCTGTACCACTATCTGCCGTGACAAAATCGGCTGCGATAACGTGGTAACCATTTGTAACTTCCTTCATTGGAAATGGTGGCATATAAGATGTATTTACTAATTCTTCGCCTTTATGGACAGATAATACTTCATAGTCTTCTTTTAATACATCTTGTACACGTTCTTTCGCAACAATGTATACATGACCTTCTTGTTTCGCTTTCACGTATTCCATATTTTGATGTACAGCGAGCGCAACATTGGCTGGAAGTGTCCAAGGTGTTGTCGTCCAGCCTAGGAAATATTCATTTTCACTATCTTTCACTTTAAATTTAACTGTTGCACTTAAATCTTTTACTGTTTTATACCCTTGTGCAACTTCATGTGAACTTAGTGAAGTTTGACAGCTTGGGCAGTATGGTGAAACTCTATGTCCTTTATACAATAAACCTTTTTCATGAATCGTCCCTAAAATATGCCATACACTTTCGATATATGGATTCTCTAACGTAACGTATGGATCATCCATATCTACCCAGTAACCGATGCTTTCAGTGAATTCACGCCACTGCTTCTCATATGTGAATACACTCTCTTTACACTTTTTAATAAATGGTTCAATTCCATACTCTTCGATTTCATGTTTACCAGAAATACCAAGTTGTTTCTCAACACCTAATTCTACAGGTAAACCGTGTGTATCCCATCCCGCTTTTCTTAACACTTTATAACCAGACATCGTTTTATATCTTGCTACTACATCTTTAATTGTTCGTCCAAGCGCATGACCTACATGCGGTAATCCATTCGCCGTTGGTGGTCCTTCATAAAAAACAAACGATTGTGCGCCTTCTCGATTCTGAATTGATTGCTCGAAAATACTTTGCTCGTTCCACTGCTTACGAATACGTGTTTCTCTCCCTACAGCTGACTCTTTTACATCTACTTTCTTCATCTACAATCACTCCTTTTTATGTTTTAAAGCACACAAAAAACCCGTCCCTATGAAGTAGGGACGGGTTTAACCGCGTTACCACCCTAATTCTATTAGCTCTTCGCTAATAGCACTTAGCAACGTACTATCATACGTGTTCTTTGTAACGGTAGACATCCGTCCGGGCTTACTTACTTTCAGCCTCGGCTCCTCGGAGATGATTTTCAAATAACGTCTGCACACCGGCTTTCAGCAACATACCGGCTCTCTGTGGAACAGTACACTATTTTACTCTTTCTCGTCTTCAGATTTGTATACTTTGTTAAAAGCTATTTTATGCCATTGGATAATAAATTGTCAACTAATTCAAAATATATTTTCATTTATACCCTTTTTCGTGATTGTTATACAATTACTTTTCAAATTCTCGCAATGCTGCTAAATTTTCATCATCCTCGATAAGTTCAGCGAAAAATCCCGACTCATCCTCACGAAGTACAATTTCAAGCTCTTCCTTCGCCTCTTCATTTCTGTTTAACTGCGCTAAATAACAAGCACGATCATATCTTGCTAACAAATCACTCGCATCCATTGTTAATACTTCATTTGTTATTTTTTCTGCCTTTATCGTTTGGCCGGCACCATGATAAGAAGATGCTAAAGAAAGAAGAATTGCTGTTTCATTCGGATGATGTATAGAAGCATTTTCTAATACGTGAATTGCCTCTTCAAACCGTTCTTGACTTTGATATATTTCTCCTAAAGCAAGAAACGCTCTACTTACAAACGGTGTTTGCTCCGTTAATTGTAAAGTAATCTTCTCTGCTTTTCTTTCTTCTCCCATTTTAAAGAATACTTGTGCTTGTAAAAGAAGCGTATCATAATCATCTGGTAACTCTCGAACCATTTGCTTCGTTAATTCTGCAGCATCCCGTAACCTATCTTCTTCCTCACACTCTATGAAAAGATTTACAAGTTGCTTGGCTACATCGTAATCCCATTTACTTTCTAATGATGTTTGCAATACATCTATCGCCTCTTTATACATCACCACATTCTCGTAAAATAGTGCAAATCGCTGCGCTGCCATACTATTTTTTTGATTTAACTTTAATGAGATTTCATATAAATCAATGATTGTAGTAATAATCGAAATTTCTTTCGCACGGTTTTTCATGCGATAAAAAGCTCTTGTAATTATGGATTTCTTCGGCTGTTCATTTTGTTGACGTTCAATCCATCTTTCTGTAACCGCAGATGCAGCATACATAAACGCCATACTTCTGTCTGCCTTTTTTACTTTTAATATATGAAGAAAATCTCGTATGTTAGACCATTTCTTATGTTGTTCTATTGCTTTTACATATACATCAAATATACGTTCATTATTCACATCTTTTTGTATCACTTTCATCGCAATTTCAATTGCCTTTGCATTTCTATTTTTCACTAATACTTTTGCATAATGATATAAAACTTCTGTATGCTCGCCATCTAATCGTAGTGCCTCTTCAATCTGTGCTTGTTCTTTATCTATTTCATCCATCGCTCCATACACATATGCAATCGCATCTAATCGCCATATTTCAGGTACTTCGTCCGCTAATTGTTCTAGTTCAGCCAGCAATTCTTCCTGAAGATTCATTTCTACTGAAAGCTGTGCCAAATATTCCATATTAATATGCAACGGCTCTTCTTTCATCGCCTGAACCATATGACTTTGTTCTTTAGAACGATTTTCTTCTTTTTCGTATATTTCTGCAAGCTGTAAATGTACACCAATGAAATTCCCATCAAGCTCTAAACATCTTTCATACGCTTGTTTTGCTTCCGTTAATTGTCCTAATGCCATAAGTGTTTCACCAATTCGGTAATACGGTAATGCCGTTTCTTTTTGTTCTATCGCCTTATTATATCTTTTCATCGCCTGGCCGTACTGTCCAATCGACTCATATAAAATACCTGTATAACAGCCATATTCACTTACGTCATTTCTTTCTTTTTGTAACGTTCTTAAGAATGCTATTCCTCGTTGTACAAATACCGTTCCTTTCATTCGATTCACATATTCATCTAACGCACTTGCTACATTATATTCGCTCTGCTTTATACCACTCTCTAACTTAGACAATGCTACTTTAAATCCTTCTTCACTTCCACCAAGTTCAACCTCAGCATCCCATAAAACCATTCCAGCGTTCATAAGGAAATCTTGGCTCTTTTCAATTTGTTTTTCGATACTGAGAATATATTCTTTTGCTTCCTTATATTGTTCTCTTGCCATATAAACTTGCGTAAGTCCGAAGTGAGAATATACATCATCATGATTTTCTTCTAAAGCACGAGTATACGATGTTTCCGCTTCTTCCAGACTATCCTTTTGAAAATGGTAGTCACCGAGTTTTACGTATAGAGATGCCTTATCATCACAATTCTCAATACCTTTTAATAAAACTTCTTTCGTACTTTCTTCATCCTTCAAATCAGATTCGTATATTTCTGCAAGTTTCGTATAAATGTATGGTGCATTACTATCCAAATGAATTGCTATTTTAAGCCCTTTTATCGCTAAATATAATTTCCCTAAATGATGCGCACATCTCGCTCGCTCATACCATACATGTGCTTCATTTTTATATTCTTTTAACAAATCATTAAAGATTTCATACGCTTCTTCATATCTTTCTAAATCTATTAATATTAACCCGTGATTCGTTAAAGTAAATCGTTCAGGGCTACGTTCCAAGGCGACTTGAGAAAACTGCAACGCCTTTTCAGATTGATCGATATACATATATGATAAAGCGAGAAAACTCCAAGCAATCGGCTGATCCGCGTCTAATTGTAACGAGGAACGAAAACTTGAAATCGCTTCTAAATAACTTTCCTGCTCAAAAGCATACCTTCCGTTTATGAAATGATATAAGGCACGATTATTTTTCTTCTCAACACTCGCAAGCATGTGTCCAGCTTTTTCTAACT
Organism: Bacillus cereus group sp. BcHK124; assembly: GCF_027712065.1. Taxonomy (NCBI): domain Bacteria; kingdom Bacillati; phylum Bacillota; class Bacilli; order Caryophanales; family Bacillaceae; genus Bacillus; species Bacillus cereus group sp. BcHK124. The sequence continues at coordinate 174,834 of NZ_JAQFPJ010000002.1, forward strand.
CTTCAAGGCGAATAAAGCACTGTGCACCATGTAATTTAACAAAATCTGAGTTAGGAAATTTCTCCATTAACTTTTCTATACAATATAAAATAAATTCTTTATCTACTTCAACATCTAAATGCTTAACCGTATATAACCACGTATTCGGATTATCACTCGTCCCTTTTAAAAACTGTACTAAGTCATGAATCCCCTCTTTATCTTGTTCATCCAAATGATCTGTTAAAGAAAAAATAGATTTAAAATAATGATGTTCTTCTTCATTTAAAGATGATAGTAGTTCCTTTTTTTCTTTCGGAACAAACGTAATCGCTAAGCAGCCTGTATAACGATATTTTTCTTGCAACTTACTATATTCCACAATAACTGGTTCGATAAAATTCGGATCTTGAACATAAAAAGCTTGTAACATATCATCGTATCCAGCTAGCACTTGCACATGTGACGCATGCTCAATATCTATACTTAATAAAACGGGAATCCCCTGATCTAACAGTCTCTTATAATTTTCTACATTCCCTTTAAAATAACGATATTCATAACCTAATTCTTCTAAATAAGAAACAGTATCTGAAAACTTCGATCCCGTCATATCAAAAATAAACTCTGCTATCTCATCTTGTGTACGTTTGTCTCCCCATAACTGCAACATCATTTCTAAACTTGTCGGTACACAATAATTATCCTTTTGTACAATTGGAACGATTGGTAAGTGAACCTTTTTGCCATCTGGATTTTTTTCTAAATTATGATATAAAGACTCTTTTAAACTTTTTTCTTCTTTTAATAACTGTTGTAAATCTACAATTTTATTCATTTTGTAAAGCGCTTCTGCACGTAAATGTACAAAGTAAGTTTTATACGCATGATAAGGAAGCTGCTTATTTATGTTATCAATTACCACTAACATTTCTTCATACTTCCCTAAATCTAATAAATATTTCACCTTTTCAAAATGAAAATATGGTACTTGCGGGAACTTTACAATCGCATCATCAATTAGCTGTAATGCACGTTTTTGTTCTCCCTTATTCGCATATAACTGTGATAATAAATAGGTAGATAACTCTTCACAATCTTTATGCTGCATACCAGCTATAAATTGTTCTTCTGCTTTCTCCCATTCACCTGTATGCATATACACGTAGCCCCATTTATCAAATACTGCACGTGCACTGTACTCCTCTGCCTTTTGCATATAAAAAAGAGCTTCTTCATTTCGTTTCATTTCCAACAAACATCGTACTAATGTAAAATATGTTTTCGCTAAAAGATCAACGTCTATCTCTTCTTTGTTTACCTCTTCTAATGAGTCTTTTAACAACTGTTCTACTTCAAGTATTTTCCGCTCATCAATTAACTCATCACAATATAAAGAGAGCGTTCTCATATTTGGGAATTTTTTATAGGCATAGCGAATGAGGAATGAACTGTATTGGTGCATAAGCCCTTCATCAGTAAGACGTATTAATATATCAAACTCCTTATGTGAAGGAATATTAGCAAGCCACTTTTTCACATAAGATAAAGTATTCGTTTCTTTTATATATGAAATTTCATTATTTATTCCCTGTAATCCATCTATAAATCTCTTGTCTTTCAAACAAGCATCTAACTGCTCAAAATCTAGCATGTATTCACCTCAAATTTATATTTAAACTGCTACTTGCTTAGATTTTACACATCATATTGTAGGTATTCAACTAAAATCTCCTATAATGGATAGTATTATTTAATATTATTCGAATTTATAACAAAATATAGTAAAATTGATTGTTTTTCTCTGTATTTTGTTTGATTAACTGGAATAACGTAACATATGGATCTTATTTTTATATAGTTGAAATCAGTACATGAAATTATATAGGCGATAATTTAAATATATCAGCGATTCTTTCGTTTTATCGGCGATTTTCAAATTATATCAGCGATTATATGTCGAATATCGACTTACCGACATTAAGCGACATTTTTCATCGTATTGCTCCTTTAACATTCTATTTCACCAAATGTAATTTTCATATTCGGAGCATATACTATAGAGGAATGTAGATGAAACGCTCTAAAAAATTTGAGTTCAGCTTCATATTGAGCTAACGCATCATCATATGTTAATCCTCTGTCTATTAAACGTTCTACAAATTGTTGCTTATCACCGGGATTACCAGCAATCCCTTCTTCTTTTAATGATTGATACAAATCGTTTTTATCATTATGATGCATATTAGAATCTAAAAAGTTCACTTTATCACTTACTCTACATTGAATATTTTTTACGCCTAGTTCACTTAAAAACATTGGTATTTTCATACCAATATTTCCATCTTTTCCGCTTCTCTGCATGTCACTTTCAAATAAATTCTGCAAAGCTCCTAGCCTAATAATTTCCGATTGATTCTCTCCATTTAAAAAGTATGAAGACATATTTGATATCCAATGTGGTTCAAAACAGATTATTTTTCCGCCCTTTTTAATTGAATGTATCATTTTTTCTAGCATCGTTTTTGGTGAACTCATATGTAACAAAAAGGCATGACAGATTGCTATATCGTATTTATCGTTTAATTCTATTTCTGTAGCATCCCCCTCCATAAATTCTGACTCATATGGAAGTAAACGAAATAACGCTCTCGCTTCAGCTAATAAAGTTTCTCCACTATCAATGCCGGTATACTTTGATCCTTTTGGAAGTAATGGCATTAATACTAAGCCTAAATAACCATATCCACAACCGTAATCAACGATATGTACAGGCTTAGTAATCTTCCAAACTGTATTTACTAAAAAGCTTACATAATCGTCGTTGTAATATAAATCTCTCGTGTTTTTTAAATATGTTAGTTTATTGTTCCAATCATACGTTTCCAACATCTAACGCCTCCTTTTATATACAAAACTAAAGTTCTCTATAGAATAGTCGTATTCCTACACTTTTCTTAAAATTTCAAAGCAAAAAGCTAGTGTATTATTAAAAATACACTAGCTTTTTATTTGGAAGAAAAATTTAACAAGTACAATCACAATCAAAACAATCCGTACAGTCTAAATCGTCACAATCTGCTTTCCTATTTCTTTTGTTTCTTTTAAGATAATAATACAGTAGCCCAAACAATAGTATACAAATAACAAAAGCTATTATTGCTTCTGTATACTTATTTTGAGTCATAAAACCAATTCCACTTCCGCCTGAAATAAAAATTAGAATTAAATAAATCCAGAACATCTATGTAAATACCTCCATTACTATATATCTTAAGATAATATCCATATAACACCAGAGGAAATGAATAATCCCATACCATTACCGCTTAATACACCAGTAGTTATTCTTAGCAAATTTGAGCTACTTCTCCATTTCCACTTTTGGGTGAACCCATCGATAAGTAACGGAATTTGGGCGAAAAATGATAGTATGATTGCGAAAAGAAATGAAGGTGTCATATAAAAATAAATTGGAAACATTAAAATACCAATAAGCATGCCTGTACAACGCGCACATAAAGGTATGTACTTTTGTAGTTTAAAAAAACTCCTATCTAATCTTCTATGACAAGGAATTTGTAAAATAAAAGTTCGAATCAATATGAATCACCCTCTCTAAAAAGATTTTAATTGATTTTGCAAAAAAAATATATATCCAATAAAAAAACAAACCAGGTTTATACTAGACCCAGTTTGTCAGTTTACTACTATGTTACATCTCCTCAGGTGCCTCCACCCCAAGTAAACGTAATCCTTCTTTTAATACAATCGTCACAGCATAAACCAATGCGAGTCTGCTGTCTTTTTCTTTACTCTCTTCTAATATACGAACATTACCATAATATTTATTGAATGATTGTGCTACATCTAATATATATTTCGAAATAATCGATGGCTCATTTTTATTGAAAGCTGCTTCAATTATTTGCGGGAATTTATTTAGGAATTTTACGACACTCCAGCTATGATCGTCTTTTAAAGCAAATGTACATGTTTCAAATTCTACACTTTCTTTTCTTAAAATAGAGCAAGCACGTGCATGTGTGTACTGTACGTACGGTCCTGTTTCTCCTTCAAATTTCAGCATATTTTCTAATGAAAATTCGATATTGTGCATACGCTCATTTTTTAAATCGTGGAAGATAACTGCGCCAACACCGACTTGCTTCGCTACTTCTTCTTTTTGTTTTAAGTTTGGATTTTTCTCTTCAATATTTTGTTTTGCAAGTTCGATTGCTTCCTCAAGTACTTCTTCGAGTAAAATAACTCTTCCTTTACGTGTCGACATTTTCTTACCATCTTTTAAAATGAACCCAAACGGTACATGTTCCATGCCGTCAACCCAAGTGTAACCCAGCTTTTTTAATACAGTGAAAAATTGATTGAAGTGTAAACTTTGTTCTGGGCCAACTACATATAGCGCTTTATCAAAACTAAATGTGTTTTGACGATATAGTGCTGCTGTTAAGTCACGCGTTGCATAAATCGTCGCACCATCTGATTTTCTAATTAAGCAAGGCGGCATTCCCTCTTCTTCTAAATTAACGACTAATGCACCTTCTGACTCTTCAAGTAAATCATGTTCCTCTAAAATCCCAATAAAGTCTTCCATTAAATTATTATAAAAAGCTTCTCCTTGAAAATTAGTAAATTCAACACCGAGAAGTTCATAAATACGAGAAAATTCTTTTAAAGATTCGTGGCGGAACCAATTCCAAAGCTCAACAGCTTCTTCATCACCTTCTTCTAATTTCTTAAACCAAGCGCGTCCTTCTTCTTCTAATTCTTCGTTGTCTTTTACCTCTTCATGGAATTGAACATATAACTTAAATAGTTCACGGATTGGATCCTCTTTCACTACTGCTTCATTGCCCCATTTTTTATAAGCGGTAATTAACTTTCCAAACTGTGTTCCCCAGTCTCCAATATAATTAATCCCTACAACTTCATAGCCACATTTTTCAGCGATATGTTTCAGTGAATTTCCAATCATTGTAGAACGTAAATGCCCCATTGAAAAAGGTTTCGCAATATTAGGAGACGAATAATCGATAACTACAGTCTTTTCACATCCAAAATGATTTTGACCGTACTCTTCTTTCTCCGCTAAAATCGTTTTTAATACTTCATCACTTACTGTTTCACGATTAAAAAAGACATTTACGTAAGGACCAACAGCCTCTACTTTCGCAAAAAACGGATCACTTAATTTCTCTGCAACTTCCTTTGCGATAATAGCTGGTGATTTTTTATATTGCTTCGCAAGTGAAAAACATGGAAATGCAACATCTCCGAATTCATCTTGTTTCGGTGTTTCAATTAAATCTAAAATTTGCTTTTGCGTTAATTCATTCGTAAAAATATTAGATAAACTTTCTGCAAACTGCTTTTTATAATCCATGCTACAACCTCCTTCATTTTTAAAATACAAAAAACTCGTCTCTAAAAAAGAGACGAGTTTGAACCCGTGGTACCACCCTTGTTGTTCATTACGAACCACTTTCCCGTTTATAACGAGGACAGGGGGCCTCGGCTTACTCTACTATTCGTTCAAGAAGCATCTCCGAAGTGCGCTTCATCTTTTTCTTCCGCACTAGGCTCACACCATCCCTAGCTCGCTTTCCTTCTAAAAAAGACTACTCTCTTCATCACAGACAGTATATTTAATTAATTATTGCTTATTATACATCTTTTCAAACAATTAGCAAGGGTCAATTACACCAAAGTGAAACTTAGCACTTTTTCTTTTGTATACGTAAAAATTATGTTTTTCAAATCTAGAACTACGGAAATGGTCTTTCAGAACGACACGCTTTCTAGCCACACGCTTCGCTTCCGCAATTGTTTCATCAGTAATATCATGATACAAAGCGAAGTGTTTTAATCCTTTTATTCCATCTGATTCTATAACAGTTTCTTCAAACATCGGATCAAGATATACGACATCATAACTATTATCTTCACATTGTTTTAAAAATGCGTAATGCTCAGTTTGCTTTACATCAATTCGTTGCATTGCTTTATCAATTTCAGAAACGGATGAAGACCATGTTTTCAAACCATTTTCCATAATATAAGCCATATACTCATTGCCTTCAAGTCCGGTTACTTTTCCGCTTTCACCAACAATATAGCTAGCCACAATACTATCTGATGCCATACCGAGCGTACAATCTAATACTGTCATTCCGCTTTCTAATTTAGCAGCTTGTACGAACGGATCGTGTTCTCCGCGCATTAATCTCTTCACACGAAACATCGCTGAGTTTGGATGAAAGAAAAACGACTCCTCTGTTCCTTTTGGATAAATGGCTAATCGATTTTTGCCTACGACAAGTACATCTTGTTCATACTGCTCATGCAGTTTATGTACTGGTATATCATTACGTTTAACGAATGAACGATTTAATTCTGCGGCTACCTGCTTTGCATAATCTATCATTTCTTTATTCGTTCTTCCTGCTGTTGTTACTATCATTGTTTCACCTCTATATAAAGAAAAGAGGGAGATTTACTCTCCCCCTTCTTTAGCAATTCTTTTCGAAAGCTTGCTCTAAGTTCGTAATAATTTCGTCCATAGTTGCACCTTCAATTTCATGACGGTGAATGAAGTGAACAACTTCTTTTCCTTTTAATAATGCCATAGATGGTGAAGATGGAGGAATTTCTCCGAAGTATTCACGCATTTTTGCAGTAGCATCTTTATCTTGACCTGCGAATACAGTTACAAGATGATCAGGTTGTTTTTCAGCACGAACAACTGCTTGACCTGCTGATGGACGTGCTAAACCAGCTGCACAACCACAAACAGAGTTTACAACTACTAAAGTTGTACCTGTTGTGTTTTCCATAAATTCTGTTACAGCTTCTTCTGTAGTTAACTCTTCAAACCCAGAACGCACTAATTCTTGACGCATTGGGATTACCATTTGGCGCATGTATTCTTCATAAGCATTTGACATCTTGCAATCTCTCCTTCAACTTTCATTCCAAATTCATCATATCACGCTCTATTAATAGGTGCAAAAGAAAGATAACGATGATTTCATTTTTTTGTAGGGATTTCACAAACCCCACCGCGGCAATGTCCAACTGGGACAAGTTTTCTATTGTTAGCGATATAATCATATACGTTACTTCCAAATCCAAGTACGATAGATAGCTTTATAAAAGGCACCGCAAACCAATAAGATGGAATGGACTTTGCTAATACATGTATGCTATGAATGCCGTCATACCACTTATTATTTTTAAAAATATACAATCTTTGTTCCATCTTACTTTGTAGTTCTTGAGAAAGTTCATACTTCTCAACTACATCTTCATCTCGAAATGAAACAAATTTCACCTTACCCTTTTTATCTAATTTCTTCGTACGTTCTGCAACCGCCGTACACATCGGACACCAACTATCATAGAAAACAATCATACATTATTCCCCTTTACGAGACTCCGTCATTTGTTTCCATACGGAACCTTTTGCTTCTTCTCCGCCTTCAATACGCTCTAACGCTAGACGTGCTTGCATTGCTACTTCAAACTCTGGATCATCTTGCGCTGCTTTTAATGCTGGAATTGCACTTTCATCTCCAAGTTCAAATAAGAACATCGCTGCACGCCAGCGTACTAATTTACTTGGATCTTTCAGAGATTTAATCATAACGAACATCGCCGCCGGATCACCTACATCTGATAAACAATCTCCTGCAGTACGACGAACACTTACAGAGCGATCTAATAAGGCTTTATATAATAACGGTAATACTTCATCACCTTTTACCATACCTAAATATGCTGTTGCTAAACGGCGAATCGAAACTTTTTCATCATCTAACGCCATCTTCAACACTGGAATATCTTCTTCAGTAGGATCCATTTGTTCTAAAGCTGCAAAACGTTTTTTCCAGTCAGCATCTTTCATCATCTCTTCTGTTACTTTATATGGCTCACGCTTTTGAATCGTTACTTCAACAGCACCTGCCTGATTTAATAATTCTTTGACCGTTTCATTTATACGTTCTTCCGGATAAGCAGCAACAATCTCTTCTACTACTTCTTTCCCGATTTCTTCAAAATTACCGTAACGTGTACTTTGTTCCACCCATTTACGTTCTTTTACAACGTTTGGTGCAGACATTTGAACTTTCATAATTGATTCTTTAAAACGGTCAGGTAAACCAACACGTTCTTCCGTCGTTCCATCTGTTAACTTTACTTGCATTGGGATAGTAAAGAACATTTGAACAAATACTTTCACTTCTCCAAAATGAGCAAGTTGTTGTTCTTCACTTTCTTCTACTACTTCTTCGCCAAAAACAGCACGAACTTGCTGTAATAAAACTTTCCAGTCATACTTTGCATTTCGCTCCACTGCTAAAAAGTCGGCTACATGATATACACCTTTAATACCTTCAATTTTCAAAATTTCTTGCACTTGCATTGGCGCTTGTTCTTTATTTTCATTTGTATAATTATTACGTGCTCCTGATGGTAATACTTCATTCAAAATAACTTTCATTGTATTTGGACTTGGCGTCGGTTCAATTGCTTTAATCTTCACGTAAAAAACTCTCCTTTATTGCATGTTCTTAGCTGTATTGTAACATGTTATCACTCTATACTCCTACTCGGATGCTTAATTTTACTATTTACTTTTCTACATTGCTGGGAAGTTTCATTCATTCTATTTTCACCTAATCATTCCATAACTATAGTTAAAAGTATAATTGACAATTACATAAAAAGGGATTAACCTTAACTCATAAAATGACCAAGGTCATTTTATGAACAAAGTCATTTTATGAACAAAGTCATTCAAAGGTGGAGTGATAACAAATGAACAATGTCATAATTATTGGTGGCGGTATTGCTGGACTTTGCGCAGCAATTTCCTTACAAAAAATAGGAATAGAAGTAAAAGTATATGATAAAAACACTGAGCCTACTGTTGCTGGTACGGGTATTATCATTGCTCCGAATGCAATGCAAGCACTTGAGCCATACGGAATTTCTGAGAAAATCAAAAAATTCGGCAACGAAAGTGACGGTTTTAACCTTGTATCCGAAAAAGGAACTGTTTTCAATAAATTGATTATCCCATCTTGTTATCCAAAAATGTACTCTATTCATAGAAAAGATTTACATCAATTGCTACTTTCTGAACTACAAGAAGATACTGTCGAATGGAGAAAAGAATGTGTAAAAATAGAACGAAATGAGGAAGACGCCTTAAAAATAGTATTTCAAGATGGTAGTGAAGCATTTGGCAATATACTGATTTCTGCCGATGGTATTCATTCTGTCGTTCGAAAACAAGTAACACAAAGGGATAATTATCGTTATGCAGGATATACGTGTTGGCGTGGCATAACTCCTACTAATAATCTTTCTTTAACAAATGATTTTATTGAAACTTGGGGAACGAACGGTAGATTTGGTATCGTCCCTCTTCCCAACAACGAAGTATACTGGTATGCGCTCATAAACGCGAAAGCTAGAGATCCAAAATACAAAGCTTACACAACAGAAGATTTATATAATCATTTCAAATCTTACCACAATCCCATACCATCTATTTTGCATAATGCATCGGACGTTCATATGATTCATCGTGATATTGTAGACATTATGCCAATGAATCAGTTTTTTGAAAAACGCATCGTTTTTATTGGGGATGCTGCCCATGCACTTACTCCGAATTTAGGCCAAGGTGCTTGCCAAGCAATTGAAGATGCGATTATTTTGGCTGAATGCATCAAAAATAATGCCCATTATCGTCAAGCATTTATAGAATACGAACAAAAAAGACGAGATAGAATTGAAAAAATCTCAAACACTGCGTGGACAGTTGGAAAAATGGCGCAAATAGAAAGTAAACCTTTAACTATAGTAAGAAATGAAGTAATGAAACGTATTCCAAAATGGATTTCTGAAAGGCAAGCACATGAACTATATAACTTTCATTTATAATAATAATAAGAAACAGCATTCTCTATCCTTCTTTCAATTACATTAAACTTAATCATGAAGTAAGATTTTATTTGAGATTATCTATTAAACAGATATAATTGTTTGTGTTAGGAGTAGATTATATGCTGAGAGAAACGAGAAAAAAAGAATTAAAAGAACTTATATTCCTAAAAGCAGTACAACTCTTCCAAGAACGCGGGTACGAAAATGTAACGGTTCAAGATATTACTACTGCATGCGGGATTGCAAAAGGAACTTTCTTCAATTACTTTCCGAAAAAAGAAAACATATTATTATTTTTAGGTGATTCTCAAATTGAACTATGGAATGAAAGTTTAAAAACATATGCAAATGTAGAACATCCAAAAGAAAGAATTAAACTTGTTCTAGGAGACTTACTAGACCGTTTTACTGGACATGGTGATTTAATGAAGCATGCCGTCTTTGAGATTATAAAGTCTAATTACTTAGTAGAAAATGAAGTAAAAAGTATACAGCAGCTACAAAAAGGTTTGTCTTCAATTATTACAGAGGCGAAAGAGACAGGAAAATTAAACAGTCAATGGGATATACATATTATCACTTCTACTATTATGAGTACTTATTTTTATACATTAATGTCCCATTCACTATTACATGCTAATGAAATAAACGCGAAAAATACACTCAACCAACAATTAGATGTTGTTTGGGAAGGGATCAATCAAAAGTGATAGAGGGCTATATTACTAAGCCCTCTTCTTACGATGCGCCCTCCCTCCTTCTCTCCAAAAATGTAATGCTCTCAATCACAACTTCCGTTATATATATTCTCTTTCCTTGATTATCCTCGTAATTCCTCGTATGAATACGTCCAGTAATTCCAACAAGTGAACCTTTCGTACAATATTCAGTTACATTCTCAGCTGACCTTCTCCATACGACGCAATTAATAAAATCTACTTGCTGCTCACCTAAGCTATTTCGAAAACCTCTATTCACCGCAACACATACTCGTGCATACGCGACGCCTTGCTTTGTGTAGTATAATTCTGGCTCCTTTGTCAATCTACCGATTAATACAACTCGATTCATCATAAGTTATACCACCTCTCATATTTTTCTTCATTGTAAAGAAAAATATATGAAGGGTAAAAAGCTTAAAATAATATACTTTATAATAAAAAATATATTTTTATACCTTATAAAAACTAAAAAGAAACCTTACATACTTTAAACATGTAAGGTTTCAAAAAATTATACTTCACTGCATGAAATGTAATATCCTCCGCGGGCCATCTTTACTTCCGCACGATATAATACTTCTTCTAAGTAGAAAGTTATCGGTTTTACTTTACTCTCAAATTTCAGTTGTTCATTACATTCAGCTGCATAACTTTCAATAGCTGAAGTAATAACTTCTCCCGATGGATACGTTAAAGCATCATCTAGTTCTATGAAAAAACTTTTAGAAAATAGTTTTTTCATAATCCCTTTCTTCTCTTTCATCATATTCCATCCCCTTCAATTTAAGGTTACCAACATCCATATTATACCACATCATCAATATATCTTTGAAAATAAAAAATCCTGCATTTTTCACGCAGGATTTTTTTATTAGTCATTTTTCGTAAAGTAAGAAACGAAACGAAGAATTTCTAAGTATAACCATACTAATGTAAGCATTAGTCCCATTGCAGTGTACCACTCCATATATTTCGGAGCTTGACTACGTACACCATTTTCGATTAAATCGAAATCTAGTAATAAGTTTAATGCAGCAACTACGATAACAACTGCACTAATAATAATACCGATCGTACCACCTTGGTGAATGTACGGAACAGTTACACCAAACATGTTTAGTAGAAATACGACTAAATACATAACCATAATTCCAAGTGTTGCTGCCATCACGCCTGTACGGAATTTATCCGTTACTTTTACTACGCGTGTTGCATATAACACTAACATCGCAAATAGAATTGAGATTGTTAGTAATACAGCATTTAAAACGATAGAATCTCCAAACTTCATTGTATAAACAGCTGAAATACTACCTAATACAACCCCTTCTACCGCCGCATAGATTGGTGCACCAAAAGGTGAAATACGCGGGAAGAACATAGACGCAAATGCGATGATTGCCGCAACGATTAAAGCGCCAATTAATACTGGCATCTTCATCGTACCCTCTATCATCTGTATGTATGAATAGACAGACGTTGCAAGTAGCAAGATAAGCATAATAAACGTTTTGCCTACTGTTCCGCCAATAGTCATCGCAGAAGCACTTGCTCCTTCTTTACGGAATGCCTCTTTTTTCAACATTGGATTAGATGTTCTCATTTTTTCCCTCCTAAAATAGGTTCTACCAATAGTGTAAAGTTTTTCTCTTTACTTTTCAATATATGCAGCTTGTTTTTATTTTAATCCTTCAACAATGTCGGATAGTTCACTCCATCTTTCCATCGTTTTTTCTAACTCTTCTTCTGTTTTTTGCTGTGCTTCAGACAATTCTTGCGCTTTCGTAAAATCAGAACCAACATTCGCAAGCTCTTCTCCAATTGATTCTAGCTTTTCTTCAAGTTCCGCAATTGTATCTTCAATTGTTTCCCATTCGCGCTGCTCGTTATATGAAAGTTTACGCTTACGTTGTTGTTTCGGTGCTTCTTCTACTACTTTTTTCTCTTTCTGTACTTCCGCTTTCTCAATAAGTTCTCTCGTTTTTTCCATTTCTAAGTAATCCGTATAACTACCTAGAAATTCGCGCACTTCTCCTTCTCCCGTAAAGATGAACAATTCATCTACTACTTTATCTAAGAAGTAACGGTCATGCGATACAGTTAAAACGACACCTGGGAAATCTTCTAAATAATCTTCCAACACCGTTAATGTTTGTGTATCTAGATCATTCGTAGGCTCATCTAGTAATAGTACGTTCGGTTCTCCCATTAATATACGTAATAAGTATAAACGTCTTCTTTCACCGCCAGATAATTTGCCAAGAGGTGTACCATGTGAATGCGGCGGGAATAAGAAACGTTCTAACATTTGAGACGCACCAATTACTTTTCCATCTGTCGTATGAATAACTTCCGCAATTTCTTTAATGTATTCAATCATACGTTGATTTAAATTCATTTCTTCATTTTCTTGCGTATAGTAAGCAATTTTTACTGTTTGTCCAACTTCAATTTCACCACTATCAGGAGATATTTTACCTGCAAGCATATTTAATAGTGAAGATTTCCCGCTTCCATTCGCTCCAATAATTCCGATACGATCGCCTGGTTTCACGATATGATTGAAGTTGTTTAATACTGTTTTATCGCCAAATTTTTTCGTTACATCTTTTAACTCAAGTACTTTTTTCCCAAGGCGACTACCGCTAAGCGCAATATCAACTGACTGTTTTGCAGCTGGACCTTCTTGACCTTTTAACTCTTCAAATCGTTGAATACGTGCCTTTTGCTTTGTCGAACGAGCTTTTGCACCACGGCGAATCCACGCTAGTTCACGGCGATATAAGTTTTGACGTTTTGATTCTTGCGCAAGTTCTTGTTCTTCCCGAAGTGCTTTCGCTTCTAAAAACGTACTGTAATTTCCTTCATAACTATACAATTTTCCATTATCTAATTCGAAAATACGATTCGTCACACGATCTAAGAAATAACGATCATGGGTTACAAGTAATACCGCACCTGTGTACCTTGCTAAATATTCCTCTAACCACTCAACTGTCTCATGGTCAAGATGGTTCGTAGGCTCATCTAAAATTAATAGATCCGGTGTTTCAATAAAACACTGCGCCATCGCAATACGTTTTTTCTGTCCACCAGATAAATTTCCAACAATTGCTGTGAAATCAGTAATTCCTAATTTCGTTAATAACGATTTTGCATTCGCATTTGCTTCCCACGCACTCATCGCATCCATACGTTGTTGCACTGCAAATAATTGTTCCTGTACCTTTTCATTACTTGGATCTTTTTCGATATGTAATAGCGCCTTTTCATAATCACGAAGAAGACGAATTAAAGGTGTATCACCATGGAAGACTTGCTCTAATACTGTTAATTGTTCATCAAACTCTGGTTGCTGTGATAAATAACTAATTGTATATCCACGTGAATGAGTCATATCACCTGTATCAGGAATTTCTGCCCCTGCAATAATTTTTAATAAAGTTGATTTACCAGTACCGTTTACACCGATAATTCCGGCACGTTGTCCTTCTGCAATACTAAATGATAATCCATCAAATAACGGTTTTTCTCCATATGATTTTGATAAGTTTTCCACAGTTAACATTTTCATATTTGTGCATTCCACTCTTTCATAAATTGTTCAATAAACTGTTCCATATAACGATGACGAACTTCCGCCTCTTGTTTTGCTGCATTCGTATTCATTAAGCCTTTTAGTTTTAAAAGTTTTTCATAAAAATGATTTAAAGATGGGTCATTATTTTTTCTATATTCATCTTTCGTCATCACTTCACGAGGAGGAATAGTTGGATCATACATTAATCTCCCTTTCGCCCCGCCATACGCAAATGTGCGAGCTATTCCAATTGCACCAAGAGCGTCTAAGCGATCTGCATCTTGAACAATCTTCCCTTCAATTGACTCCACTTTACCGCCATGACCACCTTTATAAGACATATTGGCGATAATATGAAGAACATGCTTACTTTCCTCTTCTTCAACATGTAACTCTTCTAACCAATCAGAAACTTTTTTCATTCCTGCTTCTTCACTTTCATTTAACTTCTCATCTGCCACATCGTGAAGTAATGCTGCCATTTCAATTATAAAACGATTTCCTCCTTCTTGCTCGAATAAAGAAATCGCCAGTTTATGTACGCGCTCAATATGATACCAATCATGCCCACTCGCATCTTTTTCTAAAATATGTTTTACAAAAGTAATTGTTTTTTCTATCTTTTCTTGTTTTGTCATTTTATCTTCACCCAGTTACTTATTGTAACACGCCCGCATTTTTTCATCACATATTTTCTTGTCCGCCCATACACTAGGTGGTAGGCATCATCATGAAGGAGGAATAAATATGTTCTATAATAATCAACCGCCTTACCCACAACAACCATTTTACCCTCAGGCGCAGGAACAAGAACAAAGATATACAGAACAATATGAAGAACAAGAGCAACAATATGAACAAAATCCATATGCAGCGCCACAAACTCAAGAACAACAATTTCAGCAAAATCCATATGACACACGTCCAAGTTACGAATATCCTCAAAATCCATATGCAGTACCACAAACTCAAGAGCAACAATTTCAACAAAATCCATATGTAGCACCGCAAACTCAAGAACAACAATTTCAACAAAATCCATATGTAGCAACACAAACTCAAGAACAACAGTTTCAACAAAACCCATACCCAACTCAGCCACAACAACCTCAATATCAACAACAAATGTATCAACCAAACTACGACGCACGTGTCTCACCACCTAAACCACCAACAGTAGATATTACACAACCACAAATTTTACCACCTGGACCAACATTAGATATTACACAGCCACAAATCTTACCACCTGGACCAATTACAGAACCAACGCAACAACAAATTCAACAAGTTGTCGGTACACAGTTCTTACCTTTAAAGAAACCTGTACTAGATTTCGTAAAACCTTGGGTAGATTACGGTTTAAATGAAGCAAAACATACATCACACAAACACGCTTTAACAGAAGTTGCTGCCATTATGTTTTTAGTTGGGAAAGGATTCAATCCGACGATTGCACATTATATTGTGGAATCTTGGGAGAAGAATGAGCAGTTTTAGAGGTTTTTATTCTTACAAAACTATAAAAGTGTCACAAATGCCTGGTTTATAGCATTTGTGACACTTTTTTGTTTGTTATGTTAAATGTCATTTCAATAGTGAATTACTGCAGTTACCTTTTCTTCCTAGGACCTATAATTAATTTAATCGCCGTTCTTTCTTGTTCATTAATCGTAACCTCTTGAAATGCTGGAACGAAGGCTAAATCGATACCACTTGGAGCAACAAATCCTCTTGCGATTGCTATTGCTTTAATCGCTTGATTTAAAGAACCAGCCCCAATCGCTTGAATTTCTACATTGCCACTTGTTCTTAGTACACCTGCTATTGCACCTGCAACTGAATTTGGGCTTGATTTTGAAGATACCTTTAATATATTTTCCATGTAAGTTGCTCCTTCTATAATTTAATCGTTCTTTCGTTACGGTTTAAAATATTTCAACGTATCTTTTACTATTATTCACACCAAAAGCAAACAATGCTACATATGTACATTCATTCGATACTTTTCGTCTTCTTCCTGCCCATCTACATAAATAAAAAGCGATAACTAAAGACTCTAATATACCAACATTCAAATCATAGAAATTCACTACTCGATAACATTAGTGCAACTGAAGATAATAATGTTTCCTTTTCAAGTGAAATTAATATAATAATCATTTCTCCTATACTTCAATCTATTAAGAACCTCGGCTCATTTTTCTAGCAATTCATTAACCTCCTTCAAAAAATTCACAAATAATATCCTAATACTATATTTCATTATTTGAGCACGTTATCTTCCAAATCTATTATCTTTTCTTCTATATAGTACAAGCATACAAACAAATTTCCTCCCATTTACATAAACTACTATGTGTCTTAAATCTATTAATAATAGGAGGTAATAGATTGAATCCTCACTTTCATTCTTCAAAATCGTTTAAAAGATGTTCCTGCCCCTGTCCCCCCAGCTCACACAAACCATCCGGTCCAGCTTATGGGGCTTTTTGGCAAACTGAATTTATAACTGTTTCTTTTGGCGATCCTTTTCCATTTAATCACTTCGGCCCTATAGCAGGAGGAGTTTCCTTACTAAATCCTACTACTATACAATTTAGTCAAGCTGGTGATTATAGAGTTTCTTTCATTTCAACTATTAACACTACTTTAAATCCTGTATTTCCACATATTCCAGTCATGACTATATTCTTAAATAACAATCCCCTTGCTAATAGCCAAGGAGATTTCGCAATTCAAATGACTAATTCAGCAAATAACGAATGTCTTCAACTCGTTGGTGAAACAATTGTTACGGTACCAGAAAATTCTACCATTCAACTTAGAAATAACAGCGGTTTTAATAAGCAAAAAATTGTAACTTGTGATAATGGTATAAATTCACTTGAATTAACTGTAACAAAATTAAGTAAATAAAAAGCCGCCTTAGATTAAGATGCTAGCTCAGCATCTTTTTTTAATAACTAATCCTCTTCTTCAATTTCTAGTCTCTCTTATAGAACATAAACGCCCACTGAATATTATCCCGCAAATAGCGGGATAATATTCAAAAAAGTGCAGAAATCTTTCTAACACAAGATTTCTACACTTTTATATTAATATCTATTCGTCCTTACTTCTCCACATAAACCGACTTAACAATTGTACGATTATAAGGCAGTCCTTCTTTATTCATCCCTTTTATATCCATCGTAACGTTATATACTCCTGGTTGCTTTATGTCCTTCAAAGCACCAGTAAATGTATTGTTATTAACATTTTGCAATTCATTAAATTCAGAGACTAGTTTCCCTTCTTCATTCACAACTCTTACTGTTATGGAAAGATCCCCTTTCATTTCAGGTGCTACAGGTGATTTTTTCAGTTTATACTCAGGTTTATTTACTTTAACTTTGGTAGGCATTTGAAGAACAAATGGTGCGTCATTCTTGTAATCGCTTATAACTAGATATGCATCTTTCGACTGCTTCGCCATCATTTTAACTTTCCATTCTCCTACATCCATTTTATCAAATTTAAATGTTCTAATTGTTGCACCACCAAAGAAAGATTCTTCTTCACCAGTAGTTATAACGCTATCCTTATTTGTATACATTTTTCCTTTTGGTGATATCATTTGTACTTCTACATTAGACGAAGCAGTTAATATAGAAACGATTCCTTCTGACTTTTTATCAACTGTAACAGTTTGCTCTATCCACTGATTTTGTGGCAATTCTCCGCCTAAAATGTTTTGGTTTGAAGTTGTATTTAATTGTTCTATGTTTTCATTTGAACTAGTGCTGGATGCTACTAAAGCTGGTACGGCTACATTTGATGTACGTAAATATGGTTCAATTCGTGAGAACACAGCAGATCCTTTTCGTATATTATCATGATCAAATCTGGAATCTGTAAATAAATGAGTTCCATACGGCAACTTAGCACTCCACTCATTTACTAGTCCATCATTTGAACCGTATGATGACAAATATAATCCGCCCATGGATAACGCCGAGAATACAGGGCCCCAACTAGTTCCCGTAACTGTATAATAACGGTTTAATTTAGCTGCTGGATTATTATCAATCGTTGAACGAAATTTTGCCATTTCGCCCATTTGTAATGAGTACGTACCATCATCTTTTTGACCTAATATAGAGGCAAGCCATCCCGCCCACCAACTATATGATAAATCAGCTAAGTTTGATCCATGATGTGGTGTCGCAAGCGTAATAACATTTCCGACAAATCGATTTGCACCATATCCTACTAATGCAGCCTGTGTATCGATACCGCCTTTACTATGTGCTACAATATTAACTTTTTTACCGAAATGATTATATATTTCTTCTAATTTTTGTGCTAACAATTTTCCGTTGTCCCACTGACTAGCTGATCCTTTTCCAGCAGCATCATATAATTGTATAAATACTGTTTGATAGCCTGCTTTCAAAGCATAGTCATACATATCATTTATATCGTGATACACTGTCTTTCCATACCAACTATCAGCATTCCCATTCCTTCCTTGTACAAAAAGAATTGGAGGTTTATTCTCATCATAATTTGCAGGTTTTTGCCCTAAAAACCAATCTCCAGGTGTAAAGACTTCTTGATCTGGAAAGCCTGTTTTAAGCTCTTTTACAACTTCTGCTCGTACATTTGTGCTAATCATTGGAACCATGATAAAAAATACAATTAGTAAGGCAACACATCTTCTCATCAATCGCATGTTACTCCCCCCACTTTTTTTGAAAGAAGGTGCTCTTTGTAATTTTTTATCTTCTTTCTTAATACTAGATAATCTTTTTACTTTAACAAAATCTTGTCCCTATTCTCAAGAGATTACTAGTACCCCTTCTTCCTTAACACACGTTATTCTCTTTGTTTCTATCTCTTCCTTTTGAGAGAACACTATAAAAAAGTTTCTCAATAATTGTTAACCGTACTAAATCCAAATATCTCTTAATCATCATTGTCTATATAAAGTATACAAATCTTGAAAAAACTTTAGAAAAATAACACTTTATTACTACCTAGTTATAAAAAAAGAGGAATGAAGATATGTACTTTTATTTAATTTAATACAAAACAAACGAATAGAAGCTTATGCTGTAAGACTTTCCTACGCCGAAAGATTAAACTGAAATTTCTAAATAGATAATAAGGTTTTCAGAAACATATATTATGATAATTTTCGCAGACTTGAATTAAACTTTTAGAAGTACTAACCTAGCGGTGAGCAGAAGAAAATTCTGTAAAAAGAAAGGAGAATGCTTTATGTTGACCAATTTACAAAAGGAGTTTTTTAAACGACTAAAAATTCCTGTAAAAGAAGTAACATTTGATGATTTAAATGAAATCCTCTTAAAGATGGGCTTGATTCTTCCCTATGAAAATCTCGATATTATGGCTGGTACGATTAAAGATATCTCAAAAAAGAACTTAGTAGAAAAATTACTTATTCAAAAACGAGGCGGTCTTTGTTATGAATTAAACTCCTTATTGTATTACTTTTTAATGGATTGTGGGTTTCAAGTATATAAAGTAGCTGGTACTGTTTATGATCTTTACGATAATAAATGGAAACCCGATGATGGTCATGTCATTATCATATTAAATCATAATAATAAAGATTATGTTATAGACGCGGGTTTTGCATCTCATCTACCTTTACATCCAGTCCCCTTTACCGGAGAAGTCATCTCTTCTCAAACGGGAGAATATCGAATTCGCAAACAAATGACCCGAAAAGGTACACACATTTTAGAAATGAGAAAAGGAGCTAACGGGGAATCTACAAATTTCTTGCAATCTGAACCTTCAGATGAATGGAAAATAGGCTATGCCTTTACTTTAGATTCAATAGATGAGAAAAAGGTGAATAACATTCAAAAAGTGATTGTGGAACATAAAGAATCTCCTTTTAATAAAGGGGCTATTACTTGTAAATTAACTGATTATGGGCACGTATCATTAACAAATAAAAATTATACAGAAACCTTTAAAGGCATCAAAAATAAACGACCAATAGAATCAAAAGATTATGCTCGCATTCTTCATGAATCTTTCGGAATAACACAAGAAAAATATGTAGGAAAAACACTAGAAAGAGGCTAGTTGACTAGAATTATTTCATAATAAAGCAGATTCCATATTTAGAATCTGCTTTATTTTATATTTTGTTATAAAGGAATTTATTTTTGCTGGTACCCTTTAATTTTCAATGATATACTCATCATCATATTTATCATATTGGAGGCCTGATCCTATTTTTGATTCCGTAACTTGATCTCTTAAAAACGGTGCAGCTTCCATTTTGCTAGTTGCAATTTCAATTCCATATTTTTTCGTTAAATGGGCTAATTCTATTAAAAACCACTCTCTTCGTAATGTGACTGGAATATCAAATGTTCTTCTTTTCATATATAATAGCACCTCTTTAATTTTCATAACTTAAAAAACATTATAGTATATGCATGTCCATTCTAAATGTGCTATTACTAAAATAACATTTTAGTTTACATAAAATAATTATGTATTAGTAGAAAGAGGCTTGTCCTCCTCTTTCTACTGTAGAGATTTAAATTAAGAACATCTTGGTACACCTAAAGCTAAGAATAAACCTGCTACTCCCGCAGTAATCGGTACTTTTAACGTAATTACATCGTCTACCTTCGTTACTAAAAAGTAAGCATTACCTTCTTGTAATATACAATTCACTAACAATTGAAATTCCATTCAAATCCCCTCCTTTCAATCGATATATTATACTTTATGAATTTTGTTTAAAAACGTAATAGGAAATATATCTATTTTCCTTATATACGAAATAAATGTTTATAAGTCTATTAAAAATACTAATTTTCTAAATTTATATAAATCGTGTACTATCCAATGAATTCCTATATAATCAATAGTGAAAATCTTACAAATGGAGGTATAAAAATGACGATTTTGAGTAATATTGGTGCAGCTTTATTTTTTATTGCTTTTATTCTTTTCATTCTATGTATCATCTCGTTTTTCAAGAAAAATGGAAAAGCAAAACAATATGGTCGTCCTGCCGTTATTCTTTTTATGATTTCAATTCTCTTAACAGGAATAGGCACTACAAAATCTGAACACCCAGTCATCGATTTTTTTGCTACTTTAAGTTTAATTTTATTTATTTTTTTCCTTGTTCTAGCAATCTTATCCGTAATTAAAAAGACAGGTGTAGCAAAAAAACAATTTATTATCACTGCTATTTTATTTGTCATTTTTGGTGCGTTATCAAGCATTTCAAACCCTACTTCTGAAAAAACAGCAGCAACTAGTAAAAAAGTTACTTCTAACAATGCAGAAGAAAAAGAGAGCGAGAAGAAAAAAGAACTAGAAAAGAAAGAAGCGGACGAAAAAACTCAAAAACAAGAAGATGAGAAGCATCAAGCTGAAGAACAAACTCGTAAGCAAGAGGATGAAAAACGTCAAGCCGAGGAACAAGCTCGTAAGCAAGAAGATGAAAAACGTCTCGCTGATGAGCAAGCTCGTAAACAACAAGAAGAACAAAAGCGCCAAGCTGATGAGCAAGCTCGTAAACAACAAGAAGAGCAAAAACGCCTCGCTGATGAGCAAGCTCGTAAACAACAAGAAGAGCAAAAACGCCAAGCTGATGAACAAGCTCGCAAACAACAAGAAGAGCAAAAACGCCAAGCTGATGAACAAGCTCGCAAACAACAAGAGGAACAGAAAAAAGCACAGCAAACTCAAACACAACCTGCTTCAGGAAATACTAGTAGTGCATATTACAAAAATTGTGCTGCAGTTAGAGCTGCTGGGAAAGCTCCCCTATATAAAGGACAACCAGGTTATGCCTCACATCTTGATCGTGATGGCGATGGAGTTGCATGTGAAAAATAGTAGTAAAAAAGAAGCTTCTAGTAAGCTTCTTTTTTACTATTACGTATAGTAGCAATGCGCATGTCCTACTTTTATTCACGCTTCATCATCCTCTCAATCCAAATAACTACATTTCCTATTCGCTTCTCTTTTCACATTAAACTACAAATCATTATTTACCATATTGCCCTAAGTTACGGAAACAATTATACTAGATGTAATCAGAGTAAATAATCTGAATATTCTTAGAATTAAAGTTGAAATCTTTACTGCCCTCAATTAGATGGATACATTCTATTTTCCACTAAATAGATTAGAAAACGATAATAACACATTAGGAGGATTACGATGCACCAGCTTGATTCATTACATCCCATTATAGAAAAAATAATTAACAATATTGAAAAGTTAATGGTCGGAAAGCGAAAAGAAACACTATTAGCTTTAACAGCTCTCTTAGCTGAAGGTCATGTACTATTAGAAGATGTTCCTGGCGTTGGGAAAACGATGTTAGTACGTGCTCTTTCTAAATCTATTGATGCTGATTACAAACGTATTCAATTTACACCTGATTTACTTCCATCAGATGTAACAGGTGTTTCTATTTACAATCCGAAAGAGCTCCAATTTGAGTTCAAGCCTGGACCAATCATGGGGAATTTTATACTTGCTGATGAAATTAATCGTACATCTCCCAAAACACAATCCGCCTTACTTGAAAGTATGGAAGAAGGCAATATTACAATTGATGGTATGACAAGACCGTTACCCAAGCCATTCTTTGTAATGGCTACACAAAATCCTGTTGAATATGAGGGAACATATCCTTTACCAGAAGCACAGCTCGATCGTTTCTTGTTGAAACTAAAAATGGGATATCCTACACAAGAAGAAGAATTTGAAATTTTAAACCGGATGGAAAAAACAACCCCCCTCTCCCATTTACAAGCTATTACTACAATAGAAGAATTACTTTATTTGCAACAAAGCGTCCGGGAAATAAGCATGGACAAAGCCATTAAGCATTACATTGTAAAGCTTGTTAGTCAAACTCGGTCTTATAGTTCTATACAACTAGGTGCAAGTCCGCGTGGCTCGATTGCTTTAATGAAAGCTTCACAAGCTTATGCATTTATCCATGGCAGAAATTATGTTATTCCAGACGATGTTAAATTTTTAGCTCCTTACGTGTTGGCTCACAGACTCATTTTAAAAATGGAAGCAAAATTTGAAGGAATAACAGGAGAACAAGTTATCGCAAAAATCGTTGCACGAACTACCGTGCCTACCCAAAGGAAGATGAACCTTTGATGAAAAGGATTCTACGAGTACTCTATCATTTTACTAAGTTATCATTCATTCCGTTATGCCTAGTCTTAACATTTTTATACGCTATGCTTCAAGGAGGATTTGTAAGTTGGTTTTTGTTTTACAGTACAATTCCTATTGGCCTTTATTCACTATTACTCCCCTTCTATGCTTTGCGGAACGCTGAAGTAATACGAATAACAAATCAAGACGAATATGCAGCAGGAGAACCTTTTTTAAGCACCATTACAATAAAAAGAAGATTTTCTTTTCCATTACTTTACTTAATTATAGAAGATGAATTACCATCACAATTTACAAAGTGTAAACAAACGAAGATGAATAAAGTAATACTTTTTCCAGGATTGAAGCGAAATATTTCGTTTCAATATGCAATCGACACAATCCCTAGAGGAGAGCATACTTTTTCAAGCGTACGTGTCAAAACTGGCGATTTATTCGGTATGATGGAGAAAGAAGTAATTTTTTCAGTTCCAGATACATTTTTAGTCTACCCTCAGTATGTAGATATAACATATCGACAAATGGAAAATCATTTCGAACAAGGAGCACTTTCAGCAAATATAAATTTAGTAAAAGACTCTACCATTTCTGTCGGTGTGAGAGACTATAAACCTGGTGACCGCTTTTCATGGATTGATTGGAAAGCAACTGCACGAACAAACAACATTATGACAAAAGAGTTTGAACAACAGCGCAGCCATAATATTATGATATTCATGGACAGAACCCCGTCCCCTCTATTCGAATCAGTCGTCACATTTACTGCCTCTATTGTCAGATCTGTTTTGAAGCAAAATTCACCGGCGTCATTCGTATCTGTCGGAAAAGAACGAACCTTTTTCCCTTTAGACAATGGAGATAGTCAGTTACATCAAATCTTTTGTCATTTAGCGAAAGTACAAGCGGACAGTGTATTCCCGCTCTCCCAAAGTGTAGAAATGGAATTAAGAAAAGTTTATGAACCCGTAACGATTATACTCGTGACAAGTGATCTTTCTCCCGATATTCAAAAGGCAGCTGACTATGCTGCTATAAAAAATAGAAAATTAATGGTGTTTGTCGTAAAAGAAAAAGCAAATCAACTATCACATCGAGAACTTAGTATTCTAGAAACTCTACAAAAACGAAAAATATTTGTAAATGTGGTTTATGGAAACCAGTATACAAACGTGTTTTTTGAGGTGAGCAAATGATAACATTACAGACAAAAAAACAATGGGATATGACTAGATTTTTCATGCATGCATGCGCATTTCTACTTTTACTAGAATGGCTAAGGCCCCTCATCGGTATTACAAACGTAGGTAGATTAGATATTTTTGTAATATTTATAGGGATTTGCTTCACTCTCTCTTTTTTTCAAACAAAGTGGCAGATTCCAATAAAAGTCTTCACGATTTTATTCACCATTCATTTCTTATACTATAAAAATGCTTTTATAAATCCATCTTGGTTAACAAAATTTTTTAATGATATTTCTCAAAATTCCTCTCTGTTATTTCAAGGGAATTTGCTAGATATTTCTCCAGTTTTTCCAACACTTTTATTTTTTTTATCATTTTGGTTTTTGAGTGCTTTCATCTCCTTTTGGATGATTCATAAAAAACGTGGGTTGTTATTTCTTATATTGACTATTATTTATATCACCGTTTTTCATAACTTACATGTATACAATGCAAACTACGCTATTATTCGTACTGTTGTCATCGGCTTTTTTATGCTTAGTCTTCTTCGCATAGAACGAATAAAAGAGAGTGAACACTTACAAAATTATGCTAGAGAAATCTCCAAATTACTTAGACCTCTTACATTATTTATTATATTGTCAGCAACCATCGCATACTTTGCTCCAAAATTTGGCCCTCAATGGCCAAACCCAATGGATTTTTTACAATTCAACACATCCGAAGCAAGTAAAAAACAAGAAGTTTCTAAAATTGGATATGGTTTAGATGACTCGCGATTAGGTGGTCCTTTTAAAGCAGATCCTACAATTGTTTTTACAGCAGCAACACAAAACAAACAATATTGGAGAGTCGAAACGAAAGATTTTTATACCGGAAAAGGCTGGGAAGTTTCTGAAAATCAAAAGAAGGTTTCTTTTAAAAATAAAAATGACGTCGTGAGTTGGTACGAACAAAATACAAAAACGGAGACAACAAAGGCAACAATCAACATGCAAAAAAGTTATCCTCACCTTACCTATCCAGCAGGGTTAATATCAGTTGAGGCTTCTTCAGATGTATCATACAGCGTTGACCCATTTTCTGAAAAAATCTATACGATGGATGGAGATTCTTCTACTACTTTACATTCATATAAAGTAACGTATGAGGTCCCGGAGTTTTCCATAGAAAACTTAAAAGCTGTAAAAACGAATGAAGGTCAAGAATCAAATCCTTATTTCATGACAAAGTACACGCAACTTCCAGAAGCATTACCGCAGCGAGTAAGAGACTTAGCTAGTAGTCTAACAAAGGATAAAGACACCCGATACGATAAAGTATTAGCTATTGAAAACTATTTCACCGACCATTCTTTTGTATATGAAACAACGAATGTCTCATTCCCTGCCCAAAACCAAGATTATGTAGATCAATTTCTTTTCGATACAAAAAGCGGCTACTGTAATAATTTCTCGACATCTATGATCGTGTTACTTCGTTCTGCCGGGATTCCAGCTCGCTGGGTAAAAGGTTATACAGAAGGAACTCTTGACAATACGCTGGTGGGTGCTGAAGGTGAGGATGTTTATAAAGTCGCGAACGATAACGCACACTCTTGGGTCGAAGTATATTTCCCAGAATACGGATGGATTCCATTCGAACCGACAAAAGGATTTACGAATCCCTATAATTTTATAAATAATACTCCTGCTCCTACTCTACAAAATAGCGAAGAAACTAATTCTCAAAACGCGCAAATGCACGAAAGAAACAATGAAGCAAAGCTTAAAAGTTTAATAGAAGATACTGAAGAAACTCCTACTAAAAAAATTACAAATGCTAAAAATAAATTTTCTTGGTGGTACGTATTCCTTTCTACGATACCAATTAGTATCATCGGCTACACTCTCTTCGCTACTAGAATGAAATGGATTACATTTTTTATCATTCTTTTCTATAAATATCGAAAAGATGATGCTGTTTATACAAAAGCTTACGATTCTCTCCTAAAACAATTTGCACGAATTGGTATACGACGAGACGAGAGTCAAACATTCCGAGAATATGCTCTCCATGTTGATACACTTTACAACTCGACGGATATGCAACAACTTACTTTCAATTATGAGAGTGCTATATATCAAAAAGGACAAGCCGCAGCAGAATGGAAAAAATCCGTACACTTATGGGAAGTACTTATGAAAAAAGCAACTTCTCCGCCTAAATCAAATGACTTCCATTCAGCCATTTAATCTTGGTAATGTGAATGTAAAGAAAACGCCTCAAAGAACAAAGTAGTTCTTTGAGGCATTTTTTAATTAAGTGAAACTCCTAGTTATTCCCCAAGTACCTTCTCAATCTCAACCTCTAAATCAACCGGCTTCGTTTGCGGCGCAAAACGCCCTACTACTTTTCCGTCTTTTCCAATTAGAAATTTTGTAAAGTTCCATTTTACTGCTTTCATACCGAGTAAACCTGGTGCTTGTTCTGTCATGTATGTATACAGCGGATGAGCTTTATCACCTTTCACATCAATTTTTGCAAACATCGGGAAATTCACACCATAGTTTAACTCACAAAAACTAGTAATATCTGCTTCTGTACCTGGTTCTTGTCCTCCGAATTGGTTACAAGGGAAACCGAGTATTTCTAGCCCTTGTTCTTTATATTTATCATATACTTCTTGTAATCCTTTATACTGTGGTGTAAACCCGCATTTACTAGCTACATTTACAATAAGAAGCGCTTTTCCTTCGTAATCTTTTAACGATTTTTCTTCCCCTGTTATCGTTTTAGCTGAAAAATCATAAACTGTCATTATCCTTGCCCCTCTCTTCACTATCATTCTATGTTTATACTATACTACATTCGTGAATATACAGCTCTTATTACGTACTTACAACCAGAAATGATAGCGCTTTACTTTTGTTCGAAAATTCGACACAAACTACTAGACTTTTAAGATGTAAAGTTTTACAATTAAATTGTGAACAAAATGTGACAGTTTATATTCTATTATTATAGAAAAGGATGGTGTTCGATATGAAAACTGCACAACATGAAACGATTTCAAATCGCGAGTTTTATTTCGTACTATATATGATGTTATTGTATGTGATTGGCTGGGTAATCGATGTAAATGGTTTATTTTTAAGCTCCTACTTTAATTTAGCAGGAGAAATTATGCTTCCATTAGTTGGCGGCATTGTTGGGCTGTTCGTTATGTCTATCAATAAACAACAAAAGCAATAATTACAATACAAAAAGGCAGAAAACGAGGCTTTCGTTTTCTGCCTTTTTGTATTTTTAACGTATAATAGTTACATACCGTATATAAGGAGTGATAAAGATGAAAAAAGTAGAGCAATTATCTTCTCACCTATATCTTATTGATGATTTCGATTTACAACATAATGAACGAACTGGTACGTACGTTTTATTAGGTGACGATATTACTTTAATTGAAACTTGTGCAGCCCCTTCTCTTCCGTATATTTTAGATGGCTTACAACAATTACATATTGACTTAAACGATGTAAAAAACATTATCGTTACACACGTTCATTTAGATCACGCCGGTGCAGCTGGTTTAATGATGAAACAGTGTCCAAATGCTACTTTATATGTACATTCTCGTGGTGCTCGTCATATGATTGATCCAACAAAACTCATTTTAGGCGCAAAAGCTGTGTACAAAGAAGATTTCGATAAACTTTTCGATCCCATTCTTCCTATAGAAGAAGAACGTGTTCGTATTGTACAAAATGGTGATACGTTAAAAATTGCAGAAGACCGTACACTTACATTTTACGATACACCAGGACATGCGAAGCACCATATTAGCATTCACGATTCATTAACAAATGGTATTTTCACTGGCGATACAATTGGAATTTATTATAGAGAACTTGCAGACCTTGGTGTAGAACTATATTTACCATCAACGTCCCCTTCACAATTCCAACCAGATGCGATGATTGCTTCTAAAAATCATATTCAAAGTATGAATGTAGATACTATTTATTTCGGCCATTACGGCGCATCATCCAATGTTACAGAAGTATATAAGCAACTAGAACATTGGTTACCTATTTTCGTTCATACTGGTAAAGAGGTCTTTGAAAAATATAATGATTTCGATGAGGCTACTAAAGCTTTGCAAACTGTATTAATGGATAAGGTCTCTTCTCACCTTACAAAGTTAAACGTTCCATCAGATCATTCCGTTTATAACATTTTACATCTAGATATAGAAATTAGTGCGATGGGCATTATAGATTATTTCACGAAGCAAGAAAAAGCAAACGCCACTATTAAATAACCGTAAAAGAAGAGATATACAGCAGTAGTTATTGTATATCCCTTCTTTTTTTGAATATATTTTGAGTAAAGGATGGTGGAATATAATGCAAAAAGTGATGCTATACCTCTGCTTTACATTATTTATCGTCTTATTATTATTTGTCGGAGTGAAAATTCAATTTTATTTAGATACAGATGCCCAGGCGAACTTTAACGTTTATCCAAGATTATTCTACTTTACACTCTTCCCTCTTATCGTTGGCATTTTATTACGATTCCTCCAATCTATTAATCGCGAAACGAGTAAACAAAACTGGCGCTTTCAACCGGATAAATTTATTGCTATTACGTTGCCTATGCTATTCATTTCCTTTTCTCCAGCCCTACTCTTTTCACCAGTTGGTTCGTACTTACCTTATTTAGCTAATATTATTCTTATAAATACATCTTTTGTTACGATAATTAGTTTAATAGCTGGTTATTCACTGTTAGATTGTTTTATAAAAAAAGACATTGCAAATATGAAAAAATATAATTGATAACCAATACTTAAATGTCATTGGTTTCGGCGGTTTATTTATAAATGCAATATTACTTGTAAAAGTCGCTATCCACGAGAAAAGGAAATTTATGTTAAACTAAAGAAAATTAAGTACTAAGTCAAATTACATTTCAATCAAGGGAGAATTATTATGTATAGACTTTTTGGATTCTCGTGTCTAATGTTTCTCGCAAGTATATGTTCTTTCTTTATTCTAAGAGGACCTCATACAAATTTAACCTTAATTATTACGATTCTAGGTATACTTTCATTACTAGGTATTATTTTTGCAATCGCATCAAAAAATTGGTTATTCAGAATAGTTGGTACTGCATTAAATGGCGTAATATTAGTAGTTGTATACTTCCTATTGCTAGCAAACGGCATAGGTGGTTAATATATTTACGTTTCAATAAGAAAAGCTCGGAGCTTAGACTCTGAGCTTTTTTACTTATCTCACCTTTTCATCTACATACTCCATAAACTGCTCCGCTTTCATAAATCTTTCTTTATATGCCTCAGGTACTTCTTCTACTTTTATTGCACCAGTTGATTTTGTTTTCACTCGTACTATTTCATGTGTCATTAAAGCTTCCATATAGCGATCAAACTCTTCTTGCGTTAATACTTCTTTACTAGATTTATGACCATTTAATTTATCAAAGTATGGTTGAAGGCCCATACTTACCGTTTTCATTTCTTCTCTTTTTTCTGGTGATAATGCATCATAATCAATATTACCGTTCGCATCTCCGTACACAAGCTTTGCATTTGTTAATTTCTTTAGTTCTTTTGTAAACACTTCATATTCTTTTGTCCCCATTTCATCTTTCGCTTCTGATAGCTTTGCACTAAAACGCATGTACGCCTCTAATGTCATCGTTCCAGCATGTTTTTTTACATTCTCAAAAGATCCGTATATACCATCTGCCATAATAGATTGATACGCAAAACCAGTCGTCGGGATTAAAAAAGCTGCTGCAAGCACTCCTGCAATAAGATGTTTCTTTCTCTTACGTCCTCCTTGATTCATTTTAATTTGAACGATTACTTTTTCTTTTAACTCCGGCGGGGCAACAATCCCCTTCGCTTCTTCTCGTATAGATTCTCTAACTCTACAATCTAAACTCATTTCACATTCCCTACCTCTCCTAAAAAGATTTCTTCTACTTGCTCTTTTTGACGTAGTTTTTTTAATGCCGCGTGAATTCTAGATTTCACAGTACCAATTGGAATATGTAATATTTGTGCTACTTCTTCTTGTGAATAATCGTGTAAGTATCTTAAGATAATAACTTGTTTCAATTTATACGGTAATTTATGAATAAGTTCGATTAGTTTTTGGTTTGATATTTTACTTATTACATCGTTAGAAAAATCAATTTGTACTGGTTTTCTTTGCTCTTCTGCTTTTTTTATAATTCGTAGTCGCATCCACCTCTTTCTTCTATAAGAGTGAATTTGTTTAATCGCAAGTCCAATTAGCCAAGGACGAAATGGCTTCTCGCTATCATACTTACGAAGCGATTCATATAGTTGTATGTATATTTCTTGAACGACATCATCTACATCCGTTTTATCTTCAATCAAAAAATGTGCTGTTTTATATACTTCTTGAATCGTTTTATCATACAATTCGCTATACGCTTCTTTATTTCCCGATAAAGTTAATTGGATTAAATCTGTATACACTGTTTCATCCTTCATATACCATCCCTCCTTTGTCTTACACTATATATTGGAAAGTAATCCATATTTCGTTCGATTTTTTCAAAAGTTTTTTTATATAGATTAATATAATGATTCAATATGTTCATAAGCTCCACTTATAATCACACATAACTATTATATAATTTTCCAATTTCTAATGAAGACTTAAAATGATTTAGATAGTCAAATTTAGGAGGATATATAATGAAAGCTATCATTGTAACGTCGTTCGGTGGTCCTGAAGTGATGAAATATACAGATGTGGATATTCCAGCTATTTCAAAAGATCAAGTTTTAATTCGTGTTGTTGCTACAAGTGTTAATTTTGCTGACATTAAATCACGTTATGGCAAAAAAGGAAATAAATCACTACCTTTTATTCCAGGGATAGATGCCGCTGGTATTGTAGAACGTGTCGGTTCTCATGTGAAAAATATTTATCCTGGACAGCGTGTCATTGCATTTCCTCAAAATGGATCATACGCTGAATATGTTGTTGCAAATGAAAATCTTACTTTCGTATTACCTGATGAAATTAATTTCCAAACTGCAGCTGCTTGTCCAATCGTATCTTTTACAAGCTATAATTTACTCGCAAAGGTAGCAAGGCTTCAACAAGGCGAATCAGTACTCATTCATGCGGCTGCTGGCGGAATTGGTACTACAGCTATTCAACTTGCAAAACTATTAGGGGCTGGAAAAGTTATCGGTACTGTCGGAAGTGAAGCAAAAAAAGAAATTGCTTTATATGCCGGAGCTGATTATGTTATTTGTCATCAAGATGAAGATTTTGTAGAGAAAGTCAATGAGCTGACAAATAGAGAAGGCGTAAATATCATTTTAGACTCTATTTCTGGATCTGTTTCGGAAAGAAGTTTAAAATGTCTTGCTTATTACGGTCGCCTCGTTCATTTCGGTAATGCTAGTGGTGAAATTGGCAATTTCCATACGAAAGATTTACATGCAAGTTGCCGTTCTATACTCGGTTTTAGCTTTGGAACTACACGAAAAAAACGTCCTGAACTACTCCAAGAAACTGCAAATGAAGTATTCCGTTATTTGCGTGACGGGCGTTTGCAAATCAATGCTACAAAATCTTTTCCACTCCAAGATGCAGGGAAAGCACATGAATGGGTCGAAAGTAGAAAAAGTACAGGGAAAGTAATACTAACTGTTCAGTCATCTTCCTGAAATGAATACTTGAAACCGAGGTGTCATTCATGGGATCACGAATTATGCATGCTATTATTGCTAACAGGATTGCCGAGAAATTATGTATTCAAGATAAAACTTCTTTCATACTTGGAGGTGTAGCCCCTGATGCAGTTCATTCAGCAGAAGAAAAAGGAACTTCACATTTTTACGCAGGCACGACGAAAAACTATACGCGAAGGATAGATTTCAATTCTTTTTTTCAAAAATATAAAGTTCATATGAATTCCCCTTTTCTCTTAGGCTATTACACCCATCTCATTGCCGATGATAATTGGCTAAGTGGCTTTTTTCTACCTTGGCTAAAAAATAGAATAGAAAATGATGAAACGATCGCACCTATGTACTATAACGATTTTAAATTGTTAAATGCAAAATTGCTTCATCATTACGATAAAGAACAACAGCTCTTCTCTCTTCTCAATCAAGAGGCTCACATTGTCGATATTGAAGAGGTTTCTAAAGAAAACGTTTTTTCTTTTCGAAAGTATCTTTTTGAAGATATGTTGTATCCGGAGCAAAATTTGCATGAAGACTTACAAGTATTTACGTTTAATCAAATCGTTGGTTATATTGAGACAGCTATTGAAAAAGGCGTATTTTATATTAATCAATTCTCTAATGAAAAATCCACTTCAAACATGTAATCCCCCTCAATATATTTGATGGGGATTTTCACATAGTAATATTATTATTTGTTCTTTTCCATAACCGCAAAATAATTCCCTTCACTATCAGCAAAGTTAAATACTTTACCAGAAGGCATAGTTACCATTTCGCCAACAGTAACATTTTTATTTTTTAAATCTGCATATAATTGATCAAGATTTTCTGAGAAGAACATTAAAGACGGTGTACCAAGATTCAATTCTGGGCTCATTTTAGAAATCACTTCTTTATTATGTAATATAATGCTCGTTTCTGCACCGCCCATTGGAGCGATTTCAATCCATCTCATTCCTTGCTTATTATCTTCTTCTGCAACTACATGAAACCCTACCTTTTCCGTCCAAAAATTGACTGCCTCATCTTGATTATTTACATATAACATAATTTGTCCAACTTTATGAATCATTGCATTTCCCCCTAATGATTTTTATATTCTATGTAGGTTTCTACAAATACTATCGTTATTCCTTTTGAGTTGGTATGTACTTCTTTGCAAAATTTATCGACTGACTCATCCCATCTAGTTCGTCAAAATAATCATTTCTTTCAATCATGTTATATCCGTCGAATCCAATTTCATCTAATACTTTGAAGAATATATCGAAATCCACTTCACCATTTCCTACTGCTACTTCTATATACTTACTTAAACTATCACTTTTCACTTCTTTACAATCTTTAATATGAGTTTGTACTATATAATCTTTTAATAGTAATAAACCTTCTTCCGGATTTTCATTTACATCACTTATTAAATTTGCTGGGTCAAAGTTAACAGCTAGTCCTTTCGAGTTTGCAGTTTCTAAAAATCGTTTTAATACTATTGCTTTTTCAGATCCCGTCTCAATAGCAAAGAATCCTCCAAATCTGAATGCTAATTCCCCTATTTCATTACAAACACGTATCATTTTATCATAGTACTCACTGTTTTCATCATCAGGGATTTTCCCAATATGGGCTGTTACTATGTTAGCTCCTAACCTTAACCCTTTATCAGTAATATATTTAAAACTCTCTATTGCACATTCAGCTTCAGTTCCTATCATTCCATTTTCTCCGAAGCTAATTGCTAATGAGGGGACTTGAATCTCATTAAAAGATAAGTTTTCTTTTAAAGTGTTCCATTGTACCTCTGAAATGTTAGCTAAGTTGAAAGTCGAATTCATAGCATATAATTGAATATATTCTCCCCCCCATTCTCTCGCCTTCTTTATTCCTTCGTTTACTTCAATATGTTTCGTATTTAAAAACATCCCTAATTTCCTATCCATATGTGTACCTTCTTTTTATTATTTCGTGTCAGTTTAATATTCGACTTTTTTTATATTATTTCCTTGTATAAACGAAATGAATAAACTAGCCTTTTATCAATACTCCCAGTAGAAGCATATATGATAGGTACATAAAAACACCACTACAATTCCCATTATCACTTGATTACAAACAAAAAAGACGTAACTACAAATAGTTACGCCTTCCACATTATTTATCTAGGCTTTTTCTTCCCAGTAAACGCTGGTTTCTTTTTCTTTGGTGCTTTCGGTTTCGTTTCTACAAATGATCCTTTGAACATTTCTTGCTTCGTAAATACGATACCTAGTTTTTTCGCAAATTGTAGTAATTTACGCTCTTCTTGCGGTGTTACAAGAGATACAACAGTTCCTTCTTTACCCATACGTCCAGTACGTCCTGAGCGGTGAATGTATTGGTCTACTGTGTCTGGTAATTCTAAGTGAATTACATGTGTTAAGTCGTCAATATCGATTCCACGTGCTGCAATATCAGTAGCAAGTAGAATTTCTAATTTCCCGCCGCGGAATGCACGCATCGTTGCTTCACGTTCTTGCTTACTTGCTTCTGCATGAAGAGCCGCTGCTTTCATTTTACGGAATTTCAATTTCTCAGTAATTTCATCTAAACGGAATGGATCGTTTAAGAAAGCAACTGCTTTTACATCGCCCATATGCATAATTCTTCTTACGTAATCATTTTTTTCGCGTCGCTCACAAATAATATACGTATGCTCAACTAAGCTTTTTGATTCTGCACGTGTTACACGTACTAATTGTGGTTCAACTGCTAAATCACGTGCCGCATCTTCTGCAGCTTTTGTCATTGTAGCCGAGAAAAATACTAATTGACGATCACGCATCGTAGATTTAATTACATCTTGCACTGCGCCCATCATTTTTTGCTTTACAATTTGATCAAACTCATCAAATACAATTGTTTTTACTTCATGCATTTTTAGCTTTTTCATACGAATTAATTCTAAAATACGTCCTGGTGAACCGACAATTACTCTTGGGTGTTTCTTTAATTTTTCAACTTGGCGCTTAATATCTGCACCACCAATTAAAGATGCACCTGAAATTTCAGTTCCTGCTGTAAACTTTTGAACCTCTTCATGAATTTGCATGACAAGTTCACGTGTTGGCGCTAAAACAACAACTTGTGGCTGTTTTACTTCAGGATTAATTTTATGTAAAAGGGGTAATAAGTACGCTAATGTTTTTCCTGTTCCAGTTGGAGATTCAGCTATAACGTCTTGTCCTTCTAAAATAGTTGGAATCGCTTGTTTTTGAATTTCAGTTAACTCTTTAAAACCAGCCTTCTCCCAAGCTTGTTGTAAAAATGGTTGCATATCTTTTATCATTTGTTTTTCTCCTTTATCTCTATTTTTGAAGAAAATGCTGTATTGTTCGCACCGTTTCTATCATGTGTGAAATAACAGCTATTAAATCATCAACATGGTCTTCTGTAATCGCTTTTTGAAATAGAACCTCTACCTTATTATGATATGAAATCGCTTGCTTATTATATTCGTATGAAACTTTCTGCATAATCATTCTTTCTTTTCCCCATATAGAACGCATTAATGTTTCAATTTCTTCGCATTTTACTTCTGGTTGTTCTAACGGGAATGAAAATGCTAGCTTCATCTCACAACCAGGTGTAAACTGAGGCACTTCTAGTATTTCACCAGACAAGTTCTTTGCATCCACAGATAATGAAAATGTTGCTTCTACTAACGGTTCAAACGGTTCTGTTAATTGAAATGAGATATGATATATACGACTTAATGAAGCAAGATCCATCATATCTTTTCGATCTGTTACAAGAATATCTCCATGTAGATCAAAATCATACACAGCACCTTCTACGATTACTTTTAAATTGTCAAAAGCAGTTGGATCAAACATAATTTCCTCCAAAAAACAGGCGCCTTTCGATGGAAAGGCGCCACTTGATGTATATATAGTTTACAGATAAACGAGATGAATTACAACCTTTTAGAATAAACCTACTGCTTTTCCATCTTCATTTACATCCATTTGAAGTGCTGCTGGTTGTTTTGGAAGACCTGGCATTGTTAACATTGTACCTGTTAACGCAACGATAAAGCCTGCACCGATAGATGGTTTTAACTCACGAATTGTAACGATAAAGTCAGATGGACGACCTAATTTTGTTGCATCGTCAGAAAGAGAGTATTGTGTTTTCGCCATACAAACTGGTAGGTTACTCCAACCTTCTCCTTCATATTGAGCTAATTGCTTACGTGCTTTCGGAGCAAATTCAATATCTTTTGCACCGTACACTTTTTGAGCAATTGTACGGATTTTTTCTTCTAATGGTAATTCTAACTCATAAAGTGGTGCGTAGTTGTTTTCGCCTTTTTCGATTTCTTTTAACACTTTTTCAGCAAGGTCAACTCCGCCTTGGCCACCTTTCTCCCAAACTTCTGTTAAGGATACTGCATAGCCACGCTCATTACACCATTCTTGTAAGTATGCAACTTCTGCATCTGTATCTGTAATGAATTTATTAATTGCAATTACGAAAGGCACACCGAAGCTTTGAATTGTTTCAACGTGCTTCTGCAAGTTTTCCATACCTTTTGCTAATGCATCTACATTTTCTTCTTTTAATTGATCTTTTGCTACGCCGCCATGCATTTTAAGCGCACGAATCGTCGCAACAATAACAACTGCTTCTGGTTTAATACCAGCTGCACGAGCTTTAATATCTAAAAACTTCTCTGCACCTAAATCAGCACCGAATCCAGCTTCTGTAATAACATAATCACCTAATTTTGCTGCCATTGTTGTAGCAATAACACTGTTACAACCGTGAGCGATATTCGCAAATGGTCCGCCGTGAATGATAGCTGGTGTATTTTCTAACGTTTGCACTAAGTTTGGCTTTAATGCATCTTTTAATAATAATGTTAACGCACCTTCTACACCCAAATCTTTAACCGTTACAGGTTGATTTGCAAAGTTATAAGCAACTACGATGCGCGATAGACGTGCTTTTAAATCTTGAATATCTGTCGCAAGGCAGAATACGGCCATAATTTCAGATGCTACTGTAATATCAAAACCGTCTTCACGTGGTACACCTTGAACCGGTCCACCAAGACCAATTACTACGTTACGAAGGGCACGATCATTTAAGTCAACACAGCGTTTCCAAACGATTTTACGCGTATCAATTCCAAGTGTATTTCCTTGTTGGATATGATTATCAATAAACGCTGCTAACGCATTATTGGCAGTTGTGATCGCATGGATATCCCCAGTAAAGTGAAGGTTAATGTCTTCCATTGGTACAACCTGTGAAAAACCACCACCTGCTGCTCCGCCTTTTAGTCCCATCGTTGGCCCGAGAGATGGTTCGCGAAGTGCAATTACTGTTTTCTTACCAATTTTATTAAAAGCTTGACCTAAACCAACTGTTACTGTTGATTTACCTTCTCCAGCTGGAGTTGGGTTAATCGCTGTTACTAAAACAACTTTACCGTCTTCCTCATTCTGTAAGCGCTTAAAAATATCAAGAGATAGCTTACCTTTATAATGCCCGTATGGCTCTAATTCATCTTCTAAAATATTTAAATCAGCTGCAATTTCTTGAATCTTCTTCATACTCGCTTCTTGTGCGATTTCAATGTCGGATTTAACTGTTGTAGTAGTTGTCATATACCCTAGTCCCCCTTTAATTGGTTCTGATGATATTGTATCAGTTTTTTGTATTTTCTGCACTTATTTACCTCCTAAAAATTCTTTCATTTCTTTATACGTTTTTTAACATAAATACCCATAAGAATGTTAACGATTGTTGTAACTCTGTAGGGAGTTGACCTAACATCTTCTCATTTACTCCGCGCTTATATACACCGATTCCATCTACAACTTCAAAACCTTGTTCTTTCGCTAACTGTTCAAATTCCCAAGGCATCATCGTATTACAAACAACGTCTTTGCCGTATAAACGAGGATAACTGTTCTCTCGCGGCTTTGCTGTCGGTCCTAAAATTGCAATACATGCATACCCATCGCTTTTTAAAACGCGCTTTATCTCATTTAATGCTTGTAATGGCTCCTCGGTCCATTCTAAAGAATTAATTGCCATAATTGATTCAAATTGTTCATTTTCGAACGGTAAGGAAGAAAGATCCCCTTTTATAAAGGATAAATCCGGTCCCTCTCCGCGTTCCTTCCCTTTTTGAATCATCACTTCTGATAAATCTACTCCAACTGCTTTATAGCCTGCGCGACTTAATTTATATGTACCGTATCCATCTCCACAACCAACGTCAAGCACCTTGGCTTCTTTCTTCACGTATTGTTCAAAAAATGGAATAATCGTACTCCTACTCCCGCTGTCCCACATCTCCTGACTATTTTGGTTCCAAAATTCTGCACTACTATCCCATTTTTTCTCTGCTGACTCATGCCAATTAAATCTTGTCATGCAATCCCCTACCTTTACGCTTTGTCACTCATTTCATTCTACATCATTTTCCAAAATTCCTGTTTTATCTTCCTTAGGAGATGTACATGCTAACGATGGAATCTTTATTCTCCAATTTTTGCTTTACTTGGGTTTAACTCATACTCATGTTCTTCTCTTTATGAAAGATACTATAGGTACACCCAATTGAAAGAGAGGGATGTACATGCGAAGAAAGAGAAATCATCATTTTAAAAGTGGTGAAAAAAACGAAGAGTATGCAGCTGAAATATCACCAGCTGGCATACCAATTAGACATAAGCGTAAAGAAATTGCAAATGAAATAGAAGGTACAAATACCGGTGCAATGATAGGTTATGTCGCTTTATTTCTTTCGCTTTTCTCAATTGCATTTTATCCAGTTACACTCGGTTCCCTTGCAATTTTAATTGGCTTATTAGCTGTCAATTTTGGAGCAAGAACACTTGGATATACAGCAATTGGTTTTGGTAGTTTTTCTGTTTTATTTACTTTACTTTATCCGCTTGCTTTGTCAGCGTTTTAAAAAAACACACCAAGTTATACTTGGTGTGTTCATTCGTGATACAACATAATATGACCGCATCCACAGCAATGTTTCGCTGTAATTTCTTGAAACACTGGATAATTTTCTTCATCCCTATGCTCAATAAACACCTTTTCAAAACGGTACATATTTGGCGCATATGCCCAGTCTTGTTTCGTACGTGCATATAATGTAGAAGAGAAAAACTCCTCACCGCCGCAAACAATACATGTGTTCTTCATCAATACCCCTCCTATGCTTGTCTTACTTCATCTATATGAACATAAGCATAAGAAAAAGACCTTCTATTACTAGAAAGTCTTCTCTGAAACAAAAAGAAATGTACCAAACATTCCTACTCCGCTATATTCTTTCGTAACACCAGCTTCAGTTTTAAATGTTTGCTTTACAGTCATAAAGAATACACCATTTCGTGCATCTGTACTTTCAAATTTTAGTTTTTCTTTTTTACCATCTACATTTTGTGTGCATTCAAAACTACTCTCATCACATTTCAATGCATACTTATCTTCCAGATACAATTTAAAATCTGATTCTTTCGGACAAGTTATAAGTAATATTGCCACGAGAATAATACTTACAATACCCACAATTGTATAATATTTCTTCATTTGTACTCCTTTCAAAAGACAAGAAAACTTGACTGCATGCGCCAAGTTTTCTTAGTCTACAACCCATTGCCACTCTTGTTCTTTCTTATCAAAAATAAGCCAACCAGTCTCTGTCGCTTCTTCTTTCAATTCATCGATATTATCTAGTACCTCATCCGTACTTTCATACGAACCCACTACATATACCGGAATTTCAAGACCCCTTCTTGACTCAATTTTCCCTGCCAGATCAATATAAAGACCATCTTCCATTAATGGAATAAGCCCCATAATCACTTCTTTTGAAATTGCTGGGAAAATTTTTGATTTTTGGAAGAAAGAAAAACGTTTCTTACCGAAAGCACCGAGTTTATAAGGAATGACTTTACTTAACATTCCTACAAAATCAGCAATTCTACGATAATACACTTTGTTGTACCATCCGTCATCATGTGAAAAATAAACAAATCTATTTTTCAATAACGGAAAGAACGTTCTTGCAAGTGGTTCTTTTTTGTGAGCCAAATATAAAAGTTCTGCAATTTCTTTTGGCTCTAGTTCATCTAAATCGCTTGCATCATCAAAATCTACCCAACAAAATTCATCAAATTCATCAATCTCTGCTTGAATTAACTTATGTATATTTTCTTCCTCAACATATTCAAATAAAGTATGATAATGAAAATCTGTCCATTCAAAATTATGCTTTAAAAGCAACACTTGATGAAGCGGTGAAGGGATGTTACTTGCAAACTCTTTAAACGTAATTCCTGATGTAATAAAACAATGACCTCGACGATTACCATTAATATATATCATATTCTTTACTTGGTCAGATCCTCCAGACAAAGCACCTAGCCACCTTCGTTTTATATGTTTCAATTCTATAGCATATTTTAACATGAAAAATTTTAGAAACATAGAAAAAACTTCAAAAACTATTTACAATTTCATGTGTTTTATTACATAGTGATTACAAGAAAAAACACCTGCTCGTAAGCAGGCGTTTTTAAAGGATTTCATCTGGGTTTTGAGGATGATGATTTCCCTCTTTCTTTTCATTTTTTTGGAACATCGATTGAATCTTATCAATTGTTTGTGGAGCTAATTCAATCATTTTCTCTGCTAAATGTGTCGCATTTTGTAAATGAAGAATATTTACTCCCTCTTTATTCACTACAAGAAATGCCACTGGTGTAATAGAAACACCACCCGCGCTACCGCCACCAAATGCAGGGTTACCGTTCGCTCTTTGTCCATCATTCGTTTGGAAATCAGAACCTCCTGCTCCAAACCCGAACGCTACTTTAGAAACCGTTAACACCACACCACCGTCAGCCGTTTGAACAGGCTCTCCAACAATCGTATTTACATCGACCATTTCTTTTAAATTTTCCATTGCTGCTTTCATTAACCCTTGAATTGGATGATCCACCGTTCATAACCTCCTTTGTCATATCTTTCCTAGTTTTTCCGAAAGTTTGTGAACTAAACATAAAATTTTATATTGCTTTCAAAAAAATTAAGTTGTAATATTTAGAAAAATAAAAAAGAGGTCGATTCGTTATGATGCGAAAATTAACAAAGAAAGATCATGAACAAGTATTCGCTTACCTAAAAGAAGAAGCAGCCCTTAACTTATTTATTATTGGAGATATTGAAGCTTTCGGTTATGATACAGATTTCCAAGAACTATGGGGAGTATTTAAAGAGAATGGGACATTAAAATCAATTTTGCTCCGCTTTCACGATTCATTTATACCATATAGTAAAGAAGAGTTTGTAGTAACTGACTATGAGGCACTTCTTTCCGCATATAAGCCGCTGAAACTCTCTGGTAAGTCAACTATTGTTGAACGATTTGAAACCGTTTCAAGTATACAACTAGGTACTAAAAATGAAATGTATTTTTGTGAATGTCTAGATGCCGACAACTTACCTAGTACGCCTGCCCAAGAAACCATTAAACTTGCCACACTAGATGATGTAGAGCGAATTATGCAATTACGAAGTAACATCGCTGAATTCCCAACTGCTAATGAATCAGAGAAAATATTAAGACAAGCTCTCGAAACAAATACAGGACGTACGTATTATATTGAAAAAGACGGTGCTATTATTGCATCCGCCTCTACATCTGCTGAAAATTCATTATCTGCTATGGTAATTGGCGTATGCACACATCCGAATTATCGCGGGAGCGGATATGCTTCGCTTATATTACAAAAAATGATTCGGGACTTTACGAATGAAGGCCGAACACTTTGTTTATTTTATAACAATCCAGCTGCTGGACGAATTTATAAACGATTAGGTTTTAAAGACATTGGAATGTGGACGATGTATCGATAATTAAAAGCCGATTTAAAATCGGCTTTTATACATATGGTGCTATTCCAGCTTCAAAAGCTTTCTTATCATTATTTAGTACGCCAAATAATGCTTCTTGAAGCGCAAATGTACTCTTATAAAAATCCATTCGCTCCTTTACTGCTTCTAAATTAGGATAATAGGCTTCAAATAGTTGTAAAAACTCTTCTCCATAACTAGCTAATATCCCAGCAAAATCATAAGCCGGATCTCCAATGCTCGCTCCACCAAAATCTATGACCCCTGAAATATTCTTTTTTGTTACACTATATAAAATGTTTGTCATGCCAAAGTCCCCATGAACAAGACTAGGAGTAAAGTTAAAATGACTACTTTCATTTAAATATAACTCAAAGGATGTTGAGACCTCTTTTCTCGCTACATTTCTCATGAATGGATAAACATGTTCTTTTAATTGGCTATATAAACTATTTATTTCTGAATACATATCAGTACTATCACATTGCATAATACCTTCGAATGTAGATAATGGAATTTCATGCAACTCTTTTAAAAATCTCGCCAATGTGCACGCAAGTTTTTGTAATTGCTTTTCATCATTTATTTCCGTAAAAACATTTTTCCAAAACGGGTCTCCTTCAATCATCTCATAACCTGCAAATACTTTCCCTGGTACTTCATTTTGAAACCCTTGATAACTTGGCTTGGGAATTTGAAGCGTAATGAAGGGTCTTATTTTCTCTAGTAACTGTGTTTCTATTCGAAGTTTCTGAATACCTTTTTCATATTTCGGAAACCGGAATACTATATTATCATTTACAATTAACACATCATTATTTTGACCTATTTCATTTATATAAACAGAATTTATTTGTAATTCAGGATACAACCTTTGTAAATACACAACATACTCATTTTCTTTTCTCACTCTTTCTCTTCTCCCGTTTAAACTATTATTCTCACTTCAAAGTCATAATGACCTGTCTTTCAACAAAACCAAACTCTTCGTACATCTCTTTTGCAAAATTTCCAGCAAATACATTCAAACGAATTTCTGAATAATTCTTTTGTAATTCCTTAATACCAGCCTCCATTAACTTTCTTGACAATCCTTTCCCGCGGTACTCTGGAAAAACATATAATTCGTATATAAACCCTAGTTTTTCATGAGAAAAATAGTCCGTATTTTCCCCTATTAATATCCAACCCATTACAACGTTTTCTTCTTTAACGACTAAATAATACGCTCCCTTTTCTACAATCGGCCTTGTAATTTCAATCGCTTTCTCTGTATTTAAACGACAATTTCCCCTCGTACCTTCAAAAAGCGATTGAGCTGCATATTGTATTATTTCGTCCGTTTCTTCCCGATTTGCCTTTTCTATCATTTTTCACAACTCTCCTCTTTAATAGGCATTAATATCGCTCGTTCAAGATCCTCCGCTTCCATAACAATTGCCATTAATCCATGCTCTGTACTTGTCTCATGAAACTCACCCTTCTCCCAAAACACAGCTTGTCCCGCTTCCACCTTCACTTTTTCTTTATCTGTCCCGCATACATATCCTTCTCCGTCCACAATAAGAAGCAGTTGCGATACAACTGCTTCATGATATCCAATTATTCCATTCTCTTTTACATGCATAGCACCGATATGTATATTCCCTCGATGATTTACTATTTTCGACATTATGAAATTAGATTGAAATGCTGTGATTTGCTTTCCTACTTTTTCATTAAAATCAAAAATTTTCACTTCTAGTCCTCCTTATATGTATAAAACCATCCTTACTGTCTGCATCATATGCCCTTCAAAATCTTCTTCAAATTCCTCTAATTGTGCAAAACCTTTCGCTTCATAAAACCGCTTTCCTTTTTCATTCGCTGCTTCTACATGAATGTATAGTTTCCGAATTCCTTTTAATACCGTTAACCCTTTTTGTAATAAAGCACTTCCTATCCCTTTCCCCTGTTGATCTGGTAACAAATAAATTGCTCCTAATTCTGCTTCGTTTTGCAGTCTAA
The DNA here is from genome assembly GCF_027712065.1 of Bacillus cereus group sp. BcHK124. Taxonomy (NCBI): domain Bacteria; kingdom Bacillati; phylum Bacillota; class Bacilli; order Caryophanales; family Bacillaceae; genus Bacillus; species Bacillus cereus group sp. BcHK124. Next base: position 219,156 of record NZ_JAQFPJ010000002.1, read on the forward strand.
CAGGTGAGAAATTTGCAAAGCCAATTACTTCTCCCTCTTCTTCTGCAACGAATAAATGTGTATTCTCAAGACGATATTTCATTTTTTCATCAGAATAAGCCTCGTCTAAAAAACTGTCTTGAGTCTCTCTCGGAATAATGCCTTCGTATGTATCATGCCAAGCTATTTTCGCTACTGATTGTACAGCATGAATATCTTCTTGCTTCATTTCTCTAATTACATATGTCATCTCGATGTCTCCATTCTCTTTAAATTATATTCTGCTAATATACTAGAAGAAATGGCAGAACCATTTTCATAATTCACCTTTATTAATTTTAATTTCTCAATTGAAGCTGTTGCAAAATCAAATTTTTCATAAATATATTCCATTACGCTTAAAAACTGATTTGTATGTAATCTATTTGCAAGCGTACAATGCGGAACCCACTTTCCCGGTACGTAATATGAATTTGGGTTGTCATGAAAATTGTTAAAATAATCATGATAAGAATGATGTAATTTTAACAATGCATCAGTAACAGTCGGTGCTAGAAAGACTGTTCCGTTAGTAGGAAAAACTCCAACAGAAGGAAAAGTTACTGGGTCCGTATTTTCTTGCATAACTACAAACTCCCCTAATTTCTCCTTATACAAATGAACATTTAACTCATTATAATCAGCTAACGTAATATGAGGTTCTGCTCCGGCTAATTGATTTGTGCCAATGATATTTGTTAATTCATTTTGCAATTCTGTAATTTTATTAGTAAATACACGATCAAATGTAGCAATAATAGCGTACATATCCCTTCACCCCTTTGTTACACATAGCGCTTCCCATTCTTCACGAATCATTCCCATTCGAATAGAATCATAGTACGTTCCGTTATAATAACGGCATTTGCGCATTCTACCTTCTAAAGTCATTCCTATTTTCTCAGCTACTTTCATCATTCGTTCATTGCCAGACCAAGTCGTGAGCCCTACTCTACCAATCTCCATCTTCTCAAATAATAAATCTCGATATAACGTTAACGCTTCTGTACCGTAGCCACCATTCCAGTAAGCCGGATTATAAATAACAATTCCCATCTCCAACCAACGCGTCGGTTTATACTCCCAATAAAATCCGACCGTCCCTATAACTTGACCGTTATTTTCTATAATTAAATTGGATAGAGGTTCTTCTTTTAAACGAGTTTGCATCTTTTCCTTATAGGCTGAGTATTCTTGCATCAAAAACGGAAAATACGGTGCATCCCATTTTTTCCACTCTGGATTTTCTTCTTTAAACACGAGATTCCATAATGTTTTTATATCTGATTCTTCAATTGTACGAATTGTTACTCTATCCCCTTTTACGATTACGCTTTTCATAATTTCCTCCTACACTCCTCTTTATTTCATATATAATTATAATATTTTTTCTGAAAAATCAAAACAAATATCGTTTATTATATTGTATAATTTTGTTATAAGATACCAATTATTCATGTAGAAAGCTGGTGATTCAATGAATAATCGATTTAGTATCACTTTGTTTCTCACTATTATTACGACAAATATTATTCTCTATTTCTTCTTACCATCAAGTATTGTTACGAAATGGGACTTCAATGGAACGCCTACGTCAATGATGGATAAAAGCACTTTTGTTATCGTAAATATAATTATATGTTCCTTCTTATTCTTTTTATTTTTAGCTTTATCTAAAGCAGCGAGTAACGAGAAATTTCTCCATTGGATCGGCAACACAATGTTACTATTCTTATTTTTTGTTGATATTGTCATTGCCCTTATCGCCCTTGGCTTTTCACTTTCTCTTGATTATTTCATATTTTTAGCATTAGGGCTTTTATTTATATTAATAGGTTATTTCAGCTCCAAAATTGATACGACTAAATCAACCGTTTCATTGGAATGGAATGATAAGCACCTTGAAAAAAGAGCTTCAAATATTTGTAGTATTTCAATGATGATAGCAGGTATTTTCCTAGCGGGGCTTCCATTTATCGTTTCTGCTCCATATAGAGGTTATGCCATACTAGCGATTATTTTAGGAATGACGCTTTTCATTTTACCGAGTACGATTTATTTACTTATTAAAGATAGCAAGCAATCTACTTCTTAAAAAAAATAGGAGGTTACATCCCTCCTATTTCAGCTAAATATTTTCTTTTTCGTCTTTTCTATCTCAACTAAAATCCCTTTCTCTATCCAGCCTTCTACTCCATCTTTTTTAATTAAATCATAGCCTGAACAGCTACTATCAATAAGAGAAACAATGTCACCTTTTCTTACACTTATTTGCGCACAAGATATATCCGTTTTCACTGTGTATTCACCTGAATCAAGTTGCCTAATGTATTCATCTTTCACAGAAAGTAATGTATTCGTTTCCTTTTGCCTGCATATTGTGTAATCTTGCTTCTTCTCAATAGGCTCTATGTAATAATGTGGATAGGTAACCCCGCCCTGCATTGTTGCATCGGCATGAAAATCTGCTATTACTTCATACTCTGGAAAACAGTCTACATATGTATAAGAAAACTTATCACCTGTTGGTTTCCTCTGAATGATAAATGCATTTAATTGTCCTGCCTCTTTAATCGTATTTCCGCCGTCAATTGCAATAATCTTTTTTTCCTTATCAATAACAGGATTGTTAGATGGTGCCTTCTCTGAATAGTTTACAACAGGCCAATGTCCAACAACTACATACTTATTTACTTTATGTGATTGATTGAAAAACTCCGGCATTGCTATCGCATTTTTTCGTTCTGTTTCTTTCCAATCCTCTCTATCTTCAAGGCCAGCATGTACAAAAATATAATCTTCCGTTTCAATCGCTGTTGGTAATTCTGTTAGCCACTTTATTTCTTTTGAGAAATGGCTCATTAATTTTGTTTTCAATTCACGGATATCACTCTCTTCATGAACGTTAATATTCAATTGCGCTAGCCATTCATTAAAAATTGTATTTTTCCGCGTACACAAATAATTTATTAAAGCAGGATTTTCATTTACAAGCGCTTCAACTATAACTTCACAATTCCCTTCAACAACATGAACATTTGAATTGTTCTTTACAAGATTCATGACATAGTTTACGACGCCAATACTATTTCTTCCTTTCTCACAAAGATCACCATTAATAATTAAATAATCCTCATCGTTAAAATTAACTTTATATAATAGTTCCTTAAAAAGATCTAATTCTCCATGAATATCAGAAATAATGATGACTCTTACATCATTTGGTATAGATAATTCCTTTATTTTTTCCAAGTTTAAACGCTCCTAACATTCTCTAAATTCAAGATTCTATTTTTAATTTCTAATATTCGACAAATCATATTGCTAGACCTGTTCCTAGCTCAAATCTGAAAAAGAAAATAGGTTCCATATATTTGTACATATGGAACCTACTTAATATTATAACGCTTTATAAAAAGAATAGCTTACCTTATTAAAGCCCTCTCTTTCATAAAAACGATGTGCATCAATTCTTGGAAACGCAGATGTAAGAACGATAGAACTGCATCCTTTTTCTTCCCCCCATTTTTCTACATATGACAGCAGAACCTTACCATACCCTTTTGATCTGTGAGCTTCCGCAGTTACAAGGTCATACACAAAAACATGTTTCTCATTATAAAAATTCGTACAAATCGCTACACCAGCTAGACTAACAACTTCATTCTCTTCGTTACGTAGCGAAAATAGTTTGTAATTTTCTTCTTTCATTTTTTGAAATAAAGAACTTGCCTCTTCTCTTGAAATTTTCGTTCTTAATTGTTGTAATACGGGAAATACATCGTGTAAATCTGCTTCTGTTACTACTGCTTTAACATTCATTATGATTCGCCCCTTGCTATTTATAAAATTTTCTAAATGTTATATCATCATTATAGAAAGCGACTGCCCTTAGTTTAAGTGACAGTTCTATTCTTTTTTATAAGGCCAGTATAAAAAGGAGCGTCTACAAATGGATCTGAATATTCCTTTAGTGTTACAAAGTAAAACACCTATTTACTTACAAATTTACAAATATATGAAACGCGAAATCTCTCATGGATCACTATGTGCTGGTACACGCCTTCCTTCTCACAGAAATTTAGCTATGCAGCTTAATGTGAGCCGTATTACAGTTGAATCCGCTTATCAACAATTACTAGCTGAAGGTTATGTAGAAAGCAAACCGAAACGCGGGATTTTTGTTGCGGAAGTAGATATTGATATCATTCAAAAGAAACAACAAATTGCGTCAAACAGTGCTAACAATAAAGAAAAAGAACAATATGATTATGATTGTAGTCAAGGACTTATTGATCAAAAAGCTTTTCCCATAACAAACTGGAAAAGAGCATTACACGAAACTTTATTTCAGTATGAAAATGAATTATTTGCCAAAGAGGATCCACAAGGTGAGCTCGTTCTACGAGAACATATTTCAAAATATTTATATCATGCTCGCGGGGTACATTCTTCACCTGATCAAATTATTATTGGAGCAGGTACGCAGCCTCTTCTTTGGCTACTCCTTCAACTACTTGGTTCAAAAAAAGAATACGGAATTGAAAACCCTGGATTTCACCGTATACCTGCTATGATTCAAAGTTCTGGACTTCCTGTTCACCCTATCCCTTTAGATGATAAAGGAATTCATATTTCTGCTTTACGTGAATCGGGTTCCAATGTGGCATATGTCACTCCATCTCACCAATTTCCACTCGGAATCATTATGCCGTTATCTAGAAGACTCGAGTTATTAAAATGGGCGAATGATTGTAAAGGGTATATTATTGAAGATGATTATGATGGAGAATTTCGCTATATTGGAAAACCTATTCCTTCTTTACAAGGACTAGATTCAAATGAACGTGTTATTTATATGGGAACTTTTTCGAAATCTTTTTTACCTTCTTTACGAATGGGATATATCGTTTTACCACCTCATCTGCTAAAAACCTATAAAGAACTTGGTGGCATGTATAAACAAACGGTTTCTACAATGCAACAACTTACCTTTGCTACCTTTATTCAAAGTGGGGATTGGGAACGTCATATTAACCGAAGTCGTACGTTATATAAAAGAAAGCATATTTCTTTAATTAAATCTATTACAAACGAGATGGGGAATAACGTGCATATACTCGGTGAACAATCTGGACTTCATATTGTACTTCACGTTCATAATGGTATGAACGAACAAGAACTTATTCATGCAGCTGCAAAACAACGTATTAAGTTATACCCTCTCTCGACATACGATTCTGTTCATAATTTGAGGGAGGAGTCATATGTATTACTCGGTTTTGGTAGTATTCCAGAGAATCGTATCGAAACCGTTGTCCAATTATTGAAAAAGGCCTGGTTCCCCAAATAAGAATAGCTCCACGTAAGTATAACTTACGTGGAGCTATTTCATTCACTATTTTTCTGATCTCGCTGCCCTTCCCGGACGTTTGACACCAGTTGTTTCTGTTGAATAAGACGCTTCAATTATAGCAGTTGGATCTACAGAGAGAACGAGATCTTTCATTTTCGGATAAATGAAACGGTTTGTAATACAATAAATGATTCTCTTATGTTCTCCTAAAAAACCACCTTCTCCATGTAGATACGTAACGGATAATTGCAATTCTTTCATAAGTAGATCGCCTATTTCTTTATTTTTGCCAGAAATAATCATAACGCTCTTTCCTTGATTAATGCCATCTAATATGAAATCAATCATCTTCGTAACAATATAGAAAATTGCTAATGAGAACATCGCTTGTTCAATTGAAAACAAAATGGCAACAAAGATGAAAATAACTGCATTTACAGCAAGTAAAAATGTACTAATTGGCACTTTAAAATGCTTATTCATCCAAACAGCTAACATTTCTGATCCATCAATTGCTCCGCCCATTTTTACTACAATCCCTACACCAACACCAAATAGAACTCCTCCATAAAGAACAATTAACAATTCAGAAGTTGTAATTGCTGGAAATGGTTTTAAATAAATCAATCCGAGTGTTGTCACAACGTTTGCATAAGACGTACGGATAAAGAACTTCTTTCCCATTACTTTTGCAGTAAATAATAAAATCGGGATATTAATTCCTAAGAACACCCCATAAAGCGGTAACCCAGCAACTTTATTCGCCATAATAGCAATAGCCGTTACCCCGCCATCTACTAATCCGTTAGGTGCTAAAATAAGCTCCAATGAACCCGCTACAATAATCGAGCCAATTGTTAATAATATGTATTCAAATACTTTCTTCATTCATTACCCCCAAAACTTATATATTTTCTTAGTATTATTTTAACGTAATTTCAATGCTAATTCAAAGATATGAGTTTATATACACAAAAGTTTCACCTTTACAATGATTTTTTATGTAATTTATTTATAGAAACACACTTACATATTACAGTAAGTGTGCTCCAAACATTTATTTAAGTTTTGAGTATGAATTCATTTTCATTTTTAATATTTCATCAACTGCCCTATTATAACCACCAGCATTTCGAAGTGACTCTCCAACTTTACGACTTTTTTCCTTAAACGTTACATCATCCATCACTTTCTTTACAGACTCACGTAACATTTCAGAAGTTAATTCTTTACGATTAAGCCTTATTCCAGCCCCTACTTCATTTACTCGTTTCGCAACTAAAGGCTGATCTCCTGTTACCGGAATTACAACTAACGGGACACCGTAATATAGTGCTTCACTCGAACTATTCATACCGCCGTGTGTTACGAATACATCAGCATACTGTAATAGTTCTAATTGCGGCACATAATTATACAACTTAAAGTTATTCGGAATGTTTTCAAATTGACTTATATTTATCTTCTTACCAACAACTAATACGACTGTCGCTTCTACATCTTTAAACGCTTCAAAACATTTTTCATATAACTCAGGTTGTTCATTAAAAACTGTTCCCATAGAAATGAAAATCAATTTTTCATCTTTTAAATCTTCCATAGGAAAGCTACCTACTTCTTTTCGAGTAGCAATTGATGGGCCAACAAACTTATACGATTCATCGAATACATCTGAACGCGGCTGATATTCCTTTGAAGTATACACAATTGTAATATCACCAGGATGGTTCATAATATCATACATACTATTACATTTCATTCCATACTGTTTGTTCCATTTTTCCATTCCCGCTAAACAAGATTGATACAATGGATTCGTTTCATCTACTTCTCTTGATTCATGTTCATCGTTAAAAGTAATGTACTGATTAAAAGCAAACGTTGTACAAGAAGAAACACTAGGTAACTTTAAAACATTGGCTATAATACGTCCTACTGGAAAGTGATTATCATATATCAAATAATCGTACTTTTCCCCTTTTGTTTCTTCTACAATTTGAGTAACAATACGTTCTGATGCTTCCATCATATGAGACAGCATCGTCAAAGGACTCCCACCTTCATTTACTCGTTCCATAATATTAATTTGAGAGAGAAAATTCTCAAAATCTCGGAATTCTGCACCTGTTGCTTCAATCTTCTTTCTATAATCTTCAATACAATAAGAAACAACTGTTTCCCCTCGACGAATTAACTCACTTACAATAGCTAAAGTCGGATTAATATGGCCTTCTCCAGGAAAATTTATTACGAGTACATTTGCCATCATATTCTCTCCTATCTAATATAATTAATTATATTAATTAATTTAAAACTATTATAAAGGAATCTATTCTACTTCTTCATTTTTTTCTCTTCATTTTATTATTGAGAAATATTTTTCATAACCTACGTTATAACCCTTTTGAAAGTAAGCTTAACTCTTCACTTACTGAAAAATACGAGATTTATATTTGGTCTTTTTACAGATTTATTATCAGAAACATTATTTTGATAATTCATACAAAAGTAGAAAAATATAATTTCCACACTGATTTCTTATCATAAATTTATTTAAATTCTATGTTGTCCCTATCATTATCCACTTCATACACATTCTGTTATATAATGAATTTATCGAATTCACAGAAAAAGGAGTGTCTTCATGCTACAACAACTCTTCGCTTCACCTATATTATCTGTTCAAACTTTACATCCAAGTTATGAAGACCATGCAAGCGATGTGTTTCTCGTCCAAACTAAAGATGAAGAAGTCATCGTTCGTTCCTCAAAAATGACTGAAGAACCAAACAATGATTTTTGGTGGGGATGCAAAAACCTTTTTGGAATCGATCCAAGGAACGTACATCATTTAGAATATATACACGAATTATTGAAAAAGCATACTAACTTGCCCATCCCCACTATTTTGCAAAAACATGTTTTAAATGGCCGAAAGTATGTTAGTGTCGAAAAACTAACAGGAAGTACGCTGCAATCCTTTGTCGGACAATCTGATTCAATTTTATTCAGCCTTGGAAAAGGACTAGCAGAAATTCATTCGTTTCAAGCAGAGTTTATAGGAAATCCATCAGGTACTTTCCAAGTTCCACTAGAAGAATTTAAGTCTCACATATTAAAAGTCAGTAAAGAACTTGTAAATAGGTTTTATTCCGATAATACGAGCATCCGTAACGCATTTTCTACTTTTGAATCACAACTTTCTTCCTTGCCAACACCAAAGGAATCTACGCTCGTTTTAATTGATATGGACCCTACTCAGTTTTTATCTGATGGTACAACTATTACAGGTTTAGTAGATACAGAAGCTTACGCAGTTGCTCCCCGAGAGTTTGATTTTATCGGACTAGAATATGTACTTACCGAAAAAGAAGCTCATGCCTTTAAAAGTGGTTACGAAACAATTATGCCAATTCCTCAACTTGAAAAGTGTAGACAGCCTTACCGTTATTTATACCGACTGTTATCTGTTCAAGGAAGTGTGGAATTAGAAAAATGGTTAAGTCATCCATCCTATTTTTAAATACGAATGTGGGGGATTATGAAATGAATATTGAACGAAAGAAATCTTTAACAACGGACGAAATTCAGCAAATGAAAGCTTTAGCTCATATTTGCTGGCAACACGATCGAATTGATTATTCGTCAGATTTACATGTAAACTTTTTAACTGCTCGTAATAAAGAAGAGATAAATGATTTTCTATTTTATGACGATACAAAATTAGTCGGTGTATTAAGTATGTATGACTTTGAAAGACCGACAAAACTGGAGTTAATAGGTTTTGTTCATCCAAACTATAGGAAACAACATATAGGTACTACTCTTTTACAAACCGCAATGAAAGAAATACGATTAAGGGAGGCAGACGAAGCTCTTCTTATTATGAATGGGGATTCTGCTTCTGGGAAAGCATTTGCAATACATATGAAGCTGCCTTATTTATATAGTGAATATGGTATGGAGTTCAAAGCAAATGAAGCGCAAAAAAGAACGAAGAATGCTATACAACTTACTCTAGCATCTTCAAAATCACTCCTTGACCTTATTGAAATTTCTAGTAAAGCTTTTGGAGATTCAGTAGAAAATACCTCTATATGGTTACAAAAAATGATGAATTCACCTTCTCATCAAGTTTACAGTGCTCTTATCGATGAAAAAGTGATAGGAACGATTACAGTTTCGAAGCAAGAGCAATCTACTATACTATCAGGATTTGCCGTTCATCCTTCCTATCAAGGTAAAGGATACGGAAAAGATATTCTTAGTTATATGGTACATACCCTTATTACAGAAGGAGCTTCAACAATTGAATTAGACGTGGAAACAAAAAACATCAATGCTTTACAACTATATACACAAAGTGGTTTTGAAATGAAAACGAAGCATGACTATTATAGTGTAATGAATTTTGAGGTGAATGCATGTGTCTAAAAAACTAATGTATTCTGATTATGATATTTTCGCATCCATTTATAATAAAGTGAAACTTTAATCAGTGGGGGTTTTCTTCATCCCCCACTGATTATTAGTTGAACCAATCGGACTTTTATGGGCAGTTGATCCCCCACCTAACTTCTTTGCTTTCGCTGAATCTTGAGGTGGGGGTCTTACTGCCCATTAAAGTGGGATAAGCATTGGGGGCATTATGCTGAACACTCCTATCTACTTTTGGAAAAACTTGTTTTACAATATGCACCACCACATTCTCATATTTTAGATCTTTGCTGCGGGACTGGTCACCTTACTAAGAAATTAATTGATAATACTTTTGTAGTAACTGGTATAGATGGTTCTGCCCAAATGATTGAATACGCACGTCAAAACGCGCCAAACGCAACCTTTATCGTCGATGATGCTCGCTATTTCAACATAAATGAGCAATTTCAATATGTTATCTCTACTGGCGATAGCTTAAACCATATTTTAAAATTAGATGAATTAAAACGTGTTTTTCGTAATGTTTATTCCGTATTACATAACGAAGGTACATTCGTATTTGATATGAATATGGAAAAAGGATTTCTTGAAAATTGGATTGCTTCATTTCATATTTCAGCGGATGAATATGTTTGTACGATTGATTCTACATATGATGATGAAAATAAAAAAGCCATCATGAACTTTATACTATTTCAACATGACATAGATAATAATTGGGCAAGAAGTGATTTTTCATTTGAAGAAGCTTGTTATTCAAATGAAGAAATAATTTCTTCACTAGAATCCGTAGGTTTTAAAAACATTCAAACACACGGTACAAATAGAGCGTTTTTCATTTGTCAAAAATAAAAAAACTGAATCATATCGATTCAGTTTTTTCTTAGTATATTTACAATAGCAGTCGTTTCATTATTTTCTTTATATACACGTGGAATTCTTCTGTCTAACATACATGTAACTTCATAGTTAATTGTACCTAACATATCCGCTATTTCTTCTACTGCGATGTTTTCTTCGCCTTGTTTACCGTAGAATACTACTTCGTCTCCCACTTGTACTGGCATTGCTTTTGAAACGTCTAACATAAGCTGATCCATACAAACACGACCAATAACAGGTACTCGAACTCCATTTATTAATGCATACCCTTTATTAGATAACTGACGGTTATAGCCATCAGCATAACCAATCGGTACAGTGGCAATCCATTCTTCACCAGTCGTTACATACGTATTCCCATAACTTACACCGCGATTTTTCTTCGCATGCTTAATATGGGCTACTTTTGATTTTAACGACAACGCAGGCTGCAGAGAAACAACTGAATGATCTACCTCTTTTGAAGGATACATTCCATAAATCCCAATACCTACACGAACCATATTTTGAAATGTATTGCTAAGTTCCATTGAACCTGCACTATTTGAACTATGAATATATGGAATATGAATCCCTAATTCTTTTGCTGCATTGACAGCTTTCTCAAATAAACTTGTTTGCATATTCGTATATGATTTATCGATTTCATCTGCCGTAGAGTAATGTGTAAACATTCCTACTACCTCCACATACTCCATACGTTTTAATTCTTCTAAAAATGGTTTAACCTCTTCTTCTTGTAAACCGATACGACTCATCCCTGTATCAATTTTCACTTGAATTTGCGCTTTCTTTTGAAGACGGTTTGCGATTTCATTTATACCTTGTAAATCTTCACTTCTATAAACAGTCATCATAACGTCATATTGAATTGCTTCTTCCGCAGCTGCTACTGACGTATAGCCTAAAATTAAAATCGGCACGTTAATTCCTGCTTCTCTTAACTCTATCGCTTCATCTACAAACGCAACTGCAAGCTGATTTATTCCAGCTTCAATAGCAGCTTTCGCAACTTCAACTGCCCCATGACCATATCCATTCGCTTTTACAGCAGCCATCATTGCAATATTTTCATCATTCACTCGTTTTTTAAATTCTTTTACATTATGTTTTACTGCATTTAAGTCAACTTCAACAATTGTATCTCTTCCATATTTCAAACTCATTGGTCTAACTCCTAACTCAATAATTGCATTCCATTCTATTTCACGTTTCATATGACCTTTTACAATATAATACTTTTCAATATGCTAGTCAAACTACTAGAATTTTCGGAATTTTGAGTATGATATAATACCCTCAAGAAACTATTATATACGGAGAAGAGGAGAATTACAATGTTTGTACAATCTGCATTACACCAACTACAAGTTGCTGTTGATACTTCTATTCAAATGCTTAACCGATATAAAGAAGACGAATTAAAAATACAACCAATTCACTCGAAGCGATCATTATTTGAAATGTGTGCACATTTTTCTCTTATTTGCCATGCTGATTTACTCATTTTAAATGGTATTACAGAAAAAGAGCTACATACTTTCTATAAAGAACAAACACCCGAAACAATTGCGCAAATGCAAAAAACGATGATACAGGGCTACGATTTACTTTCTAAAACTTTTTTATCTTATTCCAATGAACAATTAGCAGAAATTAAGACTGCTTATTGGGGTATTTCTTATTCACGCTTTGAATGGTTGCTGGAAATTGTTACACACTTTTATCATCATCGTGGACAAGTTCATATTTTACTATGTGAGCATATAAAAGATCCTAACATACCTTTATTTCAATAAAGGTATGTTAGACGATATGAAACTTCTCTAAGGCAAATAAAATACCACCTTCACTCGCCTTCTTTGTAACGAAATCAGCTCTTGTTTTTAACTCTTCTCCAGCATTCCCCATCGCAATACCTAATTCTACATACTGCAACATCTCAATATCATTTCTACCGTCGCCGAAAGCAATGGCTTCTGATTTGCAAATGTTTAGGTGTTCTAATACCTTTTGAATTGCAGTTACCTTTGATACTTTATTATCTTCCAACACATTCATAACGTAACCGTGAAAACGTTCAAACGTAAGTACTGGATATCTTTCAAGAAATTTTTGAGCTTCTATTTCATCTGCATACAGACATAAACAATAGATTTCTTCTGACAAATCTCTGCTTTTTTCTGGATACTTCTCTAAATTCAACGTCTCGCTAAGCGCTTGCATTACACGCTCATTATCCGAGGCTATTCCGTTCATTGCAAAATCCTCGGTAAAATAAGAAATACCGTGACCATGTAATTCTGCAAACTCTGAGATATCATGTACGATTTCACTTGAAAGTACTGACTTATGTATAACTGATTCCCCACACTTGATATGTGCACCATTTGCAGAAATAAACGTATTTATGCCTAGTTTCTTAAATTGCGAACATAAGCTATATGGTCTCCCTGTTGTAACAACTACGTGAATCCCTTTTTCTATTAATCTTTGTATTGCTTCTTTTGTGCTCTCATGCATACTTCTATCAATTTCGCTTAAAAGCGTACCGTCAACATCAAAAAATACTACTTTGTACATAGATCTTTACATCCCGTCCAAATGATTCGTATCATTAATGAAATGTACTGTTTTTTGTTCGCCATCCATTTCAATTAAGCTTATTCCCGTATCTCCCATTTTAAAATAATAGTCCATTGAAATGGGCATTTTGAAAAAAGCACGTAATAGACTATTTATTACACCACCATGTGCAACAATTGCAATTCGGTCATATGTATTCTCTGTCACGATTTTAGAAAAGATTCCTTCTATTCTCATTCTAAATTCAATAAATGATTCCCCGTTTTCAAAACGATCATGAAGGAACTTTGGCTCTGGGTATTTCTTTGCTTCTTCAAACGAAAGACCTGCTTGCACTCCATTATTAAACTCCATTAATTCCTCTTCTAATTGAATTGGGCATCCAATTCCTTCTGCTAACATTTCACCTGTTTCGCGAGCCCGTTTTAATGTACTTGCCCAAATGAAATCTGGCGGGAAATCTGCTTTCACTTTCTGTACAAGCCTTTGCACTTGCTGTCTTCCCTTTTCTGTCAATTCAAAATCAGCTCGTCCTTCATGTACGTTTAAGATATCAGCTTCTGATTCTCCGTGGCGTATTAGTAGTATTTGCATGTTTCTTCACTCCCCTTTTCTCCTTAAAACCAAGAATAAATTTTAACATATTATTAAAAATTTTCAAAACAACAAAAGCAACCCCCATTCATAAGAGAATGAAAATTGCTTTTATTACTAACTAAATTTCTTTTAAACACTCTTTAGACTTTCCTCCTACTCCCCAATGCGAACTTGGGATTTCATTCACTAAAACACGGACTCGTCCAACATCTACATCCAAATTTTTCGCGACTACTTCTGTAACATCAAATATTAGATTTTGAATTTGCTCTTGCTTTCTACCTTCTATTATTTGAATTTGTATAATGGGCATTTTTATCTCTCGCTTTACTATTTATTCACAAAACATCGCTACACTTCCCAAATCATCAAATTGTGCAATGATAGAATCTCCAGATTTAAATGCAATCGCTTCAGACAATGCTCCACTTAATACAATATCACCTTTTTTTAATCCTTCATTTTGTAAACCAAGTTTATTTACCGCCCAAGCGATTGCCTCTGCTGGATGTCCCAGCACAGCTGCTCCTGTCCCAGTCGTAGCAATCTTACCGTTCTTTGACATAACCATTCCTACATTTGCTAAATCTATATTCTTAACATCAATCCATTTGCTTCCTAACAAAAATTTTGAAGAGGAACAATTATCTGCTATTACATCAGGTAATGTAAATTTAAAATTCAAATATCTACTATCAATCACCTCTAAAGCTGGCGCAACATATTTTGTTGCCTTTAATACATCATCAGCTGTCACATTCGTTCCCTGTAAATCCTCACCTATTAAAAAAGCAATCTCTGGCTCTACTTTCGGATGAATCAACGTTTCATATTGCAATGGCTCCCATTCGAATACAAGCATATCGTGCAACAAATATCCGTAAATCGCTTCATCAATCCCCATCATTTGTTGTTTTGCCTTACTCGTTAATCCAAGTTTCACACCAACTCTTTTAGAACCTTCGCTCATTTTTTGTTCAATTAAACGTTTTTGCAGTTTATAAGCATCCTCTACTGTTAAATCAGGATGCTTATCCGTTACTTTTACTACTTCTTTTCTTTCCTTTTCAGCTTGAAGTAAATAGTCAATAATTTCTAAATCTGCCCCTTTCACTAAAGCCATATGTTACACCTCCATTTTTATCTTTGCTAATTCTGCAGCTACATCTAAAATCATATCCTCTTGTCCTCCAACTACTTTTCTTTTCCCCAGTTCTATTAAAATATCACGTGTGTCTACCTTAAAGCGTTGTGCCGCCCTTTCAGCATGTAATAAAAAGCTAGAGTATACCCCTGCATATCCCATTACTAGACTACTTTTTTGAATTTCTTGTGGTACTGGTAATAAAGGGGCAACTATCTCCTCTGCGATATCCATCATCTTATATAAATCTATATCTAGCTTATATCCCATACGATCCAAAACAGCGAGCAATACTTCTGTTTGGGCATTTCCAGCTCCTGCGCCAAGACATCGTACACTTCCATCAATACGTGTCGCTCCTTCTTCAATTGCAGTAATTGTATTTGCTACTGCAACCGAAAGATTATTATGACCATGGAAACCAATTTCAATATTTAAAGATTGACGCAAAGCACGGATACGTTCACGTACTTCATGAGGCAATAAAGCTCCTGCAGAATCTGTTACATAAACTGCTTCTGCACCATAACTTTCCATAAGCTTTGCTTGTTCTACTAACTTTTCAACCGATGCAGAATGTGCCATCATTAAAAAACCGCACACTTCCATACCTAACTCACGCGCAAATTGAATATGCTGAGCGGAAACATCCGCTTCTGTTACATGTGTTGCTACACGAACTAGTTTCGCACCAATATTTGCAGCTTGCTTTAATTCATGAATCGTTCCAATACCAGGAATTAACAAGACAACTATTTGAGCTTGCTTACACTCATCTACCGCAGCTTCAATGAGCTTCATTTCATTAACTAATGACTTCCCATATTGTAAAGTAGAGCCACCTAAACCATCTCCATGGCTCACTTCGATATAATGCATACCTGCCTCATCTAATGCCCTTGTTACAGATCGAACTTGCTCTTCTGTAAATTGATGTTTCATTACATGACTTCCATCACGTAAACAAACTTCCGTTATTCTCACTGGTCTTTCACTATTTCGCCTCATTCATTACACCTCTTTTCTTCTCTGAAATGATTTGCGTTGCAAATTCTTCACCTACTTTTAATGCTGCAGCTGTCATAATATCTAAATTACCGGCATAAGGAGGAAAATAATCTCCAGCTCCTTCAACTTCTAAAAATACAGTTACACGATTCCCATCAAACATTGGTTCTTGTTTCAAAGAGTAAGCAGGAACATACGTCCTAACCCGTTCTACCATTTTATGAATTGCTTCATAGATAGAAACCTCATCCATATCCTTAACTTCACAATAAATCGTATCTCTCATTAATATAGGTGGCTCTGCAGGGTTTAATATAATTATCGCCTTCCCCTTATCAGCCCCACCAACTTCTTCAATTCCACGCTTTGTCGTAATTGTAAATTCATCAATATTTGCTCTTGTACCTGGACCTGCACTTAAACTGGAAATTGTAGCAACGATTTCTGCATATGTAACATTCGCCACCTCATTAATAGCATGAACAATCGGGATTGTTGCTTGTCCCCCGCACGTAATCATATTAACGTTTTTCTTATCTAAAAAATTATTATTTCGAATAGCAGGACAAACAAATGGCCCATATGCAGCCGGTGTTAAGTCAATTACTATTTTTTCAAGCTCTTCTAACGTTTTCGCATGATAACTATGTGCTTTAGCTGAAGTTGCATCAAATACAATATCAGCTAAACTCGGATTATCAATAATCGCCTGTATTCCATTATCAAAAACCTCGTATCCGGCTTCTTTCGCCCTCTTTAAACCATCCGATTCTACATCTATTCCAATCATGGCATTGAGGTCTATGACTTCACTTTTTCTTAATTTATACATTAAATCCGTACCAATATTACCTGATCCAATTATGGCCGCCTTTACTTTCTGCACATCTATCCCACCTTTTCATAACATTTTAACCTATATGAATGTAACTGAAACCGAGCCTAGTGAACCGAAGTCAGCTTGAATGCTATCTTTACTATTCACTGAGACTGCGCCAGATAACGCCCCTGGTAAAATTAACTCTCCTGCTTTTAATTCAATATTAAATTCATGTAGTTTATTAACTAGCCAAGCAATAGCTTGTGCAGGATGCCCTAATGCAGCAGCACCAGCCCCCGTGGCAATTAAACTATTATTTTTATAAAGTGTCATTCCAGTTGTACGTAAATCTACTTTATCGATGCTAGAAAATCTGTTCCCAATTACAACTTTTGCTGACGAGCCATTATCCGCTACTGTATCGACCAATTTTATTTTCCAATCGGAAATACGACTATCAATTATTTCAAGTGTAGGTACAACATACTTCGTTGCCATCAGTACATCAATATATGTAATATTAGGCCCTTTTAAATCTTTCTCTAAAACAAATCCTATTTCTGCTTCTATTTTCGGAGATACAAAAGAACTTATTGCGATTGTACTTCCATTTTCTATTTTCATGTCATCTAACAAATGTCCATAATCTGGTTCATTTACCCCAAGCATCTGCTGCATCGCAACACTCGTAAGTCCAACTTTCTTTCCGATTACATAACGCCCTTTCTCCAACTTTCTTTCTACTACTTCAAGTTGAATATTATATGCATCCTCAATAGATAAATTAGCATATCTCTCAGTAAAAGGAGGTATTCCTACACGTGAATCTTCAGCCTTTAATAGTTCATTAGCTAATTCTTTAATTAACAATTGCTCTCACCTCATTTTTAAAAATTTATATATATGTCCAATCCACTACATTGTAACTAGCCCCCACCCATCGACTTATTTTCATAAACATTAAATGAGGGCTCTTTGTAATTAAGTTAAAATATTATCCTTATAATTTCATCGTTACCGTTTTAGCTTCCGTATAAAATTCGAAACTATGACGCCCACCTTCTCTACCAATTCCACTTGCCTTCGAACCTCCAAATGGCGTACGTAAATCTCGGACATACCAGCAATTAATCCATAGTAAGCCTGAATCAATTTGTGAAACCACTCGTTGTGCTCGTCTAAGATCATTTGTCCAAACAACTCCAGCTAGTCCATAAATAGAATCATTCGCAATACGAATGGCATCCTCCTCCGTTTTAAACGGAATAACAACTAAAACTGGACCAAATATCTCTTCCTGCGCTACACGCATACTGTTATCAACATCGTACAAAATAGTAGGTTCATAAAAGTTTCCTTCTACTAGACTCTCTACTCTTTTTCCACCATAGGCTAATTTTGCCCCTTCTGAAGTTCCTATTTCTACATAACGATTAACTGTTTCTAAATGAGATTTTGATACAAGCGCTCCCATATCTGTCTCTTCAGAAAGAGGATCTCCAACTTTTATTCTTTTTACAGCCTCTACAAATTTCTCTAAAAACTGTTCATATACACTTTCTTGCACTAGTAATCTTGAACCAGCTAAACAAATTTCTCCTTGATTCCGATAAATAGCTTCAATTGAGCCTTGTACTGCTTCATCTAAATCCGCATCTTCAAATACGATATTCGCTGATTTACCTCCTAGTTCTAATGAAACAGGTATTAAGTTCTCTGATGCATTACGCATAATTGTCTTGCCTGTATTACTTTCTCCAACAAATGAAATTCTTCTAACAGCTGGATGTGTTGTCATTTTTGTCCCAACAGTATTTCCCGGACCTGTAATAATATTAAGTACACCTGGTGGTAGTCCTGCATCATTTGCAATTTCACCAAGCATAATTGCACTTAATGGAGTATAAGAGGCCGGTTTGACAACAACAGTATTACCAGAAGCAAGTGCCGCTGATGCTTTCCATGTCATTTGCATAAATGGCAAATTCCAAGGAATGATTAAACTTGTCACTCCCGCAGGAGCATACTTTGCATATGACATAAAATTATGTTTGTCATAGTGCTCGTGCACCATATATTTAGCCATTTCAGCAAAGAAGCGAAAATTATGAGCCGAACGTGGTATATCGAATCCTTTACTTTCTTTAATTGGCTTTCCCACATCCAGAGTTTCTATATAAGCTAGCTCATCCACTCTTTCCATAATCAAATCCGACATTTTGCATAAAATATTTGATCGCTCTTCCACAGGCATTTTACTCCAAATGCCGCTTTTAAATGTGCGTTCTGCCACATCAATTGCTCTTTTGGTGTCCTCTTCATTTGCCTTTGCAATAGATGCAAGCTTTCTATTCGTTGCTGGATTGAACGTATCAAACGTTTCACCACATACAGAATCCACATACTGTCCATCAATAAACAATTTCGCATCTTTCACTTTCAGTTTGTCCGCTAATAATTCTTTGTTCACCTTCTTTACCTCCTACTCCTCAATTTCTAAAACCATCTCAATTTCAATTGTTGTATTATTAGGTAACTGAGCCATACCGACTGCTGAACGAGCATGTTTCCCCTTTTCTCCAAATATATCTACTAATACATCCGATGCACCGTTCATTACTTTTGGCTGATTAATAAAGTCTTCCGTACTATTTACAAAACCAAGTATTTTTACAATTCGTTTTACCTTATTTAAATCACCTAGTTCATTTCTCACAACACTTAACAAATTCAACATCGATTGCCTTGCCGCTTTATACCCTTCATCAATTGAAATATCTTTTCCTAATTTCCCGTGATACTCATCTACACCTTGTCCAGCAGTAAATAATAAGTTACCTACTCTTACACAACTAACATAATTTCCAACTGCCGGGCGAATAGCTGGTAGTGTAATTCCCAACTCACTTAGTTTATCCTCAGGTGTTTGTACTCTCTGCATATGCTACACCTCGTTTTTTTATATCAATATTTAAAAATTCCGCAGCATTTCCCCCAAGCATTGCTGCTTTTTGTTCCTCTGATAAACTGGCTGTTTCATCAATCACTTTACCCGGATCAACTTCTCGCAATAAAAACGGATAATCTGAACCCATGAAAATTTTTTCATGTCCAAATCTTTCAATCATATATTTCAAATTAATAGGATCATAATTTAAAGAATCAAAATAAAATTTCTTTGCATAATAACTAGGAGGATGCGTAGTCAATCGTAAATGCGGCCATACTTTCCAGCCTTGATCTAACCTTGGCAAAATATATGGGAAAGAGCCGCCGCCATGCGCAAAACAAACCTTTAGCAGTGGAAACTTCTCCATTATTCCACTCCATACTAATGTAGCTGCCGCAAGTGCCGTTTCACTCGGCATCCCAACTGTATACATAAAATTATGATGTGGCATTCTATCACGCCCTAATGTTTCCCATGGATGAATAAAAATCGGAACTTGCCATTTTTCAGCCATTCGAAAAAATTCAATAAACGATGGGTCATCTAAATTTTTACCATTTACGTTTGTGCCAATTTCAATACCGTGTAAATGTAATTCCGTTATACAACGCTCCATTTCACGAATCGCAGTTTCTCCATCTTGCATCGGAACCGTTCCTAACCCTACAAAACGATCTGGATATGCTAAAACTGTTTCTGCAATAAAATCATTTTGAATACGTGCCATACTTTCGGCTTCCTCTGGTTTTGCCCAATACGAAAATGTAACAGGGATTGGTGATAGAACTTGAATATCAACACCTTCACGATCCATATCTTCAATTCTTTTCTTAGGACACCATACTTGGTCTGTCACGTCTCGAAAATTTTTACCTCCAACCATAATACTTGCACCACATGTACAAGTCCGATTTAATATCGGCCAACGACCGCCACCAAACTTCTCTTCAAAATCTGGAAAAGTTTCAGGAATAATATGTGTATGAAAATCTATTCGCACTTCCATTCCTCCACTTCCTCTGGCATAATATGACCGCAGTTTTTACACGCTCGAATTTCTTTATTTGAATTAAAACTATGAATTGCTTCTTTTACTTGTTTTTCAATATCACTTAATTGGACGCGTACACGATGCATTTCATGATTACACTCATCACAGAACCAAACGAAATCCTCAAGTTCTCCTTGGCTACGTTTTCTTTCAATTACGAGCCCATATGTGTTAGCAACGCGATGTGGTGAATGCGGTACCATAGCTGGGAGCATAAATACATCCCCTTCTTTTACTGTGACGACTTCCCGCTTCCCTTCTTCTGTAATACATTCCACATAACATTCACCTTTAATTTGATAGAAAAATTCATCTGAAGGATCTACGTGGAAATCACGTCTTCTATTTGGACCACCTAATATCATGGCGATAAACTCTGAATCTTGCCAAATAACTTTGTTATTTACTGGTGGTTTCAATAACTCCTTATTCTCATCAATCCATTTTAGTAAATTAAAAGATTGCAATGTTTTAGACATACTATTTCCTCCTTATAATTCCTTTTTATTTATATCGTTTTAAAAGACCAACCGAGTAAAGAACTAGACTTTTGCAAATCCCCATGATAGACATAATCTCTAATTCTCGTTGAAGATATTCGCTCACCTTCATCACAGCAAATATCTTTCACTATAGAAATATTGAAGTGCTCTCTTAGCAAATCTATATTGCCCTCCCGATTTTTTCCAAACTTAAAATCTTGGCCAACAAAAATTTCTACAGGGCTTAGTCTTTTTATATCTTGAATAAAACAACTCGCACTTTTTGTTATATAAGACCGATCAAACCGAATTACAATCACATGTTCAACACCAAGACTTTGAATACGTTTCACCTTCTCATCAATGGGTGTTAATACTTTCGCCCCTTGAAAGTATGAGCGTGGTGGTGGATCAAATGTATACACAACATTTGTTATCCTTAATACCTTTGCCTTCTCAACTGCATTTTTAATTACAGCTTGATGACCTTTATGCACACCATCAAATGCTCCAATTGAAACAATAGATTTCGTTAATTCAGGTATACACTGCTCATGTATATAAATGATACTCATCTCTTTTCTTCTAAAATTAAATTTCTAAATAACCAAATTCCTTGGAAATCAAATTTGCTGTATTCATCACACTTTGAATTATGATTTCACGATTACTTCCCTGCATATACGATATAGGTCCAACAATATTAAGCGCCGCAATAGTTCTCCCAGTATAAGATCGAATAGGAGCTGCAATTCCATATAGTCCATGCTCATTTTCGTTATCACTAATTGAATAACCTTGCTTACGAATTTTCTGTAACTCTGTTTGGAATTGTTTGACACATGTAATGGTATTGGGTGCTCGTCGTAAAAGCCCTTTTTCTGAAGTATATTCTAAAGGTGATGAATGAAATGAAAGCAGCACTTTCCCTGTGCTCGTACAATATGCAGGTTCTCTTGATCCAACATGTGTTGAAATTTGAACGGACTCCTTCGATGAAACTTTCAATATAAATACAACATCACCACGATCAAACATACCGATATGCACAGTACCGCTAAAATTTCTTACTAGCTCTTCAACAAGCGGAATTGCTCCACTATAAATCTCTTGCTGAAACATGACTTGATTTCCCCACTCTAACAACTTCCAACCTAATCTATATTTTCTTTGCTCATCTTGTATGAGCATTCCTTCTGCACACAACGTACGAACAAGATGGTGAACCGTACTTGCATTCATCTTTAGCTTTTCCGCTATTTCCGAATTACCTAGCACAGGCTCATCACTCGTGAAACAATTTAGAATTTTGCAAATTTTACTGATAGAAGCGATCAAATCATATACCTCCCCTATTCCAGTTACAGTTCTCAAGTTCTAGATATTGTTAAAATTATAAGAAGAATTACATCCTAACAGTAAAATTCTTTTTATCATCTATTGCTCCTTCCTCTTCCAAATAAAAATGTAAGCGCAAACATTTTTATTTAACTTAAGGCCCCTTCAGATGAACTCGATTGCAACGCATTGTTCACAAGTGAAAAAGTTTGTTGTTTTTTGTACGCATTATAAAACATTCCCATTTTACGCACCGGATCTCCAGAATAATAACGCTCATATTGTAATAATCGTTGCCCAAAAGCTTCACCGCATAAATCCCACGCTAATTTAAACAAGCGAACTCGTTCCTCAGAGGATACGCCTTCACGCCCGATATAATACTTTTGCATATCATCATGAATCTCGGGATTCATAAAATCAGCACCTGTCGGTGACATTAATAATCCACCAGCACCTATAGTTTGAATAATCTCAATAGCCCGCGGATACATTTTAGGTAATAAACTGCGGATCGTATCAAGCGGCAACCTCGCAGGAATAACTTCTCCATATGAATTCGTTTCATACTCATATTCAGCTACTTGCAGGAGAGCGCGTATCGTTTCGACATCTTGCATAAGCTCTGCTAACTGGTTTTGTACATTTAAAAACCCATCTACGCCAATCGAATCTGCTACTTTCATAGCTACTTCAGCTGCAAAAGATAGTTTTACTAACCCTCTTACTCCAGATTGATGGGCTGGTTGATGACCAATTCCGGTTTTAGGATACAATTGATTCCCAGCTTCCACACTTTGATAAATAAATACTTTATCCCACGGGATAAACACATTATGAAATACTAGTAATGCGTCCATTTCCTCAAACCTTGATGCAAGTGGATGATCAAATAAAGAACGTTTCCCATCTTGCATTGGCTCACGACATAAAATTCTTAGACCTGGTGCATCAATTGGAACTGCAAAAGAAATTGCATGACGTTCATCACCTGGTTTAAAGCTTGGATAGGAATATATTATTACCTCATCCGTAATCGGCGCCAGTGTCGCTAACATTTTAGCACCACTCACATACATCCCTTCCGCTGTTTCACTTACTACCCCTAAATGCATTGTTTCATCTTCTTGTTGATGGGAGGCCTTACTCCGATCATTTTGCGGATTAATAATTGCGTGTGTTAAAAACAAATCATTATCCCTTATATGTTTATAATAATTTTTTATATTCGCTCCCCATTCTGGATTAAACTTCTCAAAAAACCACGAATTACTTGCCATTGAAGTAACCGTTACATTTAAAAAATCAGGCGTTCTACCCATTAAACCATAAGTAGCTTTTGCCCATACTTCAAATAATTCACGGCGTGCCTTTAAGTCCTCATAATTTTTAGGAACTAAAAATGCATTTGATATTCTTTCCCCTGTCTCTTCGCATATATGAGTAATTTTATCTTGATATTCTGGATGGTGCTGCATATCATATAAATTCGCAATTTGTAAAATCGGTTCACGAAAAACATCTTCATTTACTACATCCGTTACTTTTCTCCCGCCAATCCAAATTTCAGGATTTCTTTTTCTCAATCCTTCAATATACTGTTCCCCTGTTCTAATGCCCATTCTTTTCCCTCCAATTTCCCATAATAATATACTAAAAAGTTTAGAAACACCATTAGATGACTGAATTTTCAATCATTATACCAATTTTATTTCTTACACATTCTCCTTGATTTCATATTATGAAATCTTAAAAATTTTTTAGCGAATATAAGTAAGGAACGGTTTCCCGTCCCTTACTCATTTAATTTATAAATTAAAACAATGATAAAAAATAAAAAGAGAAATGCCACCCCATTTCTCTTTTCACTCCTATTATTCTTTTGGTGTATCTGAAGAAGGTAATCTCTTTGCCTGTTTTTCTTTAAAAATTTCACCAATTGCCCCGAGAGTACCAAGTGTTTCAATTGCATTAGACGGAATAAAGACTTTATTTGCTGGCCCTTTCGCAACTTCAGCTAATGATTCAAATGATTTGTAAGCAAGTATACGCTCATCTAAATTTGCTTCACGAAGTAATTCAATTCGATTTTGTTCTGCTTTCGCAATTTCCTCAATCGCTCTTGCTTCCCCTTGCGCTTCTAATTCTTTTGCTTCTTTAATACCTTCCGCTTCTCGAATACGTGCTTCTTTATCCCCTTCAGCCATTAAGATTTTACTTTGCTTCTCCCCTTCAGCACGAAGGACTTTATCTTGTTTTGCAGCTTCAGCTTCTAATATGATCGCACGTTTATTACGCTCTGCTTTCATTTGTTTTTCCATTGATGCTTGCACATCTTTCGGCGGATTAATATCGACAACTTCAACACGTTCAATGCGAACGCCCCATTTTTCTGTAGCTTCATCAAGTGCTAAGCGAATTTCTGTTGAAATTTTTTCACGACCAGATAACGTTTCATCCAGTTCCATTTTACCAATGATTTGGCGCATCGTTGCTGAAGTAATGTTACGAACACCATATTCATAGTTTGAAATACCATATGTCGCAAGTTCCGGTTCAACGACTTGATAGAAAATAATTGTATCAATTTCTACTTGTACATTATCTTTCGTAATTACCTTTTGCGGTGGTACATTCGTTTGTTGAATACGTAAGTCATGATATACACGAACGCGATCTACAATCGGGATTAATAAATTTAGTCCTGGCTGCATAACACGTTGAAACTTACCAAATCTTTCAACGACTCCAACTTTTTGCTGTGGAATAATTTTGATTGTTAATGCGATAAATGTAACAACAATTAATGCGAAAATAATCGTTAACGTTAATGCTACCATATTTATTCACTCTCCTTTTTTACTTGTAATATAGTACTATGCCTCTTTATAACAATAACTTTTTCTCCGGCATCAATTGGATCATCTGCAATAGCTGTCCAAGTATCTCCATCCACTTTCACAATACCGTTCGCTTCATTTGTAATCGCTTGCATAACAATCCCTTTTTTACCTGCAAGCATATCTACTGTATCAGTAAAACCTTTTGCTTCCTGAAAGTTTTTTGATATTCTTTTCGTAAAGAAAGTCAATGTTAAACTTACAATCGCGCCAGCAACAACTTGTAACAGTAGTGCTTCAGGAACAAACAAAGCAATAAGACCTCCGACAACAGCTCCAATTCCAAGCCAAAGCATGTAAAATGTAATCGACAGCATTTCCGCAATAAATAAAATACCAGCTATTATAAACCAAATTACCCAAGCAGCCATATGCAACCCTCACTTTCTTTCTCATTTTCTATATGTATATGAAGAAAAGAATGGTTTATCCGCCCTTTCTCATACGTGGGCGCTTACTACGAGCTATTGTACATATTCACTGTTATAATGAGTATTATTAAAATACTATATTAATATATTCTTCATTATACATGAATTTCCCTTTCAAAAAGTGACAAAAAATTTAATTCTTTCAAAATTTATTTTTTAAATTATAATTATTATAACTACTTTCATATTTTCCCAGAAAGGTTGTGTGCTTATTGCAAAAACGCTCATTGACTTACTATTTAGGATCGAAAATATGCATTACTCTAGCTGACATCGTATACGTAATGATTATTACAACTCATATGTATATCACAACGAAATCAGCTACATTAACTGCTCTTTTTCCATTATTACAAGTTATAACTAATCTTATAACAAATACATCTGCACCACTTATAATGAATCGTTTTCCATCTTATTCATTACTTTTTACACTGCAGTGGATAAAAACTGCTCTATTATTTTTATTAATGATATTATTCCCGATCCTTTCCACAAACATTGTAGTACTATTCATTTTCATTTTTTTCATTTCATTATGTAGTGGCTGGAGCGCTCCATTACTATACGGTATTCTTCCGCGCCTTACACCGAAAGAAAAATTAGTAAAAGTAAATAGCATTTTTTCCTTTTCCACACAAATTGCACAAGCCGCTGCTTATTCATTTACAAGTGTTATTGTGCTTCTTATCGGTGCTTCTTCTACACTCATGATGAATAATATTTTGATGATTTTCGGATGTGTTGCACTACACTTTTCATTACGTTCCATACATACTGAACGAGTAATAGAGCCTTCTTCTTCAAAAGGTGATACTTTATTGGAAGGTTGGAAGCTCTTATTTCAAAACCCTTCTCTCCGTACTGTTACATGTATGGACTTAATTGAAACTTTTGCAGGGACGATATGGATGGGTGCTATTACGATGGCTTATGTAACAACTGTCCTTCATAAAGGAGAAGAATGGTGGGGATTTATTAATACAAGTTATTATGTTGGGACGTTAATTGGCGGTCTATTAGCGTGGAAAATGAGTACATACATTCAAAACAATTTAATACGCTCTATGGCGGTAGGCTCTCTTCTGTTTAGTATTCTTACATTTTTATATGGTATGACAAGTAGCGGCTTTATTGCGCTTTTTCTGTGCGTTCTAATGGGACCATGTTATCAAATTAGAGATATTTCTCAAACAACAGTTCTACAATCAAGTGTCGCTCCTTCTTTACTATCAAAAATGTATACAGCTCATGGTGCTCTTCTTTCGACAGCTTCTGGTCTTTCTATGCTGAGTGTTGGCATTATTACCGACTTGTTCGGTGTTCGTACGATTTATATTCTCGCTTCAATCCTTATATTGTGCTCTGCTTGTTTATCATTTAACTTATTAAAATATGATAAGACAAAGCAAAAAAACATGTCACTTTAATGAACAAAATAAATAGGACAGGATTTCCTGCCCTATTTATTTTATTTATGATAAGTTAGGAGATTTCCGATGCTTTGTCGCTTGTTCAAAAGCGTATGCGAGTTTAATTAAAGTCCCCTCACGAAAAGCAGTGCTTGCAAGCGTAATTCCAAATGGTCTCCCGTTATCCATATATCCCGCAGGTATTGCTATAGACGGATAACCTGCTTTCGCACATATAGTGGAGCCTATATAAGAAGGGAACAGAATCGCATCAAGATTATATTTTTTCAGTGCAAAATCAATGCCTTGTTCTTGTGAAAAATATATATCTTCTAATCTTGCATTTAAATATTGTGGATTTCTTAACGTATTAGGAAAATCTTTTCTTCTTTCTAACTTAGTTTGTCCATATTTCAGAGCTCTTTCTGCTATGTTTTCATTAAACTCCATTAACTCTGAAATAGAATGGACTGGTATAGTAGAAGGCAATTTCGAAAGATAGTTATCTAAACTATGCTTTAATTCATAGAGCGATACACCCCAGCTCCATTCTCTATGAAAAGACGGAATATTAATATCCTCTACTACTGTCGCACCCTTACTACGTAATACTTCAATTGTTTCCTTAAACAAATTCTCATCATACTCACCAGATTTATAATAATCTTTTGGTGCGTTGTTATATACACCAATCTTTGTTCCATTTAAACCGTTAACCTCCAAATACTTTGTATAATCATGTTCTGCTATCCCTTCACTTTTACGAGTAGCTACATCTTTCTCATCTATCCCTGTTAAACTCCCTAGCAAAATAGCGGCATCTGTTACTGTTCTAGCAAATGGCCCCGCTGTATCTTGCGAATACGTAAACGGAATAATGCCTCTACGACTAATTAAACCAACAGTCGGTTTAATACCGACTACAGAGTTTTGAACAGCTGGACTCAAAATAGAACCATCCGTTTCTGTTCCAACCGATATTACTGTAAAGTTAGCAGCAACTGCTATGGCAGATCCTGTACTTGAGCCACCAACAAACATATCATCCTCACCCGTACCGTAAGGGTTTATTGTTTGCCCACCTCTCGCACTATATCCAGCCCACATTTCAAATGACATTGCATTTGCTAATTCTGTCATATTTGTTTTCCCTATTATCACTGCTCCTGCTTCTCGCAGCTTCGTAACGAGAAATGCATCTTCACTACTTATATTTTGTTCTAACGCAATCGTACCTGCACTTGTATGCATAGAGTCATTCGTTTCAATATTATCCTTAAGTAAAACCGGTATACCATGTAATGGACCTCTTATACCTTTAATCTTTCTTTCATAATCTAACGCTTCAGCAATAAAGATGGCATCTGGATTGATTTCTAAAATAGAATTAATTTCCGGTCCATCTTGATCATACTTTGCGATTCTATGAAGGTAATACATAACTAGTTCTTTTGAAGTTAACTTTCCATCTTCCATCGCTCTTTGTATATCATGAATTGTTAATTCTTTTTGTAGTAGTGTATTGAACTGAATCTCCATTTTCATTCTCCTTCTATAAACCTTTATTGATAGCATGTCTCTATTACTTTTTCATTTTCTCCGCTCCTCACATATACAACTACAATCCCTCTATAAGAATTCAACTTACCGATGTAAAAACCTTTTATTTCCTGAAAAATAAAAAAAGTCTGAAACGAATTAACTTCCGCTTCAGACTCTTTTATTATTTTACATATACCTTATCTAACAAATGTAAAAACTCACCTTGTTTCCCCGCTAATTCAGGGCATTTTGCAATATCAATCCATTCGTAGCAAAATACTAAGCCTTCATCTTCCTCACCGGCACTGACAATATGTTCCCAACTATCTTTTACATCTGTTAGTAATGTTACGTGGAAGAAATGACGTTTTTGATATTCCTTTTTTTCTTTCACATGTATGATGTAATCAGCTAGGAATCGTTCTATGCATAAATGACGTAACCCAGACTCTTCTTGTACTTCACGTAAAATCGCTGCTTCTAGCGTTTCCCCTTCGTCAACTGTTCCCCCTGGCACTTGTATACCAGCTTCAGGTGTATCACGATGTTTAAAAACAAGCAGTTGCATAGCTCCTTCTTTTTCTCTTGTCACATATGCGTGTACTTTCTTCTTATATAACACCGCCATAATCCTTCTCTCCCCTCAATTGTTCACTGCGCTACTTCTTCAAGTGTCAGTTGATTTTCATATAAATATGTAGCTTGTGGATTTCCCACATACCTCACGTGCCATGGTTCAAATCGATAGCCCGTAATCGATTCTTTCTCTTTTGTATATCGAATGACAAAACCAAATTTATGGGCATTTTCAGAAAGCCACTGCCCTTCTTTCGTTTCACCAAAAATTGTCTCTAACTGAAACTTAGCAGATTGTGATGTGATATCCATAGCTAGTCCTGTTTGATGTTCACTCGTTCCAGGAACTGCACTCGACATTGCCGTTTTGGCTTCTCCATCTTGTTTTTTATACATTGTATTTAACGCTTTTTGCCGATCAAAAGATCTAAATCCAGAGACTGCAAATAAGAAAACACGCTCTTTATCCGCTTGCTGAAACATCTCCTCAAGCGCACCGGCTGCCTCTTTCCTCATTTTTTTCTTTTCTTGATCACCTTCACTAGAGTAGCGCACTTTCGGAATAACTAAATCTGGCGGTCTATACCCATCTGGTAAACGCCTACTTTTATTCACAAGCACAAGCATTGAATTCGGATTACTAATTACCGCAATATCTCCATCCATATTCGCAATCGTTTCTTTCGCTTTCGGAAATATGTTATTTACATTCACCTCGCGCGCTTGCTTATCCTTATACATTTTATAATTGATTCCCGCTACTCCAACAATGAGTATCGCCGCTACGATACCAAGTAGTATCCATCTTTTTTTCATATAACGACCTCTTATTTTAATAATTTGGCCATTTCATACTCATCGATGTTCTCTCCATCGATAATAAGAGCAGCTCTTTTGACACCTTCCTTCTCAAATCCAGCTTTTTTATATAGTGCCTGAGCTCTTGTATTGTGGGCCATTACCGTTAATTCTAAACGCCATACATCATGTAATCTTGCCCACTTCTCGACCTCTTTAAACAATCTAGTCCCAATACCTTGCCCACTATACTCTTGCAAAATCCCAATTACAATACTTGCTACATGTCTCTTTCTTTGAATATGATTTCCATTCACTAAAATAAACCCTACTATTCTCTCTTCTTCAACTGCTACCAATATTGTTGCATATTTATTTTCTACAAAGCGCTGAATCATTTGCTCTTGTTGCTCGGCTGTGAATTTCCTTTCTCCTGGTTCATACAACATAAATTTTGTTTCTTCATCTAATTGCTTACTTAATTGCAAAAATGATGCTGCATCTTCTACTTTGATTTCCCTAATCACTTCAATCACCCTACCAATTTCATAATAAAAAGCTTTCCTTGTAAAAAGATTTTCTCTACTTTCCCGAAAATCCCTTTGTAAATCTCCCAGTATAATTTGACAAATTTCGATATTACTATAACATCGACAAATTATGTCTATTCTGTGACGCATCATTAATTACAAAAAAACGCAAGCATTACACTCACGTTTTTTCAGACTCTCGCATTCATTTCTGTTTCACTTTATCCATTCACTTTTTCTGCTTGCCAGAAATATTCACCAAACGCTTTAGCTAGCGCATCAATCGATCGATTTAGTTCTTCCTCTGTATTATCTACGCCACCAACTTCAATTAATATCGCTTGTCCTGACAAATCTTGATTGTAGACACCATTTCCTGTTTGAAATCCTTTTTGAATGACACCACGACTAACGCCTGGATATTTTTTACTAATCGTCTCATGTAAAGCCGTTGCTAATTGCAAGTTTTTTTCATAGTTTTTGTTACCTTTCCCTACTACAAACGCAAGCTTCGCATATGATTTATCACCGATTATTTTTGTCGTGACATTTTTCCGAGCACTATCACGATGTAAATCAAAGAAGTATTGTAATTCTTTATTGCCGGCCATTGCTTCTTGTACAATTTCCCGTGAGATTTTATAAGAACTATTACTATTTAACCCTTTACTAATCAACTTTTGACCAACATCAGTCTTGTCGTTAGTTGCTCCGATTCCTTCATTTGCTAATTGTTCACGAAATCGGTCGCCGACTATTGAAATATTCGTTACGGAACTTGTGGCTTTATTCGGATTTGGATCATTTGTTAAATTCAATAATGGCAAATAAGATTCCCAGCTATGCGAATGATAAATAAATGCAACTTGTCGTTTTCCTGTCGTTTGAGCTGGTTGCTTTTTCTCTTTATTCGTATCCGGCTTTTGAGCCTGTCCACCTTCTCCAGTCCGTTCTTTTACTACTTCTTCAAGTGGAACGCTCGACTCTATAGGCAAGTTAGAATAATTTGTTCCTTCCCCCGCAATAACAATTTCTGTATCGTACTTACCGAAACCAGGTAGCTCTTTGCCGACAAAACTGCGTACATCGTTAAAACGAATATTCGTAGCCATAGAAAAGAGAAACGAAGATATTGAAAAATCTTGATTTAAATTTCGATATTCCTGTGTAAAATAATGATTCTCTTTCCCAAGAACGTACATGTAACCATTCATTGATAACTCATTTAACCAATTATATAAATACGTTGACTTCGTCTCTTTCATAGAGGTTACCATCATACTAATAAGAAAAAAAGTCGCTAGTACTGTAGCAATAATAAATAATACTAACTTACGTACACTCGTGAATTTCACATAAAAAAAGCCTCGATTCATACTATCACCTCTCTATTTCAAGTTATGTACAAGCTCTAGAGAATAGACCGTCTAAATTCAGGCTATATTGTTAATGAGGTGAAATGAATTGAAACTACTAATAGGAACACTACCCGTTGTACTATCATTTATTTTTTATTGGCTTGCTAAGCATCCTACCATCCGTGTTGCGTTACATATTTCAGCATATCTAGCACTTTATGTACTCGGTACAATCATTTCTATTCATATATATGATGTTTTAATACAAGACTTAGTTTTTATGACAAGTATTCATGGGATTTTACTAAATCCATTTTTTCTTATATCAGGAGCGTATATAGGGATATACACTTTGTACCTACTTTTGTCCTACATTATTACAAATATAGAAAATGGAGCGTAATGAAATGCAACCACCGTTCATCTGTCATACATGCAAAAAAAGAATTACGCGAAAGAAAGATCTTATTACTACCACATGGTACTTCCGCTTTTATGTATTTCATAGTGATTGTTTTAAACGACAGCAAGTTTTTATCTCACGATTTATCCCTGTGAATACACTTATTAATTTCTTTCTTATTATATATGGGCTGATTGTTGGTAGCATTCTTATGACTGCAGAGCCATCTATCATTTGGCTTGTTTTCTTACTT
Organism: Bacillus cereus group sp. BcHK124; assembly: GCF_027712065.1. Classification (NCBI taxonomy): domain Bacteria; kingdom Bacillati; phylum Bacillota; class Bacilli; order Caryophanales; family Bacillaceae; genus Bacillus; species Bacillus cereus group sp. BcHK124. Next base: position 252,031 of record NZ_JAQFPJ010000002.1, read on the forward strand.
CCAATTTTATATCGGTTTCTTTCCTATTATTATGTTGAACGCTTTTTCTCTAAATGAAAGTTAGACTTTCCTCTAGGAATACTTAAACATTCCCACTCATTTTCTTTTAACATTTTACCGATGTAAATCATTTGTCCAATATGCAAAGCATAATGAGAAATTTGTCTTTCAATTGCTTGCATGACAGTATGTGCTTCACCGCGAATATATACCGTCTGCAATAAATGTTCTGGCGTTAGCGCATTCATCGTTTTAAAAACATATTCCCAACCTTCATTCCATGCTGCGAGTACCTCTTTCTTAGAAGAATAACCACCTTCAAATTCAGCATCTCGGTTACGATCTATTTTTTCACCGTCAGATGTTAAAAAATCCGTCCATCTAGAACGCATATTACCGTGCAGATGCTTAATTATAATTGCTATGCTATTTGTTGCTTCATGAGAAGACCATTCAATCTGTTCATATGATAATTGTGAAAGCACCCGTTCCCCTTGTTTCTTTGTTGCTTCAAAATTCGAAATGGCACACTGTACGTATTCGCATCCAATATCCATGTTCCCCCGCCTTTACATTAACTAATTTTTGTTCCATTTGGTAATTCCATATTAGGCTGCAGTAATACAACATCACCCGCTTCAGGTACTCCTCCTAAAACAAGCACTTCTGATTTAAATCCAGCTACACGTTTTGGCGGGAAATTTACAACAGCAACGATTTGCTGACCGATTAAATCTTCTGGGTTATATCTCTTCGTAATTTGAGCACTTGACTGCTTCATTCCAAGCTCTCCAAAATCAATTTCTAGTTTAATCGCTGGAACTCTCGCTTCTTTAAATTCCTCTGCATGTGTTACAGTCCCAATCCGTAAATCCAAAGTTAAAAAATCTTCAAAATTAGCCATTTTATCACTCCTTTCATTTATTACTTAGACAAAACAAAAAAATCCCCTTTAAAAAAAGAAAGGCGCCTAAGCACCTTTCTTTTGTAGTTCACTTGATTCATTTGATTTATAGAAGAAGAAACCGAGGATCCCGCCAATACATGATGGGATTAACCATCCTATTCCTTCTTTATATAATGGTAACATTTGTAGTACGTTAGAAATCGCGTCAATTTTAATCTTCGCACTTTCTAAACCGTTAAAGAAACTAATTAACAACGCACCTAAAATAGCTCCAATATAAATGGTATTACGCTTCCCAATCCATTTATGGAAGTAAGAAAGTACAATTAATACGATTGCAACTGGATAAATGATCATTAATACTGGTAAAGTAACTGCGATTAATTGCGTTAAACCTAGGTTAGATACAATTAAACTAAATACACATACCATTGTTACAATCGTTTTATGCGAAAGTTTTGGGAATAAGTTTGTAAAGAAGCCAGCACAAGCTGATGTTAATCCAACAGAAGTTGTTAAACAAGCAAGTACAATAACAAGTCCTAATAAAATTTTACCACTTGTTCCATATAACTCATTTACAACATTCGTTAAAATAAGTCCACCATTCTCTGATACCCCAAGTGATGTACTTGTTGAACCAAGATAAGCAAGTGATAAATAGATTAACGTTAAACCAAGTACAGCGATAATACCTGATACTACTGTTATTTTTGCAATTTGATTACTCTCTTTTATTCCTTTAGAGCGGATAACTTGTACAACTACAATTCCAAATACAAGCGCACTAATTGCATCCATCGTTAAATATCCTTGAATAAATCCACCAAAGAAAGCATTTTCCTTGTATGCCTCTAGCGGTGCAGCTGGTTCTCCAATCGGATCAACAATTGCCTTTCCGACAATTACAGCAACAATTAATACTAACAATGGTGTAAGAAATTTCCCGAACCAATCCACTAATTTTGATGGATTTAAAGATAAATACCAAGTTATTCCGAAGAAAATTATAGTGAAAAGAAATAGCATGTACCATTCGGAAACTAATGCCTCTGATAAAAATGGCTTCATACCCATTTCAAATGAAACGGCTCCCGTACGCGGAATCGCGAAAAAAGGTCCAATCGCTAAATAACTAATCAATGGGAAAACAAACGCAAATATAGGGTGAACTCTAGAAGATAGCGCTTTCAAGTCCCCCTCTACAAACGCGACAGCTGTTACAGCTAATAGGGGTAATCCGACTCCCGTTACGAGGAATCCAATTGTAGCAACCCAAACATTCTCTCCAGCTTGTTGCCCTAAAACTGGTGGGAAAATTAAATTTCCTGCTCCTAAAAATAGTGCAAATAACATTAATCCAATTGCTACCGTATCACCTGGCCTTAAACGTCCCTTCATGCTTTTCATTTGCATAGCACTTTTTCATTGTTTATCTCTATTTTCACAATATGCTATGCATCCTCCTCTCTGTTCAAGCTGATAAAATATGCCCCTTACAAAGCAGTGTCTTTCTCCATAATTTCTCCAGTCCCCTTACTTTTACTCTAATTATTAATTTTTGATTTTTTTGAATTTTTAAATCATTAGAGTGGTATTGCGTGGAGTATAGTTGTCAGACCTCTTTGTTTTTATCACACATATAGTAACATATTTAGTTGAAAAATAAAAACATATTTTCAAATTGACTTTTTTGAAAATCAAAATTATCTACATTTTTTATTCTTTTGCACAAATATTGTTTCAGACTCACTTATTATCCTATCGTTATTTTCAAATAATTTTATACACGTAACATAACAAAAGCCATCCAACATAATTAGACGGCTTTTGCATATTATTCTATCGTTTCAACTTCACGTGGATTTTTCATCTCTTCCACATACACCACTCTAAATCCGTGATCTTCTAAATCTTTCAATAACGTCTCTAATTCACCATCGTTAAACTCTTCTCCTAATGTAAACATAATTCTACGAACTAATAAGGCATCGTTATCAAAAGTCATTAAACTTTGGATACCTGTATATTTTTTTAATACTGTCGATAATTTTTGAATAGCCCCATTATAATCTTGTGTCCCAATCATGACAGAATATTTACTAGAATGAACGCCCCAGGCATCTTCTAATAGCTCAAAAACCTTTTTATGCGTTAAAATCCCAAGAAAGACTCCTTTTTCATCAACTACTGATAAATAAGGTAATTTTTTTATTGTAAAAAATACTTTAAAGAACGAAGAATCTTCTCTGACATATCCTTCTTTATCGTTTAATAATCGTAATACATTTTCTTCCAGAGAACCTTTATATTCTAAAATATCTACTTTATATATATTCCCTAAATATTTCTCTTTTTTTTCATCTAAAACTGGTACACAACGATAACCAGTTTTATTTAAATGTTCTAGTGCTTCCCCTATCGTAATTGAACTTGAGCAAAATAAAACTTCCCTTTTCGGCACATAATTCCCTTTAATCCTCATAAACAGCCTCCTTATGTTAAAATACTTTCTGTGCCATAACTATATTATATTTTCAGAAAAAAATAAATGATTTATTTTATTTTTCTGAAAATTATTCATTTTCTTGTCATAATTTATTCACCTTTCATTCAATTCTATCCACTACAATACTAAACTTCTTTAAGAAAAATATATTGTAACTTACTCCGAAAAAAGCTAAAATAAGAATAAGAATTTTCTGAATATTCAAAGAGTAGGTGGTTACATGTCTTTATTGCGCTCACATATATATAAATTTATCGTTGGTGTTCTCATTATATTTATCATTAGTCCTATTCCAGCTTTATTCATTACACATAAATACTCATACATCACCGGCTTTATAAGCATTTTCCATAACTTCGCACAACTTTCTTCGATGACAATTCCAAAGATTGATTGGATGCACGAATCTATCTTTTTCTCAGCAAATCAGATGGTACATACTGCTAATCAATCAACACCGTTATTCCCTTACATGTGGGAAATATATTTTTTATCGATTGTTCGTTTTACCTTTACTCTTGCAATCGGATTCTTCATCAGCTTAGGGATTGGCCATTTATTTTTTAAAGCACCTCAATCGGTTAAAAAGTTCACTTCTTTATTAAGATGGATTCCTTATTCTTTATGTACTGTATTATTACAATGCGCAGTCTTATTACTACTCCTATACATCACAAAATTTATAAAGATTCCTTACTACTCATCTTTTATCATCGTTTGTAGTACTTCCATGATTATCGTTATGCAAGCAATAAAAAAATGGATTCCTTTCTTAAGTAATACAAATGAATATGAAATAAAACAAGCTTCTTTCCTTGTAGATACATTGTTTTTAGCGCTTACTTCGAATCATAAATCTATTTTAGGTTCCATTATTCTTTCATTCGTTTTTATGGAATGCGTTTTTCACGCAAGTGGACTATTGCAATTTATCGTTCAATTCGGCGGAAATGCACCTATTATTGTTACAATTAGCTTATTACTTTTGTATATCCCGTATTGTATACTCTCATTCCTTCAAACGCTATGGACGACAAACCACTTTAAACAACAATCATACGCTTTAACGAGAAGTATTCCAAAACCTTAATTTGAAATAACCCTCTAGAATCTGAAAGTAGAGGGTTATTCCTTTTGTATAGCGGACAAAATAACAGCAAATTCAAAAACCATTGCAGAAACATACCAATATTTACCCTTTTTCTTTGACTATTCTTTTCATTTGGATTTATTATAAAAGTATAACATAATTGCAGGAGGTGACATCTTTATTCCAAACGACGGAATAGAGAATACACTTGGACATATTAAATATTTTTCTCATCTTTATACTTATCCTTATTTCCGGCTTTTTCGTTGCATCAGAATTCGCTGTTGTAAAAGTACGAAAAAGTCGAATTGATCAGCTTGCAAATGAAGGAAATAAACAAGCCTTAGCTGCAAGAAGTGTCATATCCAATTTAGACGTTTATTTATCAGCTTGTCAGCTCGGGATTACAATTACTTCTTTAGGGCTTGGTTGGCTTGGTGAACCGACTGTGGAACATTTACTACGACCACTCTTTGAAAAAATTAATATTACTGGAACAATGGCAAATACTTTATCCTTTATTATTGCTTTTAGTGTGATTACATTTTTCCATGTTGTATTAGGTGAATTAGTTCCAAAGTCTTTTGCAATTCAAAAAGCAGAAGCAATCACACTTAAGTTTGCACGACCACTTATTTTATTTGATAAAATTATGTACCCGTTCATTTGGTTACTTAATAGTACTGCTATCTTTTTCACAAAACTACTCGGTTTAGAACCTGCGAAAGAAAATGAACTTGCCCATTCTGAAGAGGAACTACGACTCATTTTAGGTGAAAGTTTCAAAAGCGGCGAAATAAATCAAACCGAATATAAATATGTAAATAATATTTTTGAATTTGACGACCGAGTTGCGAAAGAAATTATGGTCCCTCGTACAGAAATGATTTGCTTATCTACTGAAAATACGTTAGAAGAAAATATGGATATCGTCGCAACTGAAAAGTATACACGCTACCCTATCATCGAAAAAGATAAAGATGATATTATCGGTATGATCAATACGAAAGAAGTATTTCATGATCAAACAAAAGGCATTCATAAGCCACTTGAATCTTACATACATCCAGTACTAACTGTATTTGAAACTGTTCCAATTCGCAAAACGTTAGTTCATCTACAAAAAAATCGCGTTCAGATGGCAATCGTTATGGATGAATATGGTGGTACTGCTGGACTTTTAACAATGGAAGATATTCTTGAAGAAATCATTGGGGAAATTCAAGATGAGTTTGATGCGGATGAATCACCTATGATTGAAAAGCGTACGCCTAAACTTACTGTTTTAGATGGAAAAGTACTTATTTCTGAAGTAAATGATATGTTTGGCTTACATATTGATGAGAGCGACTTAGATACAATCGGAGGCTGGCTATTATCGCAAGCCGTTGACGTAAATATTGAAGCTGGCTACTCCATCGAATATGCCGGTTTTCAATTTAAGGCATTAGAACTTGATGGACATCAAGTCAAAAAAATTGCTGTACATAAATTAGATATAAAAAAGGAGCTATAAAGTGACAGTATTATTAACAATCTGTATCATTGCCTGTTTCATTGTTTCATTTCTCGCCTTTATTTATCCTATCATTCCAGGCATCCTCGCTGTCTGGGCTGGATATTTCATTTACCATTTCGGTATAAATGGCGGAGAACTAACAACTTCCTTTTGGATTATTCAAGTCATTTTCACACTATTCATTTTCGTTGCTGATTTTATTGCAAATGGATATTTCTTAAAAAAATACGGAAGTTCTAAATGGGGAGAACGTGTCGGTATGATTTCTATCATCGTCGGATCTTTCTTTTTCCCACCATTCGGTTTAATTATCATACCGTTCTTATCCGTATTTATTACAGAACTCATGCATAAAAAAGCGCCAAAAGACGCCTTTCTAGTAGGAGTTGCTACTGTAGTTGGTTTTTTAAGCAGTACAGTAGCGAAAGCCATTCTCCAAATCATTATGATTATTATATTTGTATGTTATATCGTCTTTTAACCATCCCAATTTCGGGATGGTTTTTTAATAGGAAATACCTACTCGGCTATTCTCATATTTGTTTTCACTACACAGATTCCACGTAAATTGCGCTGTATCACCAACTGTTATTTTTGCTCCTCCTTCTGGTAATACATCTTTTTCAGTTCGATATATACCTGTCACATCACCGTCAATTAAATGCGTCGGACAAACGACCGTCCAGCATAAATTACTACTACTAAGTATCTTATATGCAGCTAAATGATCTTCTGCTGCTGTTGTCGACTTTCTCTTTGATTCCGTTGATTGAAAACGATATAAATTTAGATTTGTTCTTGCTTGTAAAATACCGGCTGTTCCTATTGTAATGATTTTACGAACTCCTTCTTCTTCCATTTTCTTTATAATTTGTGGCATACTCTTCGCTAACGTCCCATTTTGATCCGTTCCAAGTGCACTAATTACTATATCGCTTCCTTCTATCGCTTTCTTTATATCATTTTCATTTAATACATTACCTTCTATAACTCGTAATCTTTCATGATTTATTTCTACTCTACTTGAATCACGCGCTAATGCATTCACTTCTGCTGAATCTTTTAATGCTAATTTAATTATGTTTGAACCTACTCGCCCTGTTCCTCCCAATATACATACTTTCATTTGTTTTCCCCCTCTTTCATTCTTTCTCTATTTTTCAATAATCTCAATCAATTTACAACAAAAAAGCTTCCTCACATAAAAGAGGAAGCTCTATTATTACATTATTTCTTTTCTTTAGAATCCGTAGACTTCTCAGTTCCACTTGTTTCTTTATCCTTTTTATCCTCTTGTTGTGTTGTTGTATCGTCTTCTTTCTTCTTGTCCTCACCTTTACTACAACCTACCATTAATAAAGAACTTGCAAGTGCCATAGCAGTTAATGATTTAACCCATTTGTTCATTTGCGTTTCCTCCTTTTGATAGAATATGTACAATCCCATATTACTCTCTATTTTTAAAGGAAAGATTGAAAAATAGTAAATAAACGGTAAATATTTGTAAATTTTCTGATAATAGATATGTACATATAGTCATTTTTTCTCCACAAAAAGTAAAAAACTAAGGCGCCTATCTTTCCGCCTTAGTTTCTTATGCAAACTTCTCCTTTTCATATACATGTTTAATCTTATACTCTTTCTTCACGACATATTGCCATACACTATAGGCATAACGATTCATTTTCAGGAAGCAGTTTTCTAAAAACGAGCGAAATTCTGGATTTGCAACTTCAACTGCCACTTGAGCAAACTTTAACGCTAACCGTTTCAAATGCGAAATATAACAAGTTGCAATATAAATATCACCTGTATATTTACTATCAGTTTCCTTTTCCATTTCATGAAAATGAAATGAAATTGGTTCACAAGTTATATGCTGTACGTTCTCTCCTTCTTGAAAATTCACTTGTTCATTATATGCTTGCAACATATATGGTAAATGATGCTGTAATAGCTCCTTTAATTCTTCGTCTCTTACCTGTCCTGTATACTCCCCAACCTTATATATAAGCATATAACTATACCTCATCAATTCTTTCATACAATCCATGAAAGTGCCTCCCTACTTTTTGTCTATATGCTATAAATATGATGCTATAACATTTGCTATTCTTGCTAAAAACCAATCCCATTTACTAATTTTCTCAAAATCTTCTTCCGAAAATCTTTTTGATTTATGGAAGTCTTCTTTTAGTCGATCCCATACGTCAGCAACAACTGTTTTATCATATACGACACAATTAGATTCACAATTTAAATAAAAACTTCTATTATCAAAATTCGCTGTACCTATATCAACAATTTCTCCATCAATGATTGTTACTTTCCCATGAAAAAAACCATTCCGATATTGATAAATCTCCGCTCCAGCATGGTTCATCTCTCTCAAATACGGGTAGGCAGCTTGTTTTAACAATACTGCATCACTTTTAAATGGTACGAGAATTTTCACATTGACACCGCGGTTTAATGCACCTTTTAACTCTTTCATCATTTCTTTACTTGGTACAAAATATGGTGTAGCAATAATTAAAGACTTTTTAGCCTGCTTTAAAAGCGCTCCATATTTTTCCCATAACCCTTTTCCGTCTGAAAATAAATATTGATATTTTACATTCCCTATTGCAGGTAAACTTTCATGTACAGACATTTTTTCTCCCGTATCTTCTTTCCAGTCATCAGCGAATTTTCTTTCCATATCCGTGGCACCATTCCCCTTGACTCGTACATGATAATCACGCCATGGACCAAATTTCGGATCTTGTCCAAGGTATTCCTTTCCGATGTTAAAGCCGCCGATATATGATAATTTTCCGTCTATCGTAACAATTCGTCTATGATTTCGTTGATGCAACGAATAGAATATGTGTTTTAGTTTAGGCTTTTTACTAAACGTAAACTGGACACCATTGCTTTTTAGTTGACGAATTATCTTTTTCTTCAGCTTATATCCACCTATTCGATCGACTGACAATTTCACTTCTACTCCACTCGCTGCCTTTTTCTCAAGCAACTGCAAAAACTCTTTGCTTATTCCATCTTTACCTACAATATAAAAATGGATATATATGTATTTTTCCGCATTGCGTATATCCTCAAATAATTTTGTATATAATTCTTCACCGTTCGTATACAGTTGAAATTCACCCAATCGAACTTGTCCTAATTCATATTCACTAGCCATTTTTTTCCCCATTTCCACATCGATGTTCATCCAAATGAATACACCTATTACACAAAAGATTACAACGGAAAAGTGTTTCATGGATATTTTCCTTTCTCCACTTACTGTTATTTCTATATCTTCCCTTTTTTAATACAATATCATTCAAGAAAATATGTCATTGCATGATATATGTCCATATCAAACGATAGCTCATTTGCATATTGTATGTTGTATCTTAAAATAAAAGGAGGAAATAACAATGGGCTTCGCACATGGTAATGGATTCGCGCTATTAGTCGTATTATTTATCCTCTTAATCATCGTCGGTGCTGCTTGCTTCTGCTAAGTAGTTACAGTCATATGATATGTGGATGAAAAAACTATAAAAGCGGACACCTATTGTTAGGTGTCCGCTTTTCATATGAAAAACATTTCAGTCCGTTATAATACCTTTAACGACTTAATATTCAACTTAAAAAGTTAGTAATGTGGCTACTTTCTTACTCTCCGCCTTACGTATATGACGTTGTTCTGCACGCAATACCGCAATGCGATGTAATTCTTTCTCTTCTTCTGTTTCAGGAATTACTCGAGGAACTGGAACTGGATTGTTCTCCTTACTAAGTGCAACAAAAGTAACAAATGACGTTGCTGCGATGCGCTTCTCACCTGAAATTAAATCTTCTGCTACTACCTTCACAAATACTTCCATAGACGTTCTACCCGTCCAAATTACAAAGGATTCATAACTCACACAATCGGTAGAACGAACAGGATGTAAAAAATCTACCCAATCCATAGATGCTGTGACGCATTCTTTTCTTGCATGCCTCGTCGCTGAAATAGAAGCAACCATATCCATCTCGGCTAATATCTTTCCACCAAATAACGTATTATGATCATTTAAATCTGTTGGAAATACTCGGCTCGTTTTGAACACCCTTGATTCATTGGCTGTTTTCCCCTTTACTTCTGTCATTGTTATCACCCCTTTAATGATGTATCCCTAATATCTCAATAATCACTATACTAAATGAACTACACGTTTAATATTAACAACATTCAGAACTCTTAGTCCATAAAAAAGAACCGATGTTATCAATCGGCTCCTCTAAATACATATTGCTCTTTCGGTTGTTCAACTTTATTCCATTTCGTTACTTCTAAAACAGGAATGTTCGCATGGAATGGCTGATAAAATTCCGTTGATATTTCTCCTTCAACTTGAATCCAATCATCATTGGTCCATTCTACCCCTTCTGGCTTTTTCACTAACATACCATATACACCAGAATCCGCTACACAATGTATAATACCGAAACGGAATAAGAAATATTGTTCTTTTTTAGAAGAATCATCTTTGAAAACAAACCCTTTAAAAGATAATTTCTTCCCAGTAAACTCGCCAGGATAATTATAAATTGTTTCCATCCCTTTTAAGAAATCTTCATCTTTTAAAGCAATACTATCTTTCGTAACAAACTCTTTTTTCCCTTTTTCCATTACACCACGATATCCTTCTTTCCCGTAATAAATGCTCGTATCAGGTCTTAGAAATTGCCTTGTCATAAATGGATCTTTACTTTCCGCTTGTGCTACTGGAAAATGAAACCCTTTTGCCTTAACAATATCTGAATCTAACGTTGCAATCGGGAAAAATAAACCTGAGACTATCGGAAAACAAAACAATGTGTACGAAAATGCTTTTTTCCACCAAGTATTTTCATCTTTCGAATGATCATGCCCACAATGGCTATGATCACAACCACAATTATGCTGTTCTCTTTCTTTTTGATGTTCTTTTTGGAAAACGATTATAATTTGAACAACAGTTAAAAAACCTAATATAATAGCTGCTGTTTTTGATAAGTAGGCATACTTCATATTAATATACTTCGTAATATTACCTGAAATATGAAGCTGCGCGATTAAGATTGTAAAACCTAATAATATATATGCTCGAAACATAACCTACCACCCCATCGCATAAATGAGTAGTGAGCTTGCATAAACAACAAGTGTAACTGTAACTGTAACGACAATTACAAATTTTGTTTTAAATGTCGCAAGCATCATAAACATATTTTTAATATCCACCATCGGTCCATATACGAGGAACGCGACAAGTGATGCTGTTGAAAATGTACTTTGGAATGACGAAGCAATAAATGCATCTGCTTCTGAACAAAGTGATAAAATGTAAGCAAGTCCCATCATAACAGCTGGTGAAGAAAACGGACCTTGTCCTATAGCAAGAAGTGTTGAAGTTTGTACGAACGTTTGAACTGCTGCTGCAATTAACGCACCTAATACTAAATATTTCCCCATCGAGAAAAATTCCTCAACAGCATGCGTACATACATCCCACATTTTTTTACGTAATGGACGCTTATGATTCACTTCTGGGAAGTGATCATCTCGTAATTGATGTTCTTTAAACATAAATGATAATATAATTCCAACGATAATTGCTACGATAATCGCTACAATAGAACGATACCATACCATGTGCATACTACTTCCAAAGGCAACGTATGTTGCAAATAATACGACTGGATTAATGATTGGTCCAGTTAACATAAATGCAATCCCGGCATATGGCGGAACCCCTTTTCCGATTAATCGTCTTACAATCGGAACAATTCCACATTCACAGCCCGGAAACATCATCCCTAAAAAAGTAGCCATTAAAACAGACAGAAATCGGTTTTTCGGCATCCATTTTGCTACCATATCTTCTGTAACAAACATTTGAATGAATCCTGAAATAAATACACCAATGAGCACAAAAGGAAGTGCTTCGATCAATATGGAGATAAAGATTGTATTCATTTGCAGGAATGCTTTCGGTAATTGAAACAATTCCATGATGTATTTCCTCCAACTTTTCATTAACAATATGTAATTTTAACCCTATTTCATTAATTGAACAAGACTTATGCGAAATTCCCCTCTATCATATACATTACATTTCATAAGCTATATTCTATTCAAAACTTTCGATTTCATAGCAAAAAAGCTGCTCTAGCGCAGTTATATAACTATGCTAGAGCAGCTTTCTTATCGTTAAAAGTAACGTTTCTTCCAAAAAACAAATGCTAATGTGAAAGATAGTGTTACACATATTATAAGTACAATTACAAAACCGTGCGCTTCCCCTTCAAACGGAACTTTTACGTTCATTCCAAAGAAACTAGAAACCATCGTTGGTAACGATAAAATGATTGTAATAGACGTTAACAGTTTCATAACACTATTTAAGTTATTTGATATAACGGAACTAAAAGTATTCATCATTCCACTTAAAATGTGACTATATATTTCCGCCATTTCAATAGCCTGTTTATTTTCAATTAATACATCTTCTAATAAATCTTGATCGTCTTCATACATTTTTAAAAATGTACTGTTACGCATTAACTTTTGAATTACGATTTTATTCGCCTTTAATGATGTTGTAAAGTAAACTAAACTTTTTTCAAGACCTAGCAATGTGAAAATCTCTTTATTTTTCATCGACTGATTTAATTGATGCTCTAAATCAATTGTTTTTCTGTTAATTTGCTTTAAGTATCTTAAATAATAAGTAGAAATCGTATATAAGAGCTGAAGTGCAAATCGTGTCTTTTTAAACGTATAAAATTCTTTAATACGTTGATTAATAAAACGTTCAAATATTGGGTTTTCCTCTAAACAAATTGTCACAAAACAATCTGGCATAACAATCATACCTATTGGAATCGTGTCATAAATCGAATTTCCTTCTTCATCATGTCTAACTGTTGGAATATCCACGATTATTAAAGTATTACTGTCTTCCTTTTCAATACGAGAACGTTCTTCGTCATCTAAAGGGTCTTTAATGAAATCTAAGTCTACATTTAAAGTTTGTACTAGATATTGAATTTCTTCTTCCGTTGGATGAAGTACATTAATCCAGCAACCCTTTTGCATTTCCTCAATCTCTTGTAGTTTTCCGTTTCGGTCTGTTAAATAAATATTTAACATACTATCACCCCGATTCTTTTTACATGTAGGAATCTACCTCTCTTACATAACAGTTTTTGAACCGCCATTCTCAGCATATGAAACATACGTTTAAATTTCAATAGAAAAATTATTTTGAAAACGTTTTTACAAGAAAAATATTTTAAACAAAGAAAAAGACAGAGCGCTCTCTGCCTTAAAAAGCTTATGTTGCCTTTATAACATATTTAGAAAGCATCCACAAGTTAAAACCAACTGAAATCGTGTAACCAGCGTATGTTGAAATAATAAAACTTACATAATCGAAATACGGAAGCAATACAATATTTAAAACTATCTTTACAATAATGCCAATCACTAACCCTAGCACCGTTTTCTGTTGCTGATTGATTCCTTGCAGCATCGCAGCTGTTACTGTAAAAAGCGAAAATAGTATACAGGCAGGAGCGTAATACTGTAAAATAATACTCCCCATCTCTGGATCATTTCCGGCACCGAATAAAAGAGTATATACTGGTTTTGCTAACATCATCATTCCAATCGCCGCTGGTACCGTAATACCTACCACTAATAGATTCGTCCTCGTAAAATGTTTGTACAGTAACTTCACATTTCCTGCTGTATAAGCTTTTGTCATCTCAGGTACGAGTGACATACTAAAAGCAGTCGCAACGGAAACTGGGATAAGTACAACCATCTGAACAAGTCCAATTATTGCATTAATCTTCTCTGCTTCTCCTTGCATATATCCCATTTGTATAAGCAATTTATTAATTGTAAATGTGTCAATCGTCTGATACAACGGAATTGCTAAACCAACCACAACAAATGGTATTGAATATGTAAAGAGCTCCTTATAGAGTGAGAAAAAAGATTTCGTTGTTTGTGGTATACTTGCCATTTCTTTTTTCTTTAAGTGCTTTCTCCTCCTTATGTAATACGCACTTAAAACAGTTAGTCCACCTATCGCTCCCATAAAAGCACCGAATGTTGAAATACCAACAGCTAGTGAGATAGAAGCTTTTAAAATATATATAACGACAAAGCTTCCTATCAAGATGGTTAATACCCGAAAAAATTGCTCTACAACTACACTTAGAGCAGAAGGCCCCATCGATTGGAACCCTTGAAAAAAGCCCCTTAATAAACTCATGACTGGTACAAGTATTAACGCAAAACTTACAATTTGAATATTAGTAGTGACCGCCGCTATACTATTCCCCGTTTGATCATTTCCATCGATTACAAGTTTAGCCAAATGCGGAGCTAGCATATACAACGTAAAACTCGAAATAATTCCCATTATAAACATAAAAACAATTCCACTTTTCAGCACTCTCTTAACCGTATGATAATCATTTAGTTGATCATATTTTGATACCATCTTTGAAACTGCAAGTGGTAGTCCCATCGTCGCAATGCTGAGCATAATTGTATATGGACGATAAGCATACGTGTATAAAACGTATCCACTCGTACCGACCATAGCTGTAAATGGTATAACATATATAAACCCTAACATTTTAGATATCATCGTTGCCATTGTTAAAAATATCGTTCCACGTATAAACGGTGACCCTTTCATCACATTCCCCCGCTACACTTTATTATTACACATTATGGACAACTCTTTTTTTTTAGAACCGAAACAAGTAAAAAAAGCCAATGAAAAATCATTGACTTTAACGCGCTGCTTTTTTCTTTTTGAAATACTTTAAACCGAAGTATAGAGCAATAAAGAGAATCGCTCCTATAATTATGTAATGTGTGTAATCAGATGCATATTCTTTAATATGTCGCCAATTTCCACCAAGCTTTTCACCTAAATATATAAATAGTATTGACCACGGAATAATCGCAACTACTGTATACAGTGTGAATAGTTTTAATGGCATCTTAGCTAATCCTGCTGGAATAGAAATTGCATGACGTACGACTGGGATAAAACGTGCCGAAAAGATTACTCCTGCTCCGTAACGCTTAAACCAATTTTCTGCTATGTCTAAATGGTGTTTATTAATAAGCAGATATTTCCCATATTTCTCTACAACTGGACGTCCTCCGTAGTATCCAAGCCAGTATAAAAAAATCTGTGCTAGCGTACCACCGATCGTTCCTGCAATAACAGCACCAACAAAACTAATTTTCTCTTCTGCCACTAAAAAACCGGCATATGAAAGTACAATTTCACTTGGGATAATTTCAATCATTAAACCGAGCGCTACCCCAAAATAACCTAAGCTTGCAAAGAACTGCAATAACTGTTCTATTATATTTGCTAACATTTTATTTTCTATCTCCTTTTTTCTTCACATACCATCCCATTATTACATAAAGGTTGCATTCTGCCAATATCTTCATTCCAACATTATTATTGGCATAAGCATTATTAATCTATTACTATTTCTTTCTGAGGTTCTTTTATGTAGGCAAACATTTGTTTAATTTGCTCTTCTGTATTTCTAGCAATCGATAAATTAGGCAATTCATTTTCACCAAAAAACTCCACATCATCTGTTTCAATACTAGTTTTCTTTTCACCACCAATAATTTTACAGCCAATAAAAATTTTATATACATGCGTTGCTGAAGGCGATGGTTGATGTTTTTCTTTATCAAATATAGCGAGTAGCTTAAAATCATCTACTTCAAACCCTGTCTCCTCTAAAACTTCTTTTGCTGCTACTTCTGTCGGCGTATAACCGATATCAGCCCATCCACCTGGCAATGCCCATTTCCCATCACTTTTTTCTTTCACAAATAATAACTTTTCATTTTCAAAAACGACTGCTCTTATATCGACTTTAGGTGTTTGATAGCCTGTCTCACTTGCAAATAACTTCTCTACAACTTCCCAATCTGTCTTTGTATAATGTGACATCATCGAAATGGAAATATCCCGTAATTGTTGGAAACGTTCTATATCATACACATCCTTAGAATACGTTAAACCCGCTTGAGCTATAGATTGTATTTGTTTTACCCAATCAATCCATTTTACCGTCATGTTTCCACATCCCCATTCTTTATTAAGTACCTATTACGTCAATTCTACCAATACATCTTTATTATACAAAAAAAGAGATTGATAATGTTCCAATCTCTTTCAAAATTAATCCAATTCATGTAAATGATCTTGTATATACTTTCTTCTTTTATTTATATATTCCTCAATCATATCAGCTTCTTGATCAAATATTTCTAATTTTTCTTTCATATATGGATCTTGTAGTAAATAAGGACGAATCGACTCACACAAACTTTTTACTTTCGGCATCATAAATGAAACGGTAAATTGTTCTTCTAATATTTCTTCCAAAATACCTCGGTATTGCTTTCTAAATACAGGTATATCTAACAATCTTGCACTTAACGTGTTATAACCTTGAATACGAATATATTCATGATTAAGTGGTCTCCCTTGTACATCTCGCCCCCAAGTCGCATCATAATCCCACGGTATCACTTCAAATAAATTTGTTTCATCATTATGATATAGTGCATAGTTATGAACGAAACCATCAAAGTTTTGTGTAAAAATAACGCCAGCTAACCATCGTAAATATTTATCAACATGCAAAAACTTCCCAATTTCTTTTTCATAAGATTCCCTCGACAAAGCGTTCGCTTGAAATACAAATTCACTCAGCTGTTCTTCACTATTTTCATTCGAATATTTAAATTCATAACCTGCAAAAAGCTCGGTCTTAACATCTTTATCTCTCTCACTCATTAAAGAAAAATTCGCATCATCATCTATCGCATAATAAATAGAACCACTCGGTAATCCTCTATTTTTCAAAAAGTTTTCGTCAACTGATTCTAACTGTAAATATACACCTTGAATTTGACCATTAATTTTTATAAACACATGTTGTGATTTCGGTGAAAGTACACCAATATCATGAAAAAAGTCTAAAGATAATTTATTTCGTATGAGAGACGGATCCATAAACTCAGAATTTAAATGAATCTCTTTCGCACCTTGAAATTTTTTAGGCTTATAAAACATAACATGATAAGATTTTTTCTCAAATTCACGAATATGAGCACCACGGTATACGATATCAATATCATACTTCTTTTTTCCATAAGTTAATTTTGCTGGCACTGGACTGTCTGACCAAATGTCTTTTTTCAATTCCACTAAGTACATTGGATGAATAAAAAAATCATATGAAGGTAACATGTTTTCTCATCCCTTCTCAGTTCTCTTCATTCAATGTATGCAACTCGCCTTGTCCATACATCCGCTATCATCTATTTATATAAAATTACACTCTTGTCCTGTTCAGAAAGACGTCATATCTCATATCATGTTAAGGAAAAAGAATACCTTTTCACCTGAATACATGATAAGGAGGATTTCTATGAAACGTGATATTAGAAAAGCGGTTGAAGAAATCAAAAGTGCTGGGATGGAGGATTTCTTACACCAAGATCCAAGTACTTTTGAATGCGATGATGATTGTACTACAAAAATAGAATGTAGCGACGATTGTAAATGTCCAAGAACAAGATGTACTCGCGTGAAACATTGTACTTTCGTTACAAAATGTACGCATGTTAAAAAATGGACATTTGTTACGAAATGTACGCGTGTACGCGTTCAAAAATGGACGTTCGTTACGAAAGTAACACGTAGAAAAGAATGCGTTTTAGTTACAAAACGTACTCGTAGAAAACATTGTACTTTCGTTACAAAATGTGTACGCTTTGAAAAGAAATTTTACTGGACGAAACGATGTTACTGTAAAAAATGCGAATTCTTCCCGAATGGACACGGTGGCTCTTGCGACGATTCGTGTGATGATGGAAAGAAATGGAACGATTGCAAAGGTGGCGGACATAAATTCCCATCTTGCAAAAACAAGAAATTCGATCACTTCTGGTATAAAAAACGCAATTGCTAGTTTTTCATACAAAAAAGGCCGTTTTCACGGCCTTTTTTGTATGCTTACTGAAAATGACTTATATCTGCAAATTGCTTCACTTCACCTTTATCTTCTTCAAATTCTATAATACTCAAACTAGCACTATGCATAAATGGATCATCCCACACATTTTCTATTTCAATACCTGCAAAATGTCCTACAAGTAGCTTTGCCGCTGCCGCATGAGAAACAATTAATATACTTTCTCCTTTATGCTTTTCTAAAAGAATCTGCATCCCCTCAATTACCCTTTTATGAACAGCCTCAAAATTTTCTCCTGATGTTGACTGAAAAAGATGTGGTTCATACCAAAATAACTGTATGTCGTCTGGGTATTGCCTTTCTATATCATCAATGGTCTGTCCTTCCCATATACCCATGCTAATTTCATAGAAATGCTCATCCGCGATTATTGGTATATCACGTTCTCCCTTTATTAACTCTGCAGTATGAAGGGTTCTTTCACTCGGACTACTATAGATCGCATGAATAGATAAATCTTTCATTCGCTCTCCTAATTGCTTAGCTTGCAGTATACCATTTTCAGTTAAAGCAGAATTTTTCCGTCCTTGCATTCGCTTCGCTACATTCCATTCCGTTTCACCATGCCTTGTTACATATACCGTTGTCTTCACTTCAATTCCCCCTTACCATGTTGGCCGCAATTCCCACGGTTCTACTCGTCCTACAATCCATTCATTACATTTACTTTCAATTCCTTTTATTACCCCATCCGATATTTCTTCATGAGTAAGCCATCTTGCGTATGTATCTTCTAATATAAAACCTAAAATTATTCTATGATAGCTACATCGCGTACCGCCTATTTTTTGTGAGGCTATTCTCGACGCTTTATTGCCTAAAATATGAAAAACTTCGTATGTTTCAGACGACAAGTCTAATTCTCTACAAATAAGTGATAACGCATCTTTTGCACTTGAGTGTATCCATGCGACAACTAATGTTATTGGGCCATTCCGCTCAATTGTGCTTTTAATAGCTACCTTTACATCGTCATCATTATGATAATCTAACGGAAGGCATGTGATATTTTCTGGTATAGCACTCTCTCGTTTAACATTTTCTAATTTCACTTCATCTCTTCCAATAATAGAAACATGAAACTCTTGCTCACAAAGCCACATAGACACCCTCTTTAGCATTCCTGTTCCACCAATTACTAGCGCATGCAACTTCTTTTCCTCCTTAGTAAAATGTCATATGAGGTTTATCTTCCCTATAATAATTAAGTCTGTCTTGCAATGTCCCTGAATGAAATTCAAACTTATGTCCGTCTGGGTCAACAAAATAGATAGATTCACAATCCCTTACATCACGTTCTCTTCCTTTTAAAATATGAACATCATTTTCTTCTAATCGCTGCAGTAGACTTTCAAAGTCTTTCTGTTCAACAGAAAACGCAATATGTGTATAAGATTGATAAATCTCATTTCTCGGAATATGTATTTCTTCATTAAGTGCTACCCATACTCCACATATATTAAAATATGCAAGTTTTCTTCCTCTAACTAATAATTCTCCTTCCAATACTTTTTCGTAAAATTCAATAGAATCTTCTAGATTAGATACTGAAAAACAAAGATGATTGATTCCGTTTAACAACTATAATTCCTCCTATACAAATAAAAGATGAGCGAAAATTCACTCATCTTTTATTATACTATTTTTTTGTAATATATGCCCACTTATAACTGAAGTCCCCACCAAACGTATGATTCGCAATACCTTTTACGTACGGTTTCTCTAAATATGCTGTACTTTGTTGATACGTAGGAGAAATGGCAGCATCTTGACCAATTAAGATTTTTTCCGCTTCTGCAAGTGCATTCCAGCGTGCTTTATCATCTTTTAATAGTTCTCCTTTTGACTTCGCTACTAACTCATCATACTTCGGATTAGAATAATCCATTTCATTAAATGAGCTTCCAGTAACAAACATATCAATATAAGTCATTGGATCTGGATAGTCTGGACTCCATGCAGATAAAGAGAATTCATATTCAAATTTCTTTTCTAAATCTAACTTCTGTTTATATGGCTGTTGTTTTAAATTCACTTTAATACCAGGTAAATTTTTCTCTAACTCTTCTTTAATAAAGTCTCCTACTTTTTTACGACTACCGTTATCATCATTTAGTAATTCGACTGTAATTGTATCTTGGCCAAGTTCTTTCTTTGCTTCTTCCCATAACTTTTTCGCTTTTGCTGCATTATCTTTACTGTCACGGAAATTTTTATTTACAGTACGGAAATCTTTCCCATCTGGTCCTGTCGTAAATTTTTCAGGTACTAAGAAATATGCTGGCAATGATCCGTCATTTAAAATAACATTTGCAATTCCTTTTTTATCATATGCTAGGTCAATTGCTTCACGAACTTTTTGATTTTTAAACGTTGCATTTTTTTGGTTAAATCGTAAGAAATACATACGTGGATCTAACTTCGTTTTAAATTCATCTGGCTTATTCTTTTTATATTTATCAACAAATTCAGAAGTTAAAATAACACGGTCCGCTTGATCACTATCATATAAATTTACTCCTGTGCTCGTTTCCTTCACAATATTCACATTAATTTCTTCTAACTTCACAGTATCTTTATCCCAATAATTAGGGTTTTTCTTTAACTGATAACTTCGTTCATGTTTCCATTCACTCATCGTAAACGGTCCATTATATAATAATTTATCTGCTTCTAATCCGTATTTATCTCCTTGTTCTTTCACATATTTTTCATTTAAAGGGAAGAATGTTGGGAATGAAGTAAGCTCAAGGAAATATGGTGCTGGTTGTTCTAATTCTACTACTAACGTTTTATCATCCTTCGCTTTCACTCCTAATTGATCTAACGGTAACTCTCCTTTATTTACTTTCTGTGCATTTTTCACATCAAATAAAATAAATGCATACTCAGCTGCCGTTGCTTTATCTAATGTACGTTGCCATGCATATACAAAATCTTGTGCTCGAACTGGATCACCATTTGACCATTTCGCATCACGTAATTCAAATGTATATGTCTTTTTATCTTCACTAATTTTCACGTCTTTTGCCATACCTGGAGTTGGTTTATTATCCTTATCCAAGCGATATAATCCTTCCATTGCATTTACAAAGGCACGGAATGATACAGAGTCTGTTGATTTTGACGTATCCATTGAAGGAATTTCTGCTGTTTCTAGTAAGTTTAATACTTGCTTATCTGCTACCCCCTTACCTGCTTCTTTCTTCGTTGTAGATGCCTTCTCCCCATTTCCGCAACCTGCAACTAATACGCTAGTCGATAATGCAACTGCAGCAATCGTTGTTGCCTTTCTCTTCATTGTTCCTTCCCCCAATCTATATGTATAAAGTGAAACTTTAATCAGTGGGGGGTTCTTCATCCCCCACTGATTATTAGTTGAACCAATCGGGCTTTTATGGGCAGTTGCCCCCCCACCTAACTTCTTTGCTTTCACTGAATTTTGAGGTGGGGGTCTTACTGCCCATTAAAGCGGGATAAATGAAAGCCAGTATAATACATATTATTATACAAAAGATTCAGATTATTTCAAATATTATTTTCGTATATACAAAAAAAGAAGCGGATAGAGAGCTCTACTATCCACTTCTTTTTCTATTTCTTTTACTTGTAATCCATCCTCTATGTCAAATGGATTTTGAACTTTAAATATTTCGTCCATTATCTTTAAAAATTCTTCCTCATTTTTAGATTCGCCATTAATCATAAGTGAGTATGGTTCGATCTCACCCAATTTATAATCAACAACAAATTGGATCGTAACCTTTTTCTTCGACATATCCGGACTATCCCCTTGGAACTCTACCAATTCTAATCCTTCAGTGCCACGATAATATGCCCAACCCGGATTTCTAAAATAATTTTCAAACGATTCACCAATTGAAAAGAATGGATATTCATATAGCGAGCTTGTACGAACTTTTTGAATAATATCTCGATCAGTCGGGAAAAAGAAATGGCTGATAAAAATACTAGCAACCGCTAAAATCGTAACAATTGTTGCTCCCATTTTACTCGTTCCACCACTATCACGAATGAGGTACTTTTCAACCGATTCATCTTGAATTTCTCGTGCTTTTATTCGATATATACGCCTTTCTGCAAATTGATAATATAATCCATTCGCAAAAATCGCCATTCCAAATAAAATAAAAACGAGTAATAGAAACGTAAGAGGCACCATATTAATGATCGGCAATGCTACGTTGAAGCCCATATAATAAGAAAACGCATCACACGCTAATAATAACAATACAAATAAAGCTGCAGGTAAATAATACTTACGATATCCGAGCCAACCTACATTGAAAATAGCTGCCCAACCATTCCAGCTCCACCTAGCAATCCGCTTTTCCTCAAGCTCCCATTTCCTTTTGTAATACGGATATTGTCTCCCTACATATACTTCTAATTCCTTGTCTATTAGCGAACTTCCTTCACTCTGTTCAGTATGCAAAGTCCGCTGGCAACTTTCACAATTTAACTGATTTCCCTCGCAAAGTTGCCCACAATTTATACATTTCAAAACAATCCCTCTTCCCATCCATACGTCATTTCAAAATACCTTCGTGTTTTAATAACCACTCTTTCCTCCATAAACCGCCCGCATACCCAACAAGTTTCCCGCTCTTTCCTATTACACGATGACACGGAACGATTATTGAAATCGGATTGCGACTATTTGCTCCTCCTATGGCTCGTACAGCTTTCGTATTTCCGACTTTCTCTGCAATATCTAAATATGAAGCACTTACGCCATAAGGAATCGTATAGAGCGCATCCCATACTTTTTTTTGAAATGCTGTTCCCTCAGCAGACAACGGGACTGTGAACTCTTTTCTATTCCCCTTAAAATATTCATCTAGCTCATTTATACATTGATCTATCATTTCATTTATATGTTCTTCTTGTCTCTCATCAACAAATATAACAGACGTAATTCCTTTATCATTCGCTGTAATTTCTAGCAAGCCTAATTCACTTTCATAATAAGCTTGGTACATATGTCATCCTCCAATTCAATTCATATTCATTATTGTAACACGAATAGACAAAATTTTTCGTATAAGCGTTTTATTCGAGAAACAAAAATGAGAATGATACAATGTAAGAAAATTCAATCTAGGAGGCTATTGGATGAATTACAAACTTTTTTCACCTTATACAATTAAGGATGTTACATTAAAAAACCGGATTGTTATGTCACCTATGTGCATGTATTCATCGGAAAACGGGGATGGCCAAGTAACGAATTTCCATCTCATTCATTATGGAACAAGAGCTGCCGGTCAAGTTGGTTTAGTTATGATTGAAGCAACAGCCGTGTTACCTGAAGGTCGAATTTCAAATAAAGACTTAGGCATTTGGGATGACAGTTTAATTGAAGGCTTACATAAAACGACAACTTTTATACACGATAATGGTGCAAAAGCTGCCATCCAACTCGCTCACGCTGGAAGAAAAGCAGAATTAGAAACAGATGCGTTAGCTCCTTCAGCCATTCCATTTAATGAAACAATGAAAATGCCAATAGAGATGAGCAAACACCAAATTAAAGATACTGTATTAGCTTTTCAGCAAGCTGCAGTACGATCCAAACAAGCTGGATTTGACGTTATTGAAATACACGGTGCTCACGGTTATCTTATTAATGAATTTCTTTCTCCACTTACCAATAAGCGGACTGATGAATATGGTGGTTCACCTGAAAACCGCTATCGTTTCTTACGCGAAATCATTGACTCCATAAATGAAGTTTGGAACGGACCGTTATTTGTCCGTATTTCAGCAAATGATTATCATCCTGACGGGTTAACAGTTCAAGATTATGTTCAGTATACGAAATGGATGAAAGAACAAGGAGTAGATTTAATCGATTGTAGCTCTGGGGCTGTTGTACCTGCACGCATCGATGTTTATCCTGGGTATCAAGTACAATATGCTAAACATATTAAAGAACATGCTAACATTGCAACTGGTGCAGTGGGATTGATTACGACTGGGGCACAAGCAGAGCAAATTTTAAATAATAACGAAGCAGATTTAATTTTTATCGGACGTGAGTTACTTCGCAATCCTTACTTCCCACGAATAGCCGCCAATGAACTTGGCTTTGAGTTAGAAGAACCCTATCAATACGAGCGAGCGCCTGGGAAAATCAGTACAAATAAATAAAACCGAGAAGCTTTTCTTCTCGGTTTTATTTATTCTATCGTTGTAATTTCATTCGAATTATAAATGTGGATACCTGATTCTTCTCGCAATGCAGTTATATACATCCCTTTTGCCACATCTTTAGCTGAAATTGGTTTATACTTTTTGAAGGCTCCTTTAAATATAAAAGGAATCATACGAGATAATTTTTCCGCCATTCGTTCACCAAAGCGAAATTCTTGTCGATTTCCTACTAATAAAGATGGCCTAAAAATGTGAATACCACCGATTACTAACTTTTGCAATTCCTCTTCCATTCTTCCTTTCACTTGTGAATAAAAGAAAAACGATTTAGGATTCGCTCCCATTGAGGACACAACAAGGAAATTTTGCACCCCTTGTTTTTCAGCTAAACAAGCCGCTCGTAACGTATATTCATAATCTACCTTTTTGAAATTAGCTTTCGTTTTTGCTTTTTTGATTGTTGTTCCTAGACAACTAAATACGTCATCTACAGCAAAGAACTCTTTATATTCCTCTAATGCCAAATAATCTACTTGCTTTTGCTGTAACTTTTCATGTTGCCATTGCATTGGTTCTCTTACAAAAATAGTAACCGAATCGTAGTAATCTGATTCAAGTAATAGACGCGTTATCTCTTGCCCAACTAAACCACTTGCACCAAGTACTAACGCTGTTCGTTTATTCATATATGCATATACCTCTTATTTTACTTTTCTCTCCTTTAGTAACATACAACTTTTAGGAGTTTCCTTCTCTCATTTTACCACAAGTAAAGCACTATGCGTACGCATAGTGCTTTACTCACTCTTTTTTCTCATCTTTCTCTCGTAATTTTGTTACGGTTGATGCATCTCCTAAATTACTTATTAATCTTCTTAAAAAAATCAAGACTACGGCTAATGGTAGTACTACCGCTAATATCAATAAAATAGCTTCCATTAAGTAACCCAAATACTCATCCCCCTCTACACCCTCCTTTCATATATATGAACACTACGTTGTCACATATGCATGTATTCGCAAAAATAACACATCTATATTTGACAACTTTATAACAAAATCAAATCGGAATGATTATTATTTATTGCAACTTTATAAAAGATGTATTATACTAAGTTCGCAAACTAAAACGTAATTATTCCGTTTTGTATTAAAATGATATTTTTCTTCTATAATTGGGGAAAATATATCCGTAAAAAAAGAAAAGAGGAGAACTTCATGCCTAAAAGATTGACTATACTTTCATTCTTACTTATTTTCACTTTAATTTTTACTGGCTGCTCAAATACAAAAGAAGGTAATGCCAAGAAAGACGGAAAGCTAACTGTTTATACAACTATTTTTCCTCTTGCAGATTTTGCAAAAAAAATTGGTGGTGACTATGTAACTGTTGAAGCAATTTACCCACCTGGTGCAGATTCTCATACATTTGAACCAAGTCAGAAACAAACAGTACAAGTTGCAAAAGCCGATTTATTCGTTTATAACGGCGCTGAATTAGAACCATTTGCTGAAAAAATGGAAAAAACATTACAAAAAGAAAACGTTAAAATTGTAAATGCATCAAAAGGTATTGAACTGCGTACTTCTACTGAAGAAGAGCATCATGATCACGGAGACGGCCATAAAGAGGATGAACATCATCACGATAAAGACCCACACATTTGGTTAGACCCTACTCTAGCAATGAAACAAGCAGAAAAAATTAAAAATGCACTTGTAGCATTACAACCTGACCATAAACAAGAGTTCGAAAAAAACTTTGCAGCACTTCAAACAAAATTTACTGATTTAGATGATCAATTTAAATCAGCAGTTGCGAATGCAAAAACGAAAGATATTTTAGTTTCTCATGCGGCTTATGGATACTGGGAACAACGCTATGGCCTGAAACAAATTGCTATCGCCGGTATTTCAGCTTCTGATGAACCATCTCAAAAACAACTTGCTGACATTACAAAAACAGTAAAAGAACATAATCTAAAATATATTTTATTTGAAACATTTTCTACTCCAAAAGTAGCATCCGTTATTCAAAAAGAAACAGGTACAAAGATTTTACGCTTAAATCACTTAGCTACTATTTCTGAAGACGATGCGAAAAATAATAAAGATTACTTCACTTTAATGGAAGAAAACGTAAACACATTGAAAGAAGCTACTAACTAACCAACTTTTGATAAGAAGCTGAATACGACATTCAGCTTCTTTTTTATGTGTTTCTGCTTGACTTGACCAAAATAACAAGTAAAATTATCCATATTAGCTTTCAAGCTATATCAATTTAGAAGGTGAGTTGGAATTATGACTCTTCACATTTGTGAAGTAACAGAAAAAAATTGGCGTTCGGTAGCTGCTTTAAACGTCGCAAAAGACCAGCAGCAATTTATTGAAAGCAATGCGTTTTCTTTAGCAGAATCATTATATGAGGGAAACGGAACGTCAGTAGGTTTATATGATGGAGAAACACTTGTAGGATATGCAATGTATGGATGGTATTGTGAAAAACGTAAAAGCGTATGGTTAGATCGCTTTATGATTGACCAACAATATCAAGGAAAAGGATACGCAAAACGTTTCCTTCGCTTGCTCATTCAATTCTTACAAAATAAATTTGAATGTAAAACAATTTATTTAAGTTTACATCCAGATAACAAACTTGCAATGGGATTATATGAATCATTTGGATTCCGTTTAAATGGCGATATTGATGATGAAGGCCCTGTTGTAGGTGTTGTAATGGAGTTACTTTTAGATGAACATACAAGCCTGTGAAAACAGGCTTTTTTATTATCCTTCATTTTTTGCAATCTAGCATTTTTCTACAAAGTGCTTAGTTAATCCAAAAATAAGCCTGCAATATGCGCAGACTTATTTCACACACTCCTCAAAATGTGCTTGGAACCATTCTTTATTAATATCTTTTCCGATGAAAACAACTTCACTTACTCGATCTTCGCCCTCTTGCCACTCTCTATCATACGAAGCAGCAAATAACGTATGTACGCCTTGGAAAACGATACGTTTATCCACTCCATCAATCGATAAAATTCCTTTGTAGCGATATAAATATTCTCCTAGTTCTTGAACGACAGCTGACATCCACTCATTTAGTTTTTGTAAATCTAACGGACGCTCTTCGCGTAGTACAAACGATTTTACACCTTCTAAATGATTATGCTCTGTATGAGGATAAATTTGTAACGTATCTTTCGTTTTAAACGTTTGAATTTGTAGTAACGATGGAATATCCACATCACAATTAGTCGACTGAATTAACTTTGCAGTCGGGTTTATTCCTTGAAGTTCATGTAAGAGATTTTCTTTTTCACTCTCTTCAATTAAATCTAACTTATTCACTAATACAACATCAGCAAATGCAATTTGTTCTTTTGCTTCTAGCCCTTTTTCAAAATGTTTATGTATATGATAACTGTCTACTACTGTTACAACACCGTTAATTTGGTATGCAGATTGAATAACAGGATCTAAAAAGAATGTTTGAATAATAGGACCTGGATTTGCAAGACCAGTCGTTTCAATTACTAATCCATCAAAGTCCATTTTCCCTTCTGCTTTTACGTCCAGTAATTGTTTTAACGCAACGAGTAAATCCTCACGTACAGTACAGCACAAACAGCCGTTTGTCATTTCCATAATTTCTTCTTCAACATTCATAATCAACTGATTATCAATACCAATTTGCCCGATTTCATTTACGATCACCGCTAATTTCTGACCGTGATTCTCTGATAAAATACGATTTAATAATGTCGTTTTCCCTGATCCAAGAAAACCAGTTAATATTGTTACTGGAATCATGCCTTACATCTCCTTATAGCTATATGTTTCTATATTATAGCACATAGAAAAAATCGTTTTTATAGCAAAACATATTTATTGTTTGTACGCCCCTCAAACTATATAATAATATGTAGTAAGAAAGCCTTTTCAAAATAATAATCATTCATCAAGGGGGTACTTATAATGGAACGAGTTCAAATGGCCGAAACGCTAGAATTTTCTCGTATTATTCAAGGGTTTTGGCGTTTAGCAGAATGGAATATGACGAAACAAGAGTTACTTTCTTTCATTGAAGATTGTATGGATATGGGAATTACTACTTTTGATCACGCTGATATTTATGGCGGTTATACGTGTGAAGGACTGTTCGGAGAGGCATTACAACTAAAGCCTTCCTTACGCGAAAACATGCAAATCATCACAAAATCTGGAATCGCTCCCCCATCACCGAAATTTCCAGAGCGTTATGTTGCTCACTACAACACTAGTGCAGAACATATTATTCAAAGCGCAGAAGCTTCACTTAAAAATTTACATACAGATTATATTGACGTATTACTTATCCATCGTCCTGATCCTTTCATGGATCCAAATGAGGTGGCAGAAGCGTTCTCTCGCTTAAGACAAGAAGGAAAAGTTCGTCATTTTGGTGTATCTAACTTTTTACCTTCCCAATTCAATATGTTAAGTTCATACTTAGATTTCCCGCTTATTACGAACCAAATTGAAGTATCAGCTCTGCAACTTGAGCATTTTGAAAAAGGAACAATTGATTTATGTCAGGAAAAACGAATCAATCCAATGATTTGGTCACCTCTTGCTGGCGGAGAAATCTTTACTGGTCAATCAGAACGTGCTGTACGTGTACGTGAAACTGTGCAAAAAGTCGCTACTGAGCTAGGTGTTTCTAGTATCGATACGGTTATGTATGCTTGGTTACTTGCACATCCAGCTAAAATGTTGCCAATCATCGGCTCAGGTAAATTAGATCGTGTTAAAACAGCCGCTCTTGCTACAAAAGTTAACTTAGACCGTCAACAATGGTTTACAATTTTCGAAAGCTCTAACGGACATCCTGTACCATAATGCACAAAAAGAAGAGCCGTTTCTCTACAGCTCTTCTTTTTCATATGTATTTCTAGTCATCGCAAATACACACATATCCCTTAATCCATTTCCATCTACTGCAACACTCGCACTTTCTAACGTACCTTCTAATTTAAAGCCCAATTTTTCAGGGATCGCTCTACTCTTCTTATTTAAAGCATCACAACGAATTTCTACGCGGTTTGCTTTCAGTTCAGAAAAAGCATAATCTTTTATCCCCTTTGCAGCCTCGACCATATAACCCTTTCCACTAAACCTCGAATCAATCCAATACCCGATTTCAAATTGTGGTATATCCCAATTAATGCGATGCAATCCGCTAGATGCGATAAACTCGCCTGTTTCTTTCGAAAATACTAGTAACCTTAAATCCTTACGCTGTAAAAATTGAATATGTGACTTTCTAATGCTCACTTCTACTTCTTCCTCTGTTTGCTCTTTTTGTGCAAAAACCATCCATGGTTTTAATTCTTTCATAGAAGCTTGAATGGCATCGTATACAGCTTTACCATCACCCGGTTTCGGCATTCGAATCAATAGCCTTTCAGTATAAAATTCAGAAGGAAAATCGAATAATAACGGATTCACTTTCAACACTCCCTATAATTCTTTTATATATAATAATATCCATCTCAAACTATACAGTAAAGAAATTTCTGAATTTTATACATTTAATTCATTTACATCTACCGCAACACGAACGCCAGATTCAATTGCCCCTTGTATCCATCCGTGATATAACGTTGTATGGTCTCCAGCAAAGAATATTCTTCCCTCTGGTTTGACAATCGCTGGTTGCAACTCTGATTCTTGACCTGCCTGAAATAGAGCAAACCCTCCAAGTGCATATGGATCCAACGTCCAACTTTTTGATATACCAGATAAGAATTCATCATATACTTGACCACCTAATATCGTTGCTAAGTTTTGTAATGTGTAATAAATACGATCTCCCTTTGATAATCCATCCCATAACAACGCATCATATGACCACGTATAGCTTCCTAGCATCATTGCTGGTCCCTTTCCTCCAATTCCATAGCTTGGATAATAGGCGTAACGAATTGGCAAATCCGTTATAATTCTGCCACCTAATTGTCCTTGTTCTTCCCAAAATCGACTTTTAAATTGAATTCCTATTTTTGTCGCAGGCATATAATGCAATTCACGAATTGCTTTCCATTTCTCATGCGATATAGAATCAAATGGATCTACTTCTACAAACCGCATTGTTGAAAATGGAATGGTCACAATAACTAAGTCCCCTGTAATACTACTATATTCAAACGTTTCTTCGTTTCGATAGAAAGCTGTCACACCATTATCATGCTGATGTAGCTTCATTAATTTTTGATTATATATAATATCTTCCTCTAATTGTGGTAAAAAAGATTTTGGCAATCTATCATTCCCGCCTATTATTTCACAAAATCCGCTCTCCTCTTGCATAATGTATAAAAAACGTAATGTCTCAACGAATGACCTTTCTAAAAACCCTTCTAAATCCAACAAAACGCCAATCATCTCAATTGTTACTGGTGAAAAGTAAGTATTATATTGATAAGGGTGATATTTTAAAAATTGTCCTGTAGAGTATCTCCCAAAATCCTTTACTACAACATCCCAATTTTTCTCTGGGTTCTTTTTAATAAAATTTATAATAGGCTGTACCGCTAACAATAATAGCTCCTCAGACGTTTTCCCCACTTCATTCATTTCTACAGGATACTTTAATATACTTGGATCTTTTTCATATTGTTTTAATGTCGTTTTCCGGCCATTTACGTAAATAATATCAGTCTCATTCCTATTAATAAAAGGGCTTACCTGTAGCCCAAATTTTCTTATATATGCCATCGTTAATGTATGAGAATACGGAATTCTCATTGCCCCTACATCCAAATATAAACCGGTATCTTCCATTCTAACTGTCTCTATGCGGCCACCTACCCGGTTGTTTGCCTCAAAAATCTTCACTTCATGTCCCGCAGCTTTTAATAAAGATGCCGAAACTAATCCAGCCATGCCAGCCCCTACTACAATAATTTGTTTCGGGCTCGTCGTCTCCTTTAATCCTTTATCTATAATTTTTAACGTTTCATCCATCTCCGTGTTATACATTATATCTTTCTGCACAATTCCACCCCTTACTTCATCAAATGGGCATTAGTCGTTTAGTGCATTTTATTCATAAATTTCTATAAACATAACAACAGAGCAAGTTAAATATTCACTAAAAATACATAAGAGATAGCTCTCACATCTCTTTACGCTTCGTATAATATAGCAACAGCAAATAAGGAGTGGTTGAATATGAAACCAACTTACGACTACAATGCTACAAAGAAGTATTTAGAAGAAAAGAAACAACAGCTATGCAACAAACTTAGTAATATGCATCTATCTAAAAAAGAACGTGAACAACTAAAACTTGAGATTGATAACTACGAATATATTCTAAATGTAGTCGAAATGAATCATTATGAACGAGGATTTTCACGTTAAAAGTGGATATGTAATTTATCCACTTTTTATTTTGAGCATTTCATTACGCATTTTTCGTAAGTAAATATATAATAGGATGTACATTAAGATTGAGAGGTATATTCTATGATCAAATTAAGTGTATTAGACCAATCCCCTATTTCAGATGGTAATACGGCAGCCCAAGCTTTTTCACATACAGTTACGCTTGCGCAAGAAGTTGAAAAACTCGGATATACACGCTTTTGGGTATCAGAACATCACAATTCTGTAAGCCTTGCTGGCTCAAGTCCAGAAATACTTATTTCTCATATTGCAGCGAAAACGGAGCGGATGAGAGTCGGTTCGGGTGGTGTCATGTTGCCACACTATAGTCCGTATAAAGTTGCTGAGAATTTCCGTGTTTTAGAAGCGCTTTATCCAAATCGTATTGACCTTGGTGTCGGCAGAGCACCTGGCGGTATGCCAATTGCAACTCGCGCGCTTCAAGAAGGAAAAATGGTCTCACTTGATCAATATCCAGAGCAAATTGCAGATGTTGCAATGTACTTACATGATCAAGTACCAGAAAACCATCATTATGCAAATTTAAAGGCTACTCCTGTAATTCCCACATCTCCTGACATGTGGTTGCTTGGCTCTAGCGGAGAGAGTGCAAAGATTGCCGCACAACAAGGTGCTTCTTTTGCATTCGCACAGTTCATAAACGGATACGGTGGACCCGAGGTAATGGAGGCCTATCAAAAACAATTCCAACCTTCCTATTTAGGAGATAAACCAAAATCAATCGTCGCTATTTTTGTTATTTGCGGTGAAACAACTGAAGAGGCGGAAAAAATTGCTTCTAGTTTAGATTTATCAATCTTATTACTAGAACAAGGAAAGCGTACAACTGGTACACCTTCTATTGAAACTGCACAAAATTATTCATACAGCGCCTATGATTTATTCCGTATAAAAGAAAATCGTCAACGTATGATCGTCGGTGATCCCTCTTCTGTGAAAGAACAAATCGTAAACTTAAGCAAAGCGTACAATACTGATGAATTTATGATTGTCACAATTACTCATCGATTTGAAGATAAATTAAATTCTTATCGCTTACTAGCGAATGCTTTTCATTTATAAGGATAAAAGGGAGATACATCCATTATGATGCATCTCCCTTTCTTACTACTTATTACTTTTGTCTTCTATATATTTAATAGCTTCTTTTAATAGTTCATCAAAATCCTCAGGATAATCATGTTTTAAATTAGGTACAACTTTAAACTCATGTTCTATATTCTTATCTTTTAATACTTGTACAAATTGCTGCGTACATTCGAAACAATCTTCATCTTGATCCCCGCACACTACATATCCCTTTATATTTTTATCTTGTAGCACTTCCAACAACTCATTCCATTCATCAATCTCTGGAAGCCACGGCGCCATAAAAATAAAACCATCTACATCTATATCTTTATGTAAAATTGTATACAAAGCTACTCTGGCACCAGCAGAAAAACCACCAATTATTACACTTTCTCCCCTATGATTTTCTATAAACTTAACGTAATGCTCTTTTAATTCTTCTTTCCCTCTCTGTATATCATCCCAAACAAACCCATCTGAAAACTGAATTTGCGAAGACTGTGGTAAAGCTAACGTATAATCTTGATCCAAAACAGATTTCCAATATGGTTCTACTATTGCTATATTTTCTTGATCACCATGCATTGCAATAAATAGTTTTTCTTTTTTCTTACTGTCTATATATTTCACATCTGCTCGTTCTGTTTTCTTTGCTAACTCTTCTCTTTCTTTACATAATTGAACCATTTGATGAAACTCTTCAAATTTATGTAGTGGTTTTAAATCGTCGTCCGAAATTAAATACTCATTTCCATACCAAAAACCCTTTTCTATAATAGCTTCCTTCATTACATGCATCGCTTCTTCTTCAAGTCCTGCTGCACTCGCTAATGCATATTTAAAATTATATATTTGAGCCTCATTCCCTACTATACCTTTCGCATGCTCCATTATATAAGTGTATGCTTCCAAACTTCCTTTACTTGCATAGCAATGTAACGTTTCATTTAATAATTGAATGTAAGTCATGCTATTTTTCATACACCCATTCCCCCATATTCTTTTATAATATGTATTTCTCAAACCTTTTTACTATTTTGTAATCACTATATATAACTCACGCTAATGGTACTTAATCATTACTCCTCTTCGTCCAATAAGTTTAGTATAAAGTTGAATAAACTGAAAAATCAATATTTTTATAAACAAAAAAAGACAACAATATATTTATTGTTGTTCTCAATACATCTACCCACTCTTTTGTTTTTTTCTATCTGGTTTACTTGAAACTAAATAATGTTTTTCTGAAATATATAAGTCTCTTTTTAATATACGATCTAAGTAAGGTCCTAGTTTCATTCCGCATATGAGGCGATCTTCACTACCTTCTACAATTGGAAACATTTCTTTTTCTGTTACATACTGATCTACTGCCTTTTGTACGATATCAATTTCTTTCACTAAGTTTAAGTTTTCTTCTGTATGTTCAAATACCTCAAGCGTTTCCTTCGTAATAAGAAAATGGTTTGTTGGAAATGCAGGTAAATACGGCTTTAACAAATCATAATTCACTGTATAATCATCATTTACTAATACTGTATAAACGATATTAGCATTCTTTTCTAAAAACTTGGCCATCGCTTGTTCCAATTCATCTTTCGTAATTTCACGCTCTTCTTTTCCAGTTTTGAAAAAGCGAAACATCGCATCGCCTCCTTTGTACTATATTATAGCATAAAAGAAAACTGAAAAATCACAAAAAAGTCATTGAAAGAATTTTTCAATGACTTTTTTCTTTATATTCTTATATTTATCCCACTTTAATGGGCAGTAAGCCCCCCACTGATTAAAGTTTCACTTTATTTTAAGAACGCACTTAGCATCCATACATGTTGTTCTAATGTTGTATGAATTGCTAACAACATGTCCGCTGATGTTTCATCGCCAGCTTCACCAGCAACTTCCATGCCTTCTTTTAATTCTTGAATCAATGCAGAGTAATCATTCACTAATGTTTGCACCATTTCTTCTGCAGATTCCTTGCTTGTCCCTTCATTCACACTAGATGTTGCCAAATATTCTTTCATTGTCGCTAACGGCTTACCTTCCAATGCTAAAATACGTTCTGCTAATTCATCAATATACGTTCCAGCTTCATTGTAAAACTCTTCAAATTTCTCATGTAATGTAAAGAAGTGTGGTCCTGTCACATACCAATGATAATTATGTAGTTTCACATATAACACATTCCAGTTTGCTACCTGCTTGTTTAATACTTCAACAACATTTGTTTTCGTACTCATACAATCCACTCCTCTTATCATTTCATAATGTTTGTCTTTTAAGAACCTAGTTACATATTACCATACTTTTCCTATCCTTTCGAACGATTGGCTCATATGTAACAAAGTTTTAACACCTTTAATACTTCCCTAATATCTTTTCATTCATGTATGTTTTCTAACAGTTCATACGTCTAATTGTCCAAGCTCATAC
Organism: Bacillus cereus group sp. BcHK124; assembly: GCF_027712065.1. NCBI lineage: Bacteria > Bacillati > Bacillota > Bacilli > Caryophanales > Bacillaceae > Bacillus > Bacillus cereus group sp. BcHK124. The sequence goes on from NZ_JAQFPJ010000002.1 coordinate 287,333, forward strand.
ATATGCATAATAGTAAATCAAGCTCATCGTAGTAGAAAGAGGGATAACATGGACAATCAACAATGGCAAGTAGCAAAGAAAGTGGCTGCTACTTATATTGGAACAGTCGTTGGAGCTGGATTTGCTACTGGACGAGAAATTGTTGAATTTTTTACAGTGAACGGATTTTATGGAACTATTGGTATATGTGTAAGTGGATTTTTTTTTATTTGGCTTGGCACAAAGATGATGTTACTCTCCTCACAAATCGGTGCATTTTCAGCGCAAGAATTTAACAAATACTTATTTGGGGATGTATTTGGAAATGTTGTAAATACACTATTATTACTCGTATTATTTGGTGTAACGAGCGTTATGTTATCAGGCGCTGGAGCGGTATTTGAAGAGCAACTTCGTTTACCAAGACAACTCGGTATTTTCATTACAGTAATCGCCTGTCTCATTATAGGTAGTCGCGGGTTACAAGGGGTTTTTGAAGTTAATACACTTGTCGTACCTATTATGATGATTTTCATTATCGGACTTGCTATTACAACGTTTTTTCACGGTACAACTCCTATTAGCAATACTATTCCTGCAGAAAGCTGGAATATGAAGTGGATAACTAGTCCTATTACATATGTCGCCTTAAATCTTTCTCTCGCCCAAAGCGTCCTCGTCCCGTTAGCCAGTGAAGTAAAAGATCGAAAGGCCATTTTATGGGGCGGTATTTTAGGTGGGGCAGGACTTTCTTTAATATTATTATGTAGCCATTTAGCTATCTTATCAGTCGACCAATTTTATCAATATAACATTCCAATGGCTGAAGTCATAAGAAAATTCAATGCCACTTTTCACTTTTTCTTTGTTCTTATCATTTTCGGTGAAGTATTCACAACTTTAGTTGGCAATGTGTTCGGAATGACAAAACAAATGCAATCCATCACTGGCTGGAAAAATAACAATATTATTTTCTTCATTTTACTAATAAGTTATTGCTTTAGTTACGTTGGTTACAGTGAATTACTCCACATTCTATATCCTATAATCGGGTGGGTCAGCATCATTTTACTTCCAATTATTGCTTTTAAACAACTTCAAAAAACATAAAAGAAGCATCCATGTTATTGGATGCTTCTTTTATATGTTCATTCACAATCATCACATACTTCCCAGTACGGCCCCATTTCGAGTGCTAAATACGGCTTTAATTGCAACCGAATCATCCGACTAGGCATACGTTCTAAAACGAATTGAATCCCTTCTTCTTCTTCGTCTAATTCAACTTTTGAAATCGCAATTCTTTGCATCGTCGAAATAGGCATTCCATCTTTATATAAAGTGATTTTCACCTCATCATATTCATTAAAATACAATTCAACACTCATTTGATTTTTCAACATTTCATTAACAATTTCATATTTATCATTTCGTTCCTGGATTATATATTTCCAGCCGCCTCTACCTTCTTCTTTCGGAGCTGCTTGAAACAATGTCATCAAATCCTCGTATAGCATAAGATAACCCCTCTCTTACTAAAAAACGATGAGTATTTTATATACCCTTTATCTCTATCACTATCCATATGTATTGTACCATATATCGCCGTTTTTACCGTATTCATTTGCTTCATAACTGCATATAAAACACCTGATTCTCTGTATTACTTTGTGGATTGTATCTTAATTCATTTCTTAATACCCTTCTAAAACTTTCAAATCATATCAAACTTAAGGAAATGCTTTCTTTGTCCATCCTCCACTTATTATTTCCTTGCAACAACAAAAAAGAAGAGTGACTTATAACACTCTCCTTAAAAGAATTTCCCCGTAGCTGCTAATGCTAATACTAGTATTAAAATTGTAAATAATAAGGATACAATGAAACTAAAAATAGGTAATGCTTTCTTTTCATTCTTCTTAAAGAGTAACTTTAAACTAAGAAAGATGTTTACTGGTACAAATATAAAATAAAAGTATTTAACAATTTGCACCGAACTATTTGAAAGTGTTTTTAAAATAAACACTTCAATGAGAAAAACCATGAAAAACGAAATACTTAACCAAAATGAGACATAACTAAGCCAAGAATGTCTTTTGGTACCCCAGTACACTCCCATATTTATCTCCTTTATTTGTATTCTATATGATTCTTATTATACACAAAGTTAACAAATACCTCTATTTTCCGACAAATATTATATAAAATATACCTTTAAATATTATAAAAATACTCTCCATCCCCATTTACTTTTATATAATAAAAACAGGCAACTCCCAAATAGCATATTACTATTTGGGAGTTGCCTGTCCTCTGCTAAACTTTAAATCTTTCAATTAACCCTTGTAACTCTTCAGCCATTTGAGATAATGTACCCGCCGCAGAACTAATTTCCTCAATGGACGCTAATTGTTCTTCTGCTGATGCTGCAACGTTTTGAGTACTCGTCGCATTATTCTGCGCTGTCATTGCAATTTGTCCTACCGAAATAGACACTTCATTTGCACCTTTTGACATCCCGTTAGCCGTTTCAACCATCGTTTTAATTTGATCGGCAATTTCATTTGTAGATTGTAAAATCTCAGTAAAGTTTTGCTTCGTTTCATTTGCAATAACAAGTCCAGATTGAACTTCTTCATTTACATGACCCATAGACTTTACTGTCTTACTCATGTCATCTTGTATTTCACATATTAATTTACTTATTTCACTAGAAGATACGCTAGACTTCTCCGCCAATTTACGTACTTCATCTGCAACAATTGCAAATCCTCTTCCGTGCTCTCCCGCTCTTGCAGCTTCAATTGCTGCATTCAAAGCTAGAAGATTTGTTTGATCTGCAATATTTTGAATTACTTCTAATATGTCACCAATTTGCTTTGATTTATTATTTAGTAACTGAATAACCTCATCTGATTGTGAAACAGATTCTGCAATTGACTGCATTTGATTTACTGTTTTTCCGACTAGTTTCCCACCATTTTCTGCTTTTTCACGAGTATGAGCCGAAGCCGTACTAATTGATGATGAACTATTTGCTACATGCTGAATGCCTTCTGTTACATCAAATAGTAACATTGCCCCATTTTCTACACTTGTCGTTTGCGTTGTTGCCCCGCTTGATATTTCGTCCATTGCCATCGTAATTTGCTCAGTCGCTTCACTCGCCTGTCTTACACTTGCTGTTAGCTCTTCTGATGCTGCTGCAACATGTCCAGCCGAAGTATTAATTCTTCCGATTAATGTTCGCAATGCATCTGTCATCTCATTAAATCCTTTTGCAAGTTGACCGATTTCATCATTAGAATGAATATCAATTGTTTGCGTTAAATCTCCCTCACTTATTTCTTTAGAAGTGACAACTAATCTTTTTAAGGGCTTTGTTATAGAAAGTGTCACAAAATAAATAAGTGCCCCACCTATAACTAATGAAATGAACATAACAATTAACATATTATAAAATACAGGCTGCGCAGCTTCAATTACTTCATTTGAGTACATAGTCCCGCCAATCTTCCAACCTGTTTTTACATTTGTAGCAAATACCATTTGTTTTTCACTACCGTCATACGTATAAGAAAAAGCCCCATGATTATCTTCATAAATTTTCTTTGCCCAAGAATCGGCTGCTTTTTCTCCTGATTTTTCTTGAGGGTGTGCAATTATTTTTTGTTTCCCATCTAAGATGAAAGCATATCCCTTTTTACCAATATTAATTAACTTCGTTGTTTTTAATAAATTATCTAAACTTAAATCTACCGCTACAACACCGTTTTTATCTTCTGCTTGTTTTGCAATCGTTACGACAATATGTCCATTTCCTTTTGCCTTATACGGCTCAGTAATTACAATACCACCTTGTTTTGCTACTGCATCTTTATACCAAGAACGTTCTGTTGGATCGTAGTCTGCTGCCATTTGTATATTTGGTTCTTGTACAAATTTTTTATCGTTTCCAGCAACATATACTTGTTCAACATCTTTATTCAAATTGATATATTGTGATAATATTTTTCTTAATTCCTCTTGATTATCCCCTTGATACATATTCCCTTGAATCACCCGTGCAAAATTATTTACATCATTAAATTTCGCCTCAATCATTTGATTGATTAAATTATCTAATATTTTTATATTGTCGTGAGCACTGCTCGTAATTTGTGATTCAAAATTCTTTTTAGCTGTTTGATAAGACATGCCTCCTATAATAGAGACAGCCGCAATTAAAATAACAAAAAATGAAATTAATAGTTTTTTTGCTACTTTCATATCACGAAACCAATTTAATAGTCTACCCATTACAAACCTCCTGCTTTTCAATTTTAAAAGTTAAATCTAACGAATTATAAATATTTCCCATTCCCTAATTATTATTTTCATAACCTATTATGATGAATACTTTGTAAAGTTTAAACAATTAATTTCCCTTTGTCCATATATATGAATAATATTATTATAAAATTTACAAATGCAAAAAGCCAAAGGGAACCACCCTTTGACTTTTCACATTTTTTTATGCTGTTTAGAAATCTTTTTCCACTTATCACGCTCTGCCCTTGCAAGAATAGCATCTTGTTTTCTAATGAAATACGCTAGTTCTCTTTGTAATTTTTTATAGCTTTGCAAACGATTTATCGTCATAATCCCGTTATCAATTGCACTATGCACTGCGCACCCTGGCTCATTTTCATGCTTACAGTCCCTAAAACGGCACGTTTTTGCTAGTTCTTCAATATCAGAAAATGTTGTTTGAATTGCATCGCTTCCTTCCCAAAGCTGTAGCTCCCTCATACCAGGAGTATCAATAACTAAACTACCACTCGGTAATCGGAACAATTCACGATGAGTTGTCGTATGCCTCCCTTTACTATCTTCCTCACGAATATCACCCGTTTTTGCTACTTCAATTCCTATAAGTGCATTTAACAAAGTGGATTTTCCAACCCCAGATGATCCGACTAGAGCAATTGTTTTTCCTGAAGAAACAAATTGCTGCAACGATTCAATACCAGTATGTTCTAAACTATCAACAACGAAGATCGGAACACCAATTGCCACAGCTTCTGTTTCAACGATTTTCTGTTCCACGTCCTCACATAAGCTACTCTTTGTTAAAACAATAACAGGCATTGCACCACTTTCATACGCTAATAGTAAATAGCGCTCTATTCTTCTTACGTTAAAATCATGGTTAAGTGCATTCACTAAAAATAGATAATCTACATTTGCTGCTATTACCTGCTCTTCCGTTCGAGTACCGGCCTCTTGTCTAGAAAAAGAGCTTCTTCTCGGAAAAATACGATGAATAATTGCTTTCTTTTCATTCTCTATTTTCTTTATATATACCCAATCACCAACCGCTGGATAATCACCCTTCGTTACTGCTTCATGCCGAAACTTACCAGACAGCTCTGCCATATATTCACCATCATTACAAATAATTCGATATATATGCTTATGCTCGAGTAAAATACGCCCTACTTCAAAGTTCTCTACAGCTTGTTCCTCAAAAAAAGAATCCCAGCCGAACGATTCTAAAATATTTTGGTTCAAATTGATATCCTCCCTAGTGTAAGCTAAGCGGAAGGATCGCGCGCTAACTTATACAGTCTCGCCCTTTCCATCCACCTTTGTATTTGGTTTATTATTCATATAAGTTATGTTCGCCATAATACATCACCCCGTTCTCATTTTAATTACTCTCATTATATGGAATATCCATACAAAAAGCTACCTTATTTAACTTAATTTTCGAATAATTTATTTTTTATCATTCTAATTTGCCCACGGTGACTCATCTCATCTTCTAGCACGTGAAACCACAAATAGTACTGGTTATGCGCTACACCGTTAAGCCACTTTCTTTCTGACATGAGCCATTCATCACCTTGTTCACCCAAATACTTCAGTGATTCTTCTCGAACACTTTGTAGAAGTTGGACATAATATTTTATTTCATGACCACGAATCGTTTTCCCCGATTCTCCTAAATAGAGTGCGTCTTTCCATATTTCTAATTCTTCCTTTGTAAAGTCACGCTCTTGAAATGAAATAAGCTGATGTGCTTTTTCAATAGCTGCTATATGCTTTAGTAACGCTCCAATGGAATTCCCTCCACTCGGTATCATTAAATCTAATTGCTCAACCGATAGATTTTTTATTTCCAGGAATGTTACAGCCCTTGTATGCTCCAGCATGCTGACTAATTCCCCTATATTTTTTGTATAACCATCCACACTTCTTATTCGGCAATCTATATTCATATCACGCACCCCTTTTTACATTCATATTAAGGAATAACTGCTTCATATAATAGACTCATATATATCAGATTTTTCCGATACAATTAAATTGAATATAGAAAAAAACCAAACAAACTTTCTCAATATGCTTCTATGAAATATTAAAAGGAATCAATATAAAATAATCGAATCTTATTCACTAAAAGGAGTGGATTCGATGGAAATGTATCAATGGCTAACTGCTGTTCTCGTTGGTGGCATTACCGGTTTCGTTTCCCATCTAATCAATAACCAAGGTAAGTTATTGCTTCCACGCCGTTTGAAAACTTTTTTTCACTTTGGGTTTTTGACTGATATTTTCACTGGTAGTCTAGCTGCACTTCTTGGACTCGTTTTATTCGATGTCACCTTAATAAAAGAAATTATTAAAGTATCCATTGTGACTGCTATTTCCGGTCAGACTTTCTTACTACACCAAGCGCTCGGTGGTGAGCAGGCTAAAAATAAACAAATTGGGAAAGCTGATGAGAAGATTCAAGAAATTGACAAATTATTACGACGTTAGTCTGTACTTTCTTTAAAAATTATTGCTATAATAAACAATAAATATTTTCTATTGCGTCGTTTGTCAGAAGAAAGGGTGTTTCGTATGACAAAAAAGAAAATAGAAGATTTCTTAACAAACACTGAAAAAGAGGAACTGCTAGAAAACTATAAATGTTTACGAGAAGCCCGCACAAAAAGCGAAGCTAACTATTTTGGTGAAGCAGTAAACCATCTATTAAATAAAGCAAAACAACGAATTATTAAAGATGCAGGCATACATGATGAAAATGCAGCAACTGTTCAATCAAAAAGAAAAGCACTGTTTTAGTTCATTAGCTAAAACAGTGCTTTTATTATGTTATTTTTCACATTACTTTCACATCTATTTCACAATTATAAGTAGTCCTATATGTTATACTCAGTATATCCTTTTCCAAGGAACTATATGCCGATATATTAATCCCTATCTCTATAGGGATTTTTATTTTTGGGCTCTTTTTTTATTTGTAAAGACTTTATGACGCAATTCCTGTTTCACTATTTTCAGTAAGCTTTTCACTTTTTCTAAACAGAAATAAAGCTATAATATATAATAACGCAGTAAAACTACCTACAAATATAAAATTGTGAGATGCTGCAAATAACATTCCTGCCATTGCCGCTCCAATCATTTGACCAATATACATAGAAGCATTCGCTAGAGCGGCTCCTGTTCCTCTTGCTATACTAGACATGTTTTGTAAATGCCTCATCATTAATACAAACAAAATTCCTGTCATAAAAAATAAAACAAAAAATAATAACTCCACAAATATAATGTTATTTACATGAGGAAGTAATACATATAGCACTGCTGTAAATATAATTCCACCATAGAAAGAAAGGTTATAACCAATTTTATTTACGATTCTAGGACCAAAAATATTACCAGTTAAATTTCCTAATCCTAATACGAGCATAGCTGTTCCTATTTCATGAATTCGCAAGCCAAATTGAATAGACAGCCACACACCGAAAAATGAAAATGCAGCAAAATTACCAGTTTGAAAAACAAAATATGCAAAATAAGAAAGTGAAATTTTTGAATCTGTAAGTAATTGTTTATAGCGCTCTAAGATGTTTGTTTTACTTTCACCTATATGAACCGGTTGTATTTCTGGTAATGCTACATAAATAAGAATGACAAGTAATCCTGATAATATACCGATGACGAAGAATGGTGTTGTATAGTGTATCATTGCCAAATACGATCCAACTGGCAACCCTAAAATTTGAGAGATTGATAACCCTGCTGTTGCAATTCCAAACGCCTTTACAATTTGTTCCTTCTCTATAAGAAGCGGAATAGATGCCCACACTTGTGGAGATACAAAAGCTGCACTCACACCTGCTAAAAATCTAAATGTTAACATCCATAGAAAACTCGGTGCCATCCCACATAAAAACGTACTTAACGCAAAAAAACTCATTCCTATTACCATCACTTTTTTTCTATTTAATCCATCTGATATAGGACCAGCGATAAGTGCAAATACAGCGTATCCTAAAGCATATGAACTTACCATCCACCCTGACAACTCAGTTGAAATATGATACACCTGTTGTAAAGTTGGTAAAAGTGGTGAAATTAAGAAAGTATCTGTACCGATCATAAACATGATTGTAAAGAATACAGCTAGTACCCTTTTCATTTAAATCTTCTCCTTTTATATAAAGTGAAACTTTAATCAGCCCTCACCAATCGGGCTTTTATGGGCAGTTGATCCCCCCACCTACCTTCTTTACTTTCGCTGAATTTTGAGATGGGGGTCTTACTGCCCATTAAAGCGGGATAAAAAGAGGAAACTATCCCCCTTTCAATTAATCTTCTAAAATAGATTCAATCTCTTTCATGACTTTTTCATTCAATGAAACTTCCACCGCTCTTACACTTTCTCTTATTTGCTCCGCTCGTTTCCCACCAGGAATAACAGTATCAATTCCTTTTTGGTTTAATAACCACGCTAAAGCTAAATGCGATAATTCGAGATCCTTTTCTTTAGCTAAGTCTTTTAATTTTTCAACTTTCTTAAAGTTACTCTTATATGTATTCTCTTCAAATAGATTTACACTTTGACGCCAATCTCCTTTATTCAATTTGAAATCTTCTGTATATTCACCACCTAGTATCCCAAAAGCAAGAGGCCCGTAAGGAATAAATGAAATACCTGATTCTATACAATATGGCAAAAGTTCTTCCCTAGCAGTACGATCTAACATATTATACGGTGATTGTACAACATCTATGTGTCCGTGCTGATTCGCTTCTTTTAATTGCTCTACGTTTACGTTAGATATTCCAATTGAACGAATTTTCCCTTCTTCTTTTAGGCGAGTAAGTTCTCCAATTGAATCTATGTAACTTGTTTCTGGGTTTGTAAAATGTAAATAATATAAATCAATATAATCAGTTTGTAATCTTCTTAAGCTATTTTCTACAGCATTTCTTAAATAGCTCGGTTCATTATTCGTATAAACCTCTCCATTTAATAACGGTTGTATTCCACCTTTGGTAGCAAGTACAACTTCATGGCGTTTTCCTTTCAATACTTCTCCCACCAATTCCTCTGATCTACCGAAACCGTATGAATCTGCCGAATCAAAAAATGTAATCCCTTGCCCGATAGCTTCTTCTATTAATCGTTTTCCTTCTTCCTCATTCACATCAGCATATAAATTATGTCCCCCTACAGCGTTTGTTCCTAACCCCAATTTTGAAATATGTAGTCCTGCCTTTTGCAATTTTGTATACTTCATTTTTTCTCCCCCTATATTTCTATTGTTCGAATATATTCGAACAATAGAAATATACCACTTTATATGTTATAGTGCAAATATATTAACTTATACAAGCAGGTGAAAAAATGCGTACTCTCTATCATCCAAATCGAGAAGAAATTCAATTCTCTTCTGTTCTATATGCACTTAGCGATCAAATTCGTTTACAAATTGTAACTATGCTACTAGAAAAAAACGAACAATCTTGTGGCGCGTTAAACATTCCAATCGCGAAATCAACTTTATCACACCATTTCAAAGTTTTACGTGAATCCGGTGTTATGTATACACGCCTTGAAGGAACTCAACGTTTCATTTCAATTCGTGAAGATGACTTAAATGCTAGATTCCCCGGTTTATTAGATGTCGTATTACATGCGACAGAGCCATACTAAAAAACATCTCATAAAAATATGAGATGTTTTTTAGTAATTGTTATTCTTTCAATAAATCTAATAAACCATTCCCTTCAGATGTACGTTCATATCCTAAAGGTACAGTTCTTTTAATAAGTTGTGCATATATTTCTGGTTCTGATAACTTTCTACCATATTCCCTTTCACACTGCTTTATGAGCAATGCCAGTGCTCCAGCGACATGCGGTGTCGCCATAGAAGTACCACTTAATACCGCATATTTCCCTTCAGGATACGTAGATAATATTTCATCGCCTGGCGCCACTAAATCAATTTCTTGATTTGAATTACTAAAACATGCGATTTTCCGATCTAAATTGACAGCGCCGACTTCAATTACTTCTGAGTATGCACCTGGGAAATCTAGTTCCTCCGTGTTATCATTACAATCTCCATTATTCCCAGCAGCACATACGACGAGAACATCTTGCTTTACCGCATTTTGAATTGCTTCATGTAATTCCGGAACGTCTTGCGGGCCACCAAGTGACATGGAAATGACTCTAACTCTTTCTTTATTAGGCCCTCTCCAATTTACAGCATAATGAATCGCCTCAATAATTTGCTCATAACTTCCAGAACCATCCCCTGCTAAAACCTTTAACACTAGCATTTTAGCAAGTGGTGCCACTCCTAAAACACCGATTCCATTTTCAGTCGCTGCAATTGTCCCCGCTACATGAGTACCGTGTCCGTTATTATCAAGATAAATATTTGGATCTCCTTTGTAATCTTTCGTGAAATTTCTTCCGCCGATAATACGATCCTTTAAATCTATATGATTCGTATCACACCCTGTATCTAATACGGCAACGACAATATCTTTTCCTTTCGCACTCTTCTCCCATACTTGCGGAGCATGAATGAGTTGTACACCTGGCGGAATTTCATTTACTTGTTCAACCACCTTATCTACTGTAAAAGGAATCAATTGTATACCTTTTTGTTTATTCGCTGTACTACTATTCATCGTAATCCCTCCTGAAAATATATTATTTTCATTTCAGACCACTTTTGAAAACACTTACATGTAACATTCGTTTTATGTGTTTCGTTTTCCTTCCTTAAAAATGTTTCTCAATAAGGCTTACGAATTTTATACTACTCTTTTATCCCGCTTTAATGGGCAGCCCGATTGGTGAGGGCTGATTAAAGTTTCACTTTATTTATCTCGTAATTTTTAGAAACGAAAAATTACGAGATAAATAAAAGGACCAATTGAATGGTCCTTTTATAGTTTTTAAAGAATGATATGGAATTTTAAAAATAATTTGAATTAAGACTAAACCTCACTCTTGTTTAAAAACTTTTCTATTTCTTTTATTAAATATTTCGCTCCATCTATACTAACAGTAATGTTTCCATTTGCTAATGATATGTTTTGATTTGAAACATCACCTGTTATTTGACAAGCATTGTAAGGTTGATATTTTTGTAAAATGACTTTGTCTTCTTCTACGAAAATTTCAAGCGGTGATTTAATTTGTATTCCCAATACATCACGTAATTCTTTAGGAATTACAATTCGTCCTAATTCGTCTACTTTTCGAATAACTCCTGTTGCTTTCATATTACTTCCTCCCTTACTTTTTATTAATTTTTTCACCTCGCTTTTTCCATTTTATCACTTTTTGGTAATACCTGCCTCTTTTTAGAAAATTTTGTACTCAAGTTAAAAAAACACATTTAACGAATACGTAATCTCTCTTTCAATTGTTTTAAATAACGAGATCGAATCAGTAAAAAATATACAACTTGAATTCCTATGAAAATACTTAATACAATCGCATTTTCTTTAAATAGTGAGTACTCAAACATCTGTCCGAGTGCAGTTAACGCTACTGCCCCATGTAATGTTGCAACACCTATTGGAACGAAGAATAAAAGTCCCAATCGAATTGTAACTACTTTCGATAATTCTCCACTTGTTAAGCCTACTTTTCGAATCATTTCAAACAAACGAGTATCATCCTCCAAGTCAGAAAACAAACGGAAATAAAGGAAGCTTCCTGCACATACGAAAAATACAATACCAATAAAGAAACCTACAAATAGAATTGGTCCTGCAATTTGTAAACTTTGGTTTTGTTCGTACTCTTCTGCACTAAACGTTGTATGTTCTTCATAAGGCTTCATCTGATGCGTTAGTTCTTTACCAACCTCAACTTCATCTTTCGTTCCTTCTGTTTTGTACACATAATCTTTTTCCTCTTTAAATCCATCTTGTAATGCATCATATTGATTTTTAGAGATTACATAAACGTTACCTCTTAATATTTTACTTAATGAAGAAGTATTAACTTTTTTCACATATAAAGGTTCACTCAAATGTGGTAAAGTAATTTCTTTTCTTTCCTTCATCGGTGGTCCTGGTATATCGACTGACAAAAATAAAACTTCTTTTGGGGATACCGCATGAAAGGGTTCTCCTGTTAACTTCGCATATTCCTTATAGTCTGATTCCTTTATAAAGGTGGCGCTTTTTAACGACTGCTCTTCCGTTTTCTTCGTTGAAATATTAGTTTTTGAAGCTGCTATACTATGTTTCTTTAATCCTTCGTCAATCATTTTCAAATGCTGTGATTCATTACTATTTCCTTGCTTAGAATGATAGTGAAACGCAATTGGTCTCTCCATAATCGCCTTTGTCATTGATGTAAAGCCAACTAATGTACCTATTGCTGAAAATGCTACAGTTGAAATTATGGTTACAATAAAGAACATTCTTGCGTTATCTCTCATACGGTAAGCTAAATCTGACAACGTAATAATATTTGTCTGTGTCCAATAGAAACGTTTACTTTTTTTACATAGTCTAATAATAAAGACACTCAACTGCTTATACAGCAAATACGTACCAATAATGACTACCGTTGTAACAGGAATCATCATGATAAATACCATTGCACCGTGTGACATAAGCGCTCCTGCATATCCCGCACTAAGCAATATGACTGCTAATATAGAAGAAATAATGGATGCTCTCGGTTCCGGCTTCGCTTCTGCTGATCCTCTAAACAATTTCATAATTTTATTCTTCCGGATCATTCCTGCACTAAACAATGAAATAATCATAAATAATACGAAAAACATAATACTCGTTACAACAATGGCTTTCATTGGAATGTAATAAGGTAAGGAAATATCTAACTTTAATATCATGGGAGCTACAAACATTAATACTCCAGAAAATAACATTCCTGCTAGAATTCCCAAAATAATTGCCCCTATCCCAATCATAATATTTTCAAAAAAGATCAGACGCTTTAATTGATATTTCGTCATACCTAACATCATTAAAATTCCTAATTCACGCTTTCTCGTTTTTAAAAACATTCCCATCGAATATAAAATAAAGAAAAATGTAAATAAGTAAATAATGGACTGCGCAAACGACATACTTACGAACACGTATTGTCCCAATTCTCCAGCACTTAACGCCGGATGAAACGCAAAAAATGAATAAACAAAAAAAGCCATAATAGCAAATGCACTACTTAAAAAATATGCTGAGTATGTTCGTCTATTTCGCGTTACATTTCGGTATGCGAGTTCTCTAATGTTCATATTCCTTCTCCGCCCTTCTACTAGCTATGTTCTTATATTAGTAAAATGCGGAAATAGCTTCCATCGATTCAAATGACAAAAACCTTACATTATTGAAAGGTTTCAAAAAAATTGCTTAAACGATGCAGTTTCATTATAATGACTACATTCATATTCATACACACATCCTATTGTATATTCGTTAATTTTGCGAAATAATAAAGGATAGAAGTATGTACCAATATACATATAAACTTATTTACCGCTTTAATATGAATAGGAGGAAAACATAATGACATTGCAAGAACAGATTATGAAAGCATTACACGTTCAACCTGTAATTGATCCGAAAGCAGAAATCCGTAAACGTGTTGATTTCTTAAAAGATTATGTAAAAAAAACAGGTGCGAAAGGATTTGTACTTGGAATTAGTGGCGGACAAGACTCTACATTAGCGGGACGTTTAGCCCAGCTTGCAGTTGAAGAAATTCGTAATGAAGGTGGTAACGCAACGTTTATCGCCGTGCGCCTTCCCTATAAAGTGCAAAAAGACGAAGATGATGCGCAATTAGCATTACAATTTATTCAAGCTGATCAATCTGTTGCATTTGATATCGCTTCAACAGTTGATGCTTTCTCAAATCAATACGAAAACTTATTAGGTGAATCATTAACAGATTTCAATAAAGGTAACGTGAAAGCACGTATCCGCATGGTTACACAATATGCAATCGGTGGACAAAACAGCCTTCTTGTTATCGGAACAGATCACGCTGCAGAAGCTGTAACGGGATTCTTTACAAAATTCGGAGATGGTGGTGCAGATTTATTACCATTAACAGGATTAACGAAGCGCCAAGGACGTGCTTTACTACAAGAATTAGGTGCAGACGAGCGACTTTATTTAAAAATGCCAACAGCTGATTTATTGGATGAAAAACCTGGTCAAGCTGATGAAACAGAGTTAGGTATTACATACGATCAACTTGATGACTATTTAGAAGGTAAAGCAGTTCCAACTGACGTTGCAGAAAAAATTGAAAAACGTTACACAGTGAGCGAACATAAGAGACAAGTTCCAGCATCTATGTTTGATGATTGGTGGAAGTAAGTAAAACATAAAAAAGAAGCTAATCTCATTTAGCTTCTTTTTTATATGTTAACGATATACCCCTACTCTTTTCTCCAATACATCCTGCAAGCAATCTTCATGTTGTTTACAAAATAAAGGCGGCATTTTATCTAACGGGAAAAACTGCAAATCCAATGTTTCATCACCGTCTGTTCTTTTCTCTCCTCCAACAATTGAGCATGAAAAGACTATCACAATTGACTGTGCCTTGTCTCCATTTGGATATGATTGAAAATATTTTGTATACACTCCAATAAGCTCATTTATTTCTACATCATACCCGGTTTCTTCTTTTATTTCTCGAATTGCAGTTTCTGCAGCCGATTCTCCAATTTCCATTGCCCCGCCAGGAAAGCCCCAGGCATTAAAGTCTCCTCTTTTTTGCAGTAATACTTCTCCTTCTTTATTAAATACACAACCACCGGCAAAGTTTAAGAAAACATAATCATGTCCTACTTTTTCACGTAATTCTTTTATATAATTGGCCATTCTCTTTCCCCTTTTCATACTTCTTTTATCACTATTTCTTATCTTTTTCAAGCAATTCAATAATTCGATCTAGCTTCTGGTTCATATTAATCGCGTGGTGTTTCTTTGCAGCACTGCTTTGTAATACTCTTCTAATAAACAAAGTAAATGATATGAAAAACAAAACAATAAGTCCGATTACTAAACAAGTATATATCAATGTAAATATATTACTTTCGAAGAAGTTCATTCAGCATTCACATCCTCTCCTCGTTATTTTATCACATAATTCCCAATATTTTAAAGTGATAAACAAATGTAAAAAGAGCACCTTTTTACAGATGCTCTTTTTCATTACTTAATACGTAAATGTAATTGTCGCTAATGAATAATCTGCCATCGCACTATAAGGTGCTACTTGATAAGATACACGCTTTGCACCTTTTGGCCAATTTATTTCATTTAACACTTTCTTTATATCTTGCATTGTTCCATCCATAGACTGCTTATATCGTACTTCTACCTTTTCTGGCTTAGAAGCAAATTGTTGCTGTAATTTCTTCTTAAACTCACTATAATTCTCTGCTCCGTATTGTGTAGACATATATTTTAAATTTGTTTCTTTTAACATTTGTTCATACGCCGCAGTCTTTGAACTACCCGCTTTTATTTTGTTTGTTAATTCATTAAAATAACTTGTAGATGCTGCAGGATATTTACTACGATCCCAGTCGTGATCTTTACTTAATTGCTCATCAGACATATTAAAATATGAATATGTTACGCGCCCAGCTTTATCCGGTACCGGATCATCGAATGTAGTATCAAGGTGGTACCATTTGTTTTCAATGTTCACTAAATTCCATGCGTGAGCTTGTCCATTTCCTGTACCTGTTACAATATGGTTTTGGATACCCGCTTCTTTTAGTAATTCATATGTTAATAACGTATATCCTTGGCAAACGGCAGAACGATTCGCTAACGCTTCATATGCTGTATATGCTCCATAAGACGTATCATACGATACATGTTTTACAACGTAATCATGAATAGCTTTCACTTTCTCATGCTCATCCATTCCTGTTTTTACAATCGAGCCTATAATCGCTTTCGCCTGGGATTTTACATATTGTGTTTGCTCTTTTGATTCACGGTACTTAACTTGCAGTGTAAACGTATAGTTTCCTGGTAACCCTTTAATAGAATATTTAGTAGACGCTACATTATATTTTACATACTCATCTGCATCTACAACTTTATTAAACTCGCCGTACAATTGGTCCATCACATTTCTAGCATTTCTATCTTTCGTTTTATATGTGATTGTAATATTTTCTTCTCGATTATCAACCTGTTTTTTTAATTCTTTTCTAAAATCATTTAACAACTTTGCATCTGATTGTGATGTCGCTACAGTTGAATTCGTAGCTGCATAAGATACAGATGAAGCCTGTAAGCCTCCCATTACTATCGTTGAACAAAGTGCGGCAGCTGTCACATACTTACTTGTCTTTCCCATCATGTCACTCCTTACATTCTATAACTATACGAAAAAGTATCGTATAGTTTCAGAGTATACAATACTTTTTCGTATAGGTCATATGAGATTATGCATATTTAACATTGTAAAAAGGCTGTTCTTTTTATAAGAACAACCTTCTTCCTTAACAAGTTTGTAATACACAACATGCATTTTCAAAACGTCGATTTTTCAAGTCTTCATTTCCAATGCAGAAATAAAGCATCCCTAAATCTCCCCACATCATATTACAATTTTTAGTATCTGAGTCAATTTGGAATAAAAGCGTCATTTGCTGCGGGTCTATTTCCATATACTGTCCAGTTTCGTACAATACCTCATCTTGTACAGAAAATGGCTCACCAAATATTTGATGGTTATCGTAGTTATCTGGGATTAGCTCTTCAAGTAATTGTAAGAAACGATCTGAATCATTCTCATCTTCAATGAAAAGCTCTGGCAATTTATATGTCAGTTCAAAAGTAGTTGCACACTGGTTATAATCCGTTTGCAATTCATCCGCTCTCCGTAATTGCTCAACAGGAACATCATAATAAAGTACACGTCCCGCTTCGGTTGGATTCACATCTTCTTCAAAGTAATTTTCAACGCTAAAGAAATATAACATCCCTGTCTTAGGAAGATTATGATCTATACCAACATTTTGTAAATCCTTTAAATTAAATTGTGCAATAAACTGTAACGGATTTCCTTTATGCGTTGGATATTCAAATGTAAATGGCAAGTCAGGAACCCCTCCCAGTTTCGAACTACCTATCGCTACTGTTTCCTCCTGCTTTGGCACAACTTTTATACAAGGAAATACAGTATTCATAAGTTCCTCTTTTAAATGCGTCAGCCCATATTTATCAATTAATACTTCAATTTGTTTATTCATACATTCTCCTTATATTTACATACTTATTTGTATCATCGCACAAAAATTATACTCCATTCTTTATAAAAACAACAAGCCTCCGAAAAAACGGGCTCTTCCTTCATACGCGAACAAGTTTAAAAAAGCATAGTATACATTGTTCCTACAAACACGATAGTTCATTATTTCTTCCAGTACATTTTCCCCTCGTTCATTTTTATTTTTAATATAAGGAGGAATTCCACATGGGTTACGGATATAGTTGCGGCGGCTACGGTTACGGCGGTTACGGCGGTAGTTGTGGTGGATGTGGTTATGGAGGTTTCGCTTTATTAATCGTTTTATTCATCCTTCTAATCATCATCGGAGCTAGCTGTTGGGGCGGCTTTGTAGGCTGCTAGTAAATTTAAAAACTATTGTAAAAAAGCACGTACAATACGTGCTTTTTTGCCATTTTCAAATTTTTTATGTGAAAGGAAGTATGCTTTATGAAGATTGATGGTGTTTTTGAAGGAGGCGGTGTACGCGGAATTGCGCATGTAGGGGCAATTTGCGCGTTAGCTGAAAAAGGCTATGAATGGGAACGTGTAGCTGGAACATCAGCTGGTTCGATTATCGCTGCGCTCCTAGCAGCAGGATACTCTTGCTCAGAGCTAAAAACGATTATAACAAATATTGATTATAATAAATTTACGAAGAAAACCTTTATTGACAGAATCCCATTTATCGGAAAAGGATTAAGCGCATGGACTACTCTTGGTATTTACTCTAATATTTTTATAGAAGAATGGATTGAAGAATTACTTCGAAAAAAAGGAGTTCATTTATTTACAGATTTACCTGATTTAAATAAGCTTAAAATTATCGCTTCTGATATAAGTAATGGTAAAATGGTTATCTTTCCCGATGATTTACCAAACTACGGATTTTTAAATTATCGCTTCTCTATTGCTAAAGCTGTACGAATGAGTAGTACAATCCCCTTCTTTTTTGAACCGGTGAAATGGAGAACCCCAAAATGGAAGCAGCCTTGTTATATGGTTGATGGAGGAATTTTAAGCAATTATCCAATTTGGATTTTCGACTCCCCTACCTCTCCCCGCTGGCCGACTTTTGGGTTTCATTTCGTAAAAGATGAGATTCAAGCTGACCCAGCCCACTACAACGAGCCGATCTCCATGTTCAAAGGACTTTTTAAAACAATGATGCAAGCCCATGATTTACGTCATTTAGACAAGGAATCAAAAGCAAGAACAATTACAATCCCAACAGGGTCCATTACTAGTACAAACTTTGAGTTAACAATGGAAGAAAAAGAGTGGCTATACAATTCTGGTTATAACGCCGCAAATAAGTTTTTACAATCGTGGAACTTCAGACAATATATTGATAACTATAGAAACGGAAATCAGGATCGAAAATCAAATCGTTATTTCCGTCAACTTGACTCATAATATTATTATCTTTTATACGAGAACACGTAACGCTTTCAAAAAAATAAGCCTAGTAATAATATATTACTAAGCTTATTTACTTTCTGCATCATTATTATACGTTGTTTAAGGATAAGTTAACTCTTCTGCTTCCTCTGCAGTAATAACGGTGTATCGATTTCCCGTTCGTAATCCTAACAATTCTGCTTTTTCAATTGCTTCCTGCTTCGTCTCCGCATAAGCAGCTAAATATTTTTCTCCATTGATAATTTGGCAAATTACATATTGTTTCATTACTTTCTCCTCTTACTTTTTCATTAGTTGTGCAAGTTTTTTTATACCTATTTCAATTTCTTCTAACGTTGCGTATGAATATGATAAACGCAAAAATTGATTTGCACTTCTATCATACAAAGTACCTGGATTTAATAAAACCTTTTCTTTCAAAGCTTTGTCAAATAAGCTACGATTTGAAACGGGGATATTCATATGTAACCAAATATAAAAACCACCTGCTGGTTCATACCAAGTTGCTATATCATGGCAATATTTCTCTAACATTTGTAACATAAAATCTCTGCGTTTTTTCAACTTAGTTCTTACAAACTTTAAATGTTCATCATACAATCCATTTGTAAACCATTCCGCTGCAATTTGCTGGGATATAGAACTCGATCCATAATCTGTTTGCATTTTTATGTCTGCCAATCTTTGAATAACAGGCTCAGACCCAACAATCCATCCAATTCTTAATCCCGGACTAATAACTTTAGACATACTTCCAATATGTAGTACGATTCCATTTTTATCATGTGCTTTTAAAGGTTTCGAAATAGGAGCATCAAACCATAAGTCTTGATACACTGCGTCCTCTATAATAGGCAATCCAATCTCATTGCATATCTCCATCACTTCTGTCCGCTTCTTCGTATCCATGCTAAAATTAGTTGGATTATGAAAAGAAGGGATTGTATATAAAATAGAAGCATTAAATTGCTTCTTATATTTCGCAATATATGACACATCTAGCCCACTCTCATCCAATGGCATTCCAATTAAACGTATTCCTGCTGATTGAAAAACATTGAGAGAGTATAAATATGATGGTTTTTCTAATAAAATTGACGCTCCTTTCGGAAGAAGCCCAATAGAAATAAGTTGAAGCGCTTGAATTGCTCCTGAAACAATTAATATAGAGTCAGGAGATACATATATACCCTGTCCTTTTAAATAATCTGCAATCTTCTTCCTTAAAGAAAGATTTCCTTTCGGCTCTTCATAGCCAAGTATCATCTTGGCTCCTAAAAGCTTATTCATAATATCTTTCATCTTTTTTTCAGGTAAAAGACTTGGCGCGAGCTCACCTGTTCCTAAACGAATTACATGCGGATCAAATTCAGCTTGATTTATTTCTTGAATAGCAGGCAGATTCGGATAATGAAGTCCTGTTTCTACATAAGACTGCCAATTAGGCGGGGGTGCGTATGTGGAAGCATTCACATTATTATTTACAACAATTGTTCCTTTCCTGCCATTCCCTTCAATGTACCCCTTTGCAACTAGTTCATCGAAAGCCATTACAATTGTGCTTCGATTCACGCCAAATGTATATGCCAACTCTCTTTGTGAAGGTAATTTCGTTCCAACAGTCCATTCTCCATTAACGATTCTTTCTTTTATATACATTTCTATTTGTTTATATAGAGGCGTCGCTAGAGACATATTCGGTTTCCAAACGATTCTTTCCATCATATCACCTTACATTCTTTTTGGTTGGTAACCTCCCCAACCATATGGATGGATACAAATTTTCATTTCTTCTATACAATATACACTATCATAACGAATTAAAATAGGAGGTAATATGATGAGTGAAGCAATTATTCATGGTATCATTCTTGCATTTGGCCTTATCATTCCATTAGGTGTTCAAAATGTTTTCGTCTTTAACCAAGGTGCGAGCCAACCGAATATTTGGAGAGCAGCCCCTGTCGTATTAACTGCCTCTATATGTGATACGTTACTCATATTGATAGCGGTACAAGGTGTTTCCCTTGTACTCCTTACTTTTTCTTGGCTAACTAACTCGTTATATATAATTGGCTTTTTCTTTCTCCTATACATGGGCTTTGTTATTTGGAGAAGTAACCCTTCCAACGATGTAAAACAAGAAAAAAGCATGCCCTTAAAAAAGCAAATCCTTTTCGCCGCATCGGTTTCGTTATTAAATCCACATGCAATTTTAGATACAATCGGTGTAATTGGAACAAATTCGATTCAATACATAGGAAATGAAAAATGGGCTTTCACACTTGCAACTATTATCGTTTCTTGGATTTGGTTTATAAGTTTAGCTTTAGCGGGGAAATTTCTAAAAAGGCTAGACTCGACCGGAAAGACAATCGTATTATTAAATAAATTTTCTGGTCTCATCATATGGAGTGTCGCACTTTATATGTTAAAACAAGTTATTTATTCCTAATGAACGAAAGAGAATTGCATGTTACTGAAAACATCATGCAATTCTCTTTCAAATTATGAAGTAGGTTCTGGTTTCTTTTTTACGTTCTTTGTATCTTTTGCTGGTTTAATCCAAATGATTGCTATAGCAGCACCGATCCCAGCGAAAATACTTGTTAAATAAAACACTTCATGGTCAGCACCTTTCATGAAAAAAGAGTATAGAGGTGGTCCAGCTGCTACACCGATAAATCGCATAGAACTATAAAATGACGTAACCGTCCCCCTTTGCTCCTTTTCAATTCCTTGTGTAATGAGAGCATCTAAACATGGGAGTGCCATACCAATTCCTACCCCCATAATAACGAGACAAAGAAGTAGTAAATAAATTCCTTTTATAAATAAAGGAATGATGACTGATGCAGCAGCCATTAAAAAACCAATGTAAATACACTTCTTCATCACATTTTGGTTGTCTCCAATTTTTTTGCCAGCCATATATGAACTAAGTGACAGTACAAGTAACGGGATTGCAAGCACACACCCTTTCCAAATACCATGAATGTCATACTTTGATTCCAGTATAGTTGACAAATAAAAGAGAATTCCGAATAAAATAAGCATAATAATTGCACCTAATGCAAAAATGGCAATTAACCATCTTCCTTTTTCTCGAAACGTAGCAAGAATTGATTTTATAAACTCTTTAAGCGGTGGTACTTCTCCTTCTTGTTTCTTTGCCTTTACTAGAACAAGTAATAAAACAATTGATACTACGCATAAAACTGGAATCGCCCAAAACGGTAGGAACCATACAATGGCAGCAAGAGCAGACCCTAAAATAGGGCTCAACACTTTCCCAAATGTATTGGATGTTTCGATGATTCCTAAACCTGTACTAACTTGTTTTTCATCTTTGTATAAATCACCAACACACGGTATAACAACTGGCATTGCACCAGCAGCACCAATACCTTGAATCGCTCTACCAATCAATATCCAAGTGTAGGGATTATCAACTTTCCAAGATACCCAACCAGTTATCGCTCCTCCTATAGCCGCAATCAGCAAACTCGGAACCATTACCATCTTTCGTCCCCATCTATCTGATAAATAACCAGCAATCGGTATAAGTAGAATGGCTACGATAGAGTAAATTGTAATAATCATGGATACTTGAAATGATGAAATATGTAATTTCTTTTCAATAGTCGGCAGAATTGGGATGAGCATTGAATTCCCTAATGTCATAACAAGTGGAACTGATGCAAGCGCAATTAAACAACAGTTTTCTTTTTTTAACATGTTGGCTTCGAAACCTTTCATCATATATTTCTTACCATATAATAGCCCTGCTGGAACGTAACTTTTCATTCCACCAGGGCTATTACATTTTTACTACTTCCCATTCACAACAAAAGAAATTGGGGAAAATATAGTATTATTCCTATTCTTTGAATCCAGTTCACAATATATCCATACCAATTAATTGAAAAAAAAGAAAGGAAGAATCCTTCCTTTCTCCTATAACCTTCTACAATTAGCGAGTATATCCGCCACCAAGTTGTTGTTCTGCCATCGCTACAAGGCGTTTTGTAATTTCACCGCCTACAGAACCGTTTGCACGTGAAGAAGTATCAGCGCCAAGTTGTACACCAAACTCTTGTGCAATTTCATATTTCATTTGATCTAAAGCCGCTTGTGCTCCATGTGATGCTAATTGATTAGAATTACGATTTCTAGCCATTACCAATCACCTCCTTATTTATATATAAATTGTGTTAAATTTTAATTTAAATACATGGTAATTTTTGGTTATTTGTATTTTAAAAAAAGAGTCTCTACAATGAGAGACTCTTACATCATTTTATACTAAGAAGTTACTACTTCTAAATTTCTATTTGTTAGTACTTTCATTTCTTCTTTTCATATATCTTTCGCATTATGTCCAAACCATTCGAGTGAAACAAAAGAGGTAAACTTTAATTGGTATACCTCTCTCAAACATACACTTTACATAATAATATTATTAATATCTTTCCAACAATACGCTGTCTCTTCCACCTGTAATCTCTCTAAAAATTTTGTATCAATTTTTTCTGGATTAAATTTTTCATAAAACGTTTTAGAAGGGTTATTCGTAACAACCCATACTAAAAGTGATTGCATATCATTTTTTATACATTCAGATAGTAAAGCTTGAAATAACTTTTGTCCTATTTTCATTCCTTGATACTCTTGTAAAAGGTAGATCGCATATAATTCTCCATCACAATTATATGCACCACTTCTTTCAACTCCCCCATCGATGAATCCAACTATTTCTCCATTTAACGTCTCTGCTACAAATCTAAATTGATGATTACGTTCTTTTTGAAAAATATTTTCCCATTGTTTTTCCCGTTGCTCATATGTTATATTTTCTAAAATCTCGTTAGGGAATATGCCTTTATATGTCGTTTTCCAACTATCAGCGTGGACCTTTGCTATACCTGATATATCATCTTTTATCGCTCTTCTAATATGTATTTCCATCATTTCTCCCCCCTTGTTATTCACCATTATATCAATTTATTTCCTAAAAAATCCAAATTAAAAAAGAGTAAATTCACTTCACTCTTTTTTAGCACCATTATCTACTTTCCACTTCAACTGAAACTACTCGATCAATCTCTTTTAGGGAACTATATAACTCCGTCGTATACAAGTCTTCTGGAGCTAAAATAACCATCTCTAATTGCTGAAATGCCCCACTATCTATATCTTTAATCTTCACGCGTTTTACATGCATTCCTAAATTTTTAATCTGCTTAAATATACCATCTAACTCATGATGCTCTTTTACAGTAATTTTAATAGACAAGTCCTTTTGTCTTAATGAATACGGTCCTGCAATTTTCACAAGTTGCGGAAGTACATTAATTGCTAAAATGATTAAAATCATAGCAACCGTCGCTTGCAAATAAAATCCTGCTCCAATCGCAATACCTAAAGCTGAAGCAGCCCACACCATAGAAGCTGTCGTTAATCCCGAAATAACATCATTACTTCTTCGTAAAATAACACCTGCTCCAAGAAAACCAATCCCGCTCACAATTTGAGCAGCTAGACGCATTGGATCCATATTGGTATGCCCTGGAACAGAATATACATGTACAGATTCAATTGAAACCATCGTAATTAAACAACTTGCTACAGAAATAACCATACTTGTTTTCACGCCAAGCGGTTTATTCTTTAGCTGCCTATCTATCCCGATGAATAATCCTAAAAAGAGTGCTAAACCTAATTTGAGTAAAAATTCATATGACATATTTCTAGTCTCCTTACTTAACAATGTTTCCCTTAGAATAATTCACTATAACTCTTTTATGATATCAATTCCAGTCTTTTCTATTCATTTAACGTAAAAAACCGAAAAAACATTTGTGACGATGTTTCCCCGGCTTTTTATTACTTTTAAGATTCTTCTTTATTTCTGATCTTTAATCTTAATCTCTGCATCTTTGTAGAATGCTAATTTACTGTCATTATACTCTTTTGTAAAATTGTTAAATTGCTCTTTTGATTTTTGTGCTTCCACAGTTAATTCATTAACAGCTTTAACTTTTTCACCAATCTCTTTTAATTTCGTTTCTTTTACTTTTAATTTTTCATACAGTTCTTTTTCAGTCGCCAACGCCTTCGTATAATTTTCATTCATCTTTTGGAATGCATCATAACGGTTTTTATACGACTCTTCTACTGCTTTCGCTTGTTTTTGTAACTTTTTATCTTCAAGCTTCTCTATATTTCCTTGAACAGATTTTGTTTCTTTCTGAGCTTTTTCTAGCATTTCTTTCTCATTTTTCAATGCTTTTTCACGATCATCTACATTTGCAGTAGCTTGCTCTATTTTCTTCATAACAGCGTCATTATGATCTTTACCTTCTTGTAAAATTTGAGAATATAGTTCTTGGCCTTCCTTCTCTAACTTCTCTAATTTTTTCGCTTCATCAACTAATGATTTTTCTTGCTTCGCCGCTGTTTCAAAAGCTGTATATAAGTTTTCTTCTGGTTTTTCACCGAAACAACCTGTTAATAGTCCTACTGATAGTGCTCCAACTACTGCTACTTTTCCATACTTCAACGTTCATTCCTCCATTACATACGGTTATCATGCCAGAAATTCACTGGGAAGTGACTCTCTTCATGATAAGCTTCAAACTCATAACCCTTTTCTTTTAACCCTTTTAAAATTGCTGGCACAGCAGCAACTGATTGTGGATGAATGTCATGCATTAAAATGACTTCTTGTGGTTTTGTTGCATTTGTTAATACATTTTGAGCAATTTGTGCTGCAGCTGCATCAACTTGCATTTTGTTATATTTCCAGTCTAATGAATCAATTGTCCAATCCCACACTTTAAAGCCGCCTTCTACCACTTTATTTCGAAGACTTTCATTTAATCCAGGCATTGAACCGTATGGTGGACGTGTTAATTTAGGTGATTTCCCAATAATATTAGCGATTAAACTTTGATCTTCTTTCATCTCATTTACATACTCGCCATTTTTATATAACTTTGCAAAATTATGCGTCATACTATGCATTCCTACATAATGACCCTCTGCATTTTCACGTTTCACTAAATCTGGAAACTCTTTTACATTCGCTCCAATTAAAAAGAATGTCGCCTTCGCATCATGTTGTTTTAACGTATTTAATAATTCAGCCGTATATTTCCCTGGGCCATCATCAAATGTAAGATAAGCAACTTTTCTTTCCTTGCCATTAAAACGACTTGGTGCCATTTTATTCATTTCTACTTTTGGTTGTTCACTTGCGAGTTGTACTACATTTTCTTGTTTTGCAACAGCCTTTGCTGGTGAAGTAATGGATTGAAACATGAAATACCCAATAGCTACTGCTGCAATCGCTATTAAAACGAATACTACTCGTTTAATTTTAAAAGCTTTTTCCATTCTATCGAATTCCTCTCCCTATTAATCTTATATATAAATCACCCAATATAATTATACATCTATTTATTTTATTACACTATATAAAACAAACTGTATATGTATTATAATGGGAGTTTTATCAAAATGGTCGTTCCTATTCCTTCTTTACTTATAATATTTATTGTACCTCCATGAAGCTCCACCATCTTTTTAACGATAGCTAAACCAAGACCCGCACCTGTAGCATGATTATTAATCTGGTAAAATGACTATTCTATATATGGTAAATGCTCTTTAGCAATTCCAATCCCTTCGTCCTTCACCTTTATCACTGCTTGTCCTTCATTTTTAGTCGCTTCAATATATACTTTACCATTTTTATGTGAATATTTAATGACATTTTGAACAATATTCAAGAAAATTTGCTTTAACCTATTTCGATCTCCTATCAATTCAATTCGTTCTATAGTTTTGATGAATTGCATTTGCTTCTCTTCAGCATTAGGAGTTAATTGCCAAATCGTCTCCTCTAGTATATCGTATAATTGCACCTTTTGTTTATATAAATTGAAATGATTTAAGTATAAAAAATCATTACAGAAAAATTGCTAATCCATCTCGATAAAAAAAGATTGGCAAAGGCCAATCTTTTTTTATTATTCATTTCGAACTGGCTTTGGTGCTACACCTAAATGTTCATTTAATTTTTTCGAAATATCTTTTACATTTTTTTCATTTGGAATGTAATAATAAATACCTCCGATACGTTTATCCGTACCTTCCACTTGCATTTTTTCCATTTCCAGATTAGATCCTGCCATATTTTTCGTAATAGCAAGCATATCATCAAAAGTTAAGTTCGTTTTCATATTTTTATCAACCGCATCAAGTAAAGAGCCCATTTTGCTGATAGATTGAACAGACATCGCTTTTTTAGCAATTGCTTCAATTACAAGTTGTTGTCTTTGACCACGCATTGCATCACTGTCAATTTTACGCGTTCTTGCAAGCGCAAGTGCTTGTTCTCCATTTAAATGTTGATACCCTTTTTCTAAATGGATCATACCAGCTTGGTCTTTACTATCTTGTTCTGTGAAAGTAACTGGTACATCAATATCAATACCACCAAGTGAATCGACAATTTGTACGAATGATTCAAAGTTAAACTTCACATAATAATCAACGGGAACATTTAAAAATCTTTCCACTGTATCGCGTGTACTTTCAACACCACCAAATACGTGTGCATGTGTAATTTTATCTAATTTCTTTCTAGATGGAATATATACACGTGAATCACGCGGAATACTTACTAATTTAACTGATTTATCATCTTTATTAATTGTTGCTAATAAGAGTGCATCTGTACGAACAGCTTCTCCGTATTGACTTTTTCTCATTTCACTACCATCAACACCCATGATTAGAATTGAAATGTTATCCTTTAAAGGTTCCACTTCTTTATCACGCTTCGATGATTTATCAATTTGTGCATATGCATCACTTACTACTGCTTTTGCTTTATTATATATTAACGATCCATATCCTACTCCACCAAAAATAAGTAGGAAAAACGGAATTAAAATGAACCATTTTATTGACTTTCTTTTAGAACGTTTTTTACTGCTTCTCGTATTTTGTTCTAATTCAGAGCTCATATCCATTCGCCTCTCTTTCTCTTTTCCAATTATAATGCAAGTCTATTAACCTTCATATTGAATTTCCTTTCAATTACCTTACAATTTTGTAAGGTTACTGCGCAAATCCAATATGTACTCCATTTCACATTATACTCTCGTGCTTATTTTTGGCAAGTCTCTATTTATATAAAATTATTTTTAAATTTATATATTATAATTTTATTGGTTTGGTGTATACATAGTTTGCTTTCCATTATTAATAATGAAAGCTGATTTTGCTTTTATTTTCGTCTTTTGTATTTCTATCTCTTCATTTGAGAAATTCACAATAATTTTAATATTTTTTCCATACGAAGCTAATTGTACTAACTTATCTTCTGACAAATATGCAAAGTCCGTCATTTCTTCTTTTACTGCCTTTTCATGAACTTCATTCCAAACTTTCAGGTGCTGCGTAATTTCTTGTTTATGCTTATTCCACTCTACTTCATCTAAATGGTACAACGGAGGAACGTTATACAATAATTCGTATAGCATACGGTTTCCGACCTCATCTTTTACTTTCAAGCTTCCCCATTCCCAGTGATGCGTTGTTATTATAGAATCATTGTATACTAATTTATATAACGGTACTGAATATACAGGATTTAAATACACTTGTTTATACTCTTCTTTTAACGGTACTTGTTTTGCATATTTTTCTGGAACATTTTGATTCGGTGACCAATATCCGCCTACATAATACGGACTTGTTTTGTTTTTCCTCATATCTTCATCGTCCCATTTAATTACAGGCGTTTCAATACCATGAGCAAATGCTATCGTACTACTAGCAAAATCATTTCCGCCTTCAGAACCAACGACCATACCCTTTTCTTGCGCAATGTAGTCCATTCGTTTTAAACGTGCTTTTAAATCTTGCTCTTGTGTCGTTATATGTTTCGCTGAATAGTCATCGTAAATTTCACCTGTCGCATCACAATCAATAAACCATGAATTATATTTAGGACCATTTTGTAATATATCATTCATGCGTTCTTTTACACTAGGCAGAGATAAAGTTGGATTTAATTTTCGCCCTCTCCCTAAAAACCCCTGCACCTTTTCTCCATTTTTCTTCGTTACAGTAGCCTCTTCGTATAATGATGGGTCATTAAAGGATGCTGTGTTCCAATTTTTATCACTTTTTTCGTGAATGGAATGATATGAGTCATACGGACCAACTAAATACCCCATTTCCTTAGCTTTTGTCACGAAATTAGGTTGCATAAATCCTTGTTCCCAGTTCGGCAGACCAATCCACGCTTTTTCTATTCCTGCCTCTTTCATTTCCTTTAGTATGTCCGTTCCATCTGCATTACCCCATTTACTTACCTCTTCAACCGCATCACCAAGTAGCGACTTTAATAAATGCTTATTTAAACTATACAATTCTGTATTCGTTAAGTGACCTACACCTTTCTTTAATAGCACACTAGCTTCCTGATTAACGTTTTGAAAAATATCATCTTTATAAAATTCTTTCATAGATAACACTTCGTTTATATAACGTAAAATAACATTTTTTTGATACTTATCAATGAAATCTTGTTTACTTACTTGATCTAATACATTCAATTCCCCAGACTCCGAACTATTCTTTTGGATAAGTTCTTTTATATGGCTAAATACAGGACTATTTATTTGCTCTCTTATCTTCGGCCAATTTACATTACTGTCAGACAAACCATTTTGATTCCAAAAATAAAAATGAGCCGCACCGTAAAGCTTTTCTATCTCTTTATTTTTTCTAGCCTTTTCTTTTAATGTTTTAAATTCACCTTTTCCAGCAATATTATCCTTATACAGTTTAGCAATACTGACTGCATCATTATTTGTCACATATAATTGAAATCCATATGTTTTACTTTTATTTATACGCGGGAATTCATGTGTAAAATCAAATCCTATTTTCGGATCCGAATGAAATTTTAATTCATTATTAAACATATTGTTCGCAATATATACAATCGAATATTTAGAACCATTTAACGCGAAAAACTTCATAGAAAATGATTCAGCAAATGAATATGCATCATCCTTTAAAAACTTCTTCCAATTTTCATCATTACTCGGAATTTGCTTCCCTTCCCATAACGGAAGTGTATAATTTTCAGCTTGTACTTTCGGCCAAGTAAAGCTTTCTGCACCAGTCGATTCTACTTCAATATTTAAGTGATCTTTTTTCTTCTCTAGACTCACTTTTACTTTTTGATCTGGATATTCCCAAGATGTACGTTCCTTATCTTTTTTTACATTCGACACCTTCATTTTCGGCAAGGGCTGTGACGCCTGTTCCTTTACACCATCATGTTCTACAGTTAACGTGAAAGTCTCTGGATTGACATCATAAGTAAATTCTTTATACGTTGCTTTCTTTATTTTAGACTCTTGAACAGTATTGCTATCTTTTACATCACACCCGACTAAAGTCGAAAATGACATCGTTGTAAGAAGACATATCGCTATCATTTTTTTCATCTTCTGCACCTCCACCACCGAATATACAGGGGCTTTGTTACAGGAATGTGGCAAAAAAATAGAACTAGCATAAACTAGCTCTATTTGCGTATTAAAAATAAAGTGAAACTTTAATCAGTGGGGGTTTTGTTCATCCCCCACTGATGATTAGCCCTCACCAATCGGACGTTTACGGACAGTTAATCTCCCACCTAACTTCTTTGCTCCAACTGAATTTTGAGATGGGAGTTTTACTGTCCATTAACGCGGAATAAAGGCAAATCATTCTAAGTTGTAACACTTATTTCTTAACTAAAGAAATAAGTGTATATAATATAGCCTAAAGCTAGCACTAAAATTACTAGCGCTGTACCTTTCCAATTCATACCACCTGCCATATCAACTGGACTACCTGTTTCAGCTCTGTTTAATCCATCCTTTAAAGAACCTGTAGGATTATTTTTCAATTCACTTTGCCTTATACGTTCTCTTTTTTCTTCTGGTGACTCTTGCTTCATAGGATCACCTCCAAATGAATACACACTTTACTAAATTATACATGATTACTTTTCTTTTATATGCCAACTGAAAAGCTATTTACAACAAAAAAAGCTAGCAATGCTAGCTTTTTTATAGTTCTATACGTTCTTCTTTATTTACAGTAATTCCTGTATGATCGATTTCTAGCTCACACACTTTCATAGACGTAAATACTCTCGCTAATTGCTCAGCAATTTCTTGACGTTTCTCATAAGGCGTTAATATAAAAATAGATGGTCCTGCACCGCTAAGCGCTGTACCGTATGCACCGAATTCTTTTGCACATTTACGAATAGATGGTAATAACGGTACAAGCTCTAAACGATACGGCTCGTGAAAATGATCCCTTTCCATCATTTCGCCTACAACTCCCCATTTCTTTTGACATAAAGCAGCTACTAATACATTACTTATTGCACTAGCCTTAACAGCTTCATGAAAAGGGAATACATCTGGTAATACAGATCGACTTTCATCTGTATTTAGCTCTTCATTTGGAATAAGAGAAATGACGCCCAATTCCTTACTTTCAATTCTTACAACCGAAACATTCTTTCCATCAAGTGCTCCGATTACAGTTCCTCCTAATATAGAAGCAGCAACATTATCAGGATGACCTTCAAAATTTGTAGCAATTTGAACTTTTTGATCAGTCGTTAAGTTCAAATTACCTAGTTGATTCGCAAGCTCTATCCCAGCTACAATTGCTGATGCACTACTTCCTAGTCCTCTTGTTAATGGGATATTACTAGTAACTTCTATTATATAAGGTGATAAAGAAGGACTCACTTTACATGCCGTACTAACGATTAAATTTTTATCGTCTGTCGGAATCGACTCATCAAAAGAATGGATCACTTGCCATTTATTAGATTTCTCTTTTACTACTACATGCAAATACAATGACAAAGCTATTCCTACTGAATCGAATCCAGGTCCAACATTCGCTGTACTAGCAGGAACACGAATACTTAATGGTATCACGACATAATCACCCCTTTAATATGCTCTTTAATTTGTTCTATATTATTTGAAACACTTGCAATATCTAATGTATTAGAAGAAATTGCGATATCAGGATCTTTCAAGCCGTTTCCAGTTAAAACTGCAACAACTGTTTCTCCTTTTTTGATTTTTCCAGATTGAACATGTTTCATTACGCCAGCTAATGAAGCATTCGATCCTGGCTCAGCGAAAACCCCTTCCGATTTTGCTAATAATCTATACGCATGTAAAATTTCTTCATCTGATACCATATCTATTTCACCGTGAGACTGCTCAGCAGCCTCTACTGCATATGACCAACTTGCTGGGTTACCGATGCGTATCGCTGTTGCAATTGTTTCTGGCTCGTCAATTACATGCCCTTTTACAATAGCAGCTGCTCCTTCCGCTTCAAATCCATGAATTCTTGGCTTCTTATATCCTTTTTCTTTCTCATATTCACAGAAACCCTTCCAGTACGCTGTAATATTTCCGGCATTCCCAACAGGAATCGCTAAAACATCTGGTGCACTTTGCAATTGGTCACAAATTTCAAATGCTGCTGTTTTTTGCCCTTCAATTCGATAAGGATTTACCGAGTTAACTAATGTGATTGGCTCTTCTGCAGCAATATTTCTTACAGCCTTTAGTGCATCATCAAAATTTCCTTCTATTGAAATAATTTCAGCACCATAGGCAACTGCTTGCGCTAATTTCCCATGTGCAATTTTCCCTTCTGGGATTACGATAATACATTTCATTCCAAGACGTGCCGCGTATGCTGCGGCCGATGCTGATGTATTACCTGTTGACGCACAAATAATGGCCTCTGAACCTTCTTCTTTCGCCTTCGCAACTGCCATTACCATACCACGATCTTTAAAAGAACCTGTCGGATTCGCTCCTTCATACTTACCGTATAACTGAATTCCTAATTGTTTTGATATATTTAATAACGGGATAAGCGGTGTATTCCCTTCCATTAAGCTCACATCAGGTGTATTTTCATTTACTGGTAAATAAGAAGCATACTGTTTTAATAATCCTTTATACATATTGTTTTTCCTCCTCAATAATGTAGTAACTGTTTATTTCACTTGCGACATCTTCTATCGCTCCTAAAACTCGTTCGAATTGATATTTTGAAGTTTGATGTGTTACAACAACGACTTCTGCAAGTTCACGATTTAAAGGTAATTGAATCACTTCTTTTAAACTTACGGAATAATTAACGAAACATTCTGTTATTTTTTGCAACATCCCTGGTTCGTCTCGTAATGAAATACGCAAGAAATATTTCGAAACGACTTCTTCATCTCCCTGTAATTCGTACGGCTCTGGTTCTTTTAACGCACTTTTATTTTTCTGAACTTGATTCATATTTTTAACGATTGAAATAATATCACTTACTACAGCAGAACCAGTCGGTAACTTCCCAGCTCCAGGTCCGTAAAACATTACTTCCCCTACTGCTTGACCGTGAACATATACTGCATTAAATTCATTATTTACATTCGATAATGGATGATGACTAGGTAAAAGAGTCGGTTCTACACTTAAATGAATGGCTGATCCTTGTTTCTCTGCTTTACCAATTAATTTCATTGTAAACCCTAACTTTTCAGCCATTTGTAAATCTTCTTTTTCGACCTTTCGAATCCCTCTTACTTGTACATCATCTAAAGAAACATTCATCGAAAAACCTAAGTTTGCAAGAATCGCTACCTTTCTCGCCGCATCTAGCCCATCTACATCCGCTGTCGGATCTGATTCTGCAAAACCTAATTTTTGTGCTTCCTGTAAAGCTTCTTCATACGACCATCCATTTTGACTCATCTTTGTTAACATGTAATTTGTTGTACCATTTACAATTCCCATTATTTTTTCAATTTGATCTGATGCTAATCCGTCTGTTAACCCTCTTAACACCGGAATACCGCCCGCTACACTTGCCTCATAACATAAATCACAATCATTATCGTTCGCCAGCTGGAGAAGCTCTGCACCGTATACAGCCATTAAATCTTTATTTGCTGTCACGACATGTTTCTTATTTCGTAAAGCTTTA
This sequence comes from Bacillus cereus group sp. BcHK124, assembly GCF_027712065.1. Lineage (NCBI taxonomy): Bacteria > Bacillati > Bacillota > Bacilli > Caryophanales > Bacillaceae > Bacillus > Bacillus cereus group sp. BcHK124. The sequence continues at coordinate 321,443 of NZ_JAQFPJ010000002.1, forward strand.
ACAATATGCTGCTTCGCTTCTTCAATTCCGCCCATTACCTCTACTACAATATCAATATTTGAATCATTTAGAACTTCATCGACATGACTTGTTACTACGATTCCATCAATACAAACATCACGTTCTTTTTCTAAATCACGTACAGCAACTGTCTTCACTTTCACTTCATACCCTGTATCAAGCGCAATTTTTTTACAATGTTCTTTCAAAATATGGACAACACCACTTCCGACCGTACCTAATCCTAACACCCCTACATTAACAACATTATTCATCTTCTAATCTCCTCCTACAATTTTATTTTTTATCTTTATCAATCACCTTACTCTGCTTTTCAATCATGCAGGTGGTGGTTATTTCCGTACGTACAAATCGTTTCATGTTACAGCACCTCCTTTCAAAGTAATAAAAAAACACACTCATCCCTAGGAAAGGGACGAATGTGTTTTCGTGGTTCCACCCTTGTTCCAATCTAGACATATTTCTCTCTAGATTGCTCAAGTTCAGATAACGGTTGATTCCGTCAATAATTACTAGATTACTCGTTCACTATTGAAGTTCAAAGGTGGTAAAATCATTTCTCGTGTTAGGAAGCTCACACCCTTGACTTCCCTCTCTGTAAACCGTAAAAATGATTTCATGTCCTTATCGTTACTTTTCGTTCATGTTTATTTGTTAACTCATTATACTCGCATAAAAAACAAAATCAATACTATTTTTTAATTATTTTTAATTTTCAATCTCTAAAACTATAAAAAAACACACTCATCCCTAGGAAAGGGACGAATGTGTTTTCGTGGTTCCACCCTTGTTCCAATCTAGACGTATTTCTCTCTAGATTGCTCAAGTTCAGATAACGGCTGATTCCGTCAATAATTACTAGATTACTCGTTCACTATTGAAGTTCAAAGGTGGTAAAATCATTTCTCGTGTTAGGAAGCTCACACCCTTGACTTCCCTCTCTGCAAACCGTAAAAATGATTCCGTGTCCTTATCGTTACTTTTTCGTTCATGTCTATTTGTTAACTTATTATAGTTATCAACTTTTTAAAAAGCAAGCCTATTTTTACTAACAATTTTCAAAATCATTTTTTATTATATTTCACAATAACATTTTACAATTACCACTCGATTTACCTATTTTGTAGTTTCTCCTTCTTATAAATCGACGGTTTATATATAAATATCCCATTCTAAATTATGTACATATTCACCTTACAAAACTATATAAATAAAATTTTTCAATACAATCTTTTCGTATAACTTTCTTCTAAAGAACGTGCAACATCCTCTTCTGAAGTATTCACTTTTGCATGCTCCAGCAACATTTTTGCTGCTGAAGGTAACTCTTTTTTATGTAACCAAGATTCTGGATCCCACATATTAGAACGAATAAAAGCTTTTGCACAATGAATATAACACTCTTCTATTTCAACCACAATTCCAAGTAGCGGATCGCGTCCATTTTCCTGCATTTCTTGCAAAATTTCTTCGTCGTTTGTTATATACGCTCGGCCATTTATTCGGAGTGTCTCCCCAAGTCCTGGGATAAAAAAGATTAATCCTACACGTGGATTGGAAATAATATTCAAAATGGAGTCTATACGACGATTGCCTGGCCTTTCTGGAATGATAATTTTATTATGGTTTAATACGTAAACAAATCCAGGTGCATCTCCTCTCGGTGAAGCATCACACTCTCCTAATTTATTTGCTGTAGATAATACTAGAAAAGGAGATTTGGATAGAAAATCTATACAATGGTGGTCTAGTGATGAAATAACTTTCTTTAACGCTCTCTCACTTGGTTGTCCCAATATTTTCCGTAATTCTTCCTCTGTTGAAATAATCGATTTTATTTCCGCCCTCTCTATACCCACTTATACCCTCTCCTTTTTTCTTTATTTCCCCAAAATTCATTACAAATATTGTATAATAAAATTTGCAGAAAGGGGAATTTAAATGACAGAGTGGTTAACAATATTTGATACTGAAAAAAATATACTTGGGAAGAAATTACGTGATGAAGTGCATCGTGACGGTGATTGGCACGAAACATTTCATTGTTGGTTTGTAGAAAAAGATGATGAAGATATGTTTTTATATTTCCAATTACGCTCTAAAAATAAAAAAGAAGCTCCGAACATTTGGGATATTACTTCCGCTGGACATATTATGCATGATGAAGATGTACAAAGTGGTGGTCTTCGTGAAATTGAAGAAGAATTAGGGCTTTCTTTTCAAACGACTGATTTAGCATATAAGGGCATCTTTACAATAGATTATGAAATTTCAAATCTTACAGATCGCGAGTTTTGTCATATGTATTTCCACAATGTCATTAACCCACTTCCATTCGCACCGGGTCAAGAAGTAGACGATGTGATGAAAATACATGCAACTTCTTTTCTACAGCTATTAAAAAGAGAGATTTCATCTTTTACCGCTACTTCTGTTTTGAGCAATAAACCGCTAACGATAACTTTTGATGATATGTATCCATATGATTTTGCATACTATGAATTTGTTATTGAACAAGGAAAAGACTTACTAGAAAATAATAGTCTATAAATAAACTAGGACTCCTAGCATCGTACTGCAAGGAGTCCTAGTTTTTCATTATTGTTCAAGTATTTTCAATCTACTCTCTACTTGTATAAATAAACGAATGATTAATAACAGCATAATCACCATAATCGCTATCATTGTATGTGGATATCTAAACAGTATACTAATCACACTTCCAATGAACATCATAATGAATCCGTTTTGCTTCATCACTTCTGCACTATACCTATTACCTGCATCCCATAATTCTTTATTTTTCATAGATTGTTTCGTACGATAACCATATGCCGCATTAATATCGGTCGGTGGATTTTTTTGAAGGACAATTGCCGCAAGTATAAATATAATACCTATTAAAATACTCATTCCTATGTTTATTAGTGCATACATCAATTATATCCCCTCCTAACCTACAGCTTCATTATACGACACAATCCTGTTTTTTCCAATTACGCAACACATTCACTTTCGCTCTTTCGATGTTTGGAACATGCTTGGCAGCGTTACAAAACGTGCCCCTTTCGTTTTTAACTGTGGAATCATTTTGTCCAGCGCCTCTACTGATCCTTGCAGGCGTCCACCTGGAGTTGAATGTTGAAGTATGATACTACCAGGAAATGAGTTCCCTAACACATTATTTGTAATCGTATCAGCACTTACACCTTTCCAATCAACTGTATCCACACTCCACTGTACAATCATAAAGTTTTGCTCAGTTGCCCACTTCAATTGATCTTCAAGTATTTCACCATACGGTGGACGTACAAATTTAGGAGCATAGCCGACTAAACGTTTTAATATTTCTTCCGTTTTTATAATTTGATTACGGTACTCGACCTCATTTACTTTCGCTAAATTTGGATGACTATACGTATGATTGCCAATTACATGCCCTTCATTCGCAATACGCTTTACGACATTCGGAAACTTTTCTGCATTTTCACCAAGTAAGAAAAAAGTAGCTTTTACATTATGTTGTTTTAACTTATCTAATATTTTCGGCGTAAATTCTAAATCCGGTCCATCATCAAATGTAAGTGCGACTTCCGCTTTATTGTACGGTCCTGAAAATGCGTACGCATATTTTTCGACCCATGAAAATGGTGTCCACGATCCACGTTCATCTGCTTTCATTTGTACTTCATAGCTTTGAGGGGTATATGTGTATGGCAATGTGCTTATATAATTTCCGTAATAAAATAAGTTATATGGCATATAGGTATACGGAACATCTCGTTCTAGTCCCCATTGATATGGAGCAAACATTTGTGGCGAATAAAAACAATACATAATAAAAACCTCCCTAAAATTTCATATGTGATTCCTCTGCACTTTGTTAGAGAAATTCCTATTCATAAACAAAAATAAGACTGTCCGTAATTAGGACAGTCTTACTACTTACTATTGTTAATAAATTGATGTGCTATCTTTTGGCAAAGCTTTCACATGTTTTAAATAACTCGTCACTCTGTCATCATCACCTTGCGGGTACTGATATCCATAAGCGCTAGCAATTTCATTCGCCACTTCCCTAAATAAATCACCCATGACAAAGAATGATTCCCATATGTTTTCATATTCTGCATTAGAAAATGTCTTTTTAAATTGCTCCCACATATCTCCTTCGAAATATTGCTCAAAATGCTTTCCAAACTTCCCTGCATTAACTGTAAAGTCTGTTTTCATACCAATATGCCATTCTAGCATTACGATGAACATATCTCGCACTGGACCATCAAACATTCCTTTTGCATAAGAAAGTTCCTCACGCCATAACCCTTTTGCCACATTCGTACTACACCACCAAAACTCATTACAGCAACCTAAAAACTCTTTTTCTGTAGGCTTTTTTATTAAGTAGTCTTTATCGCTTGCTGGTGGAAATTCAACAATACAATTATCTTTATCGAGAAGCAGCTTACTTAAACTATCTTGTCCAACGAACTTATTTATCAAATCAAATGGAACGAGCGTTAAATCAATTCGATTTCCATCCATAAACTGCATTAAATACGGAAATTTCCCGTCTTTGTCCGCTGGAATTAATGACATTTCTTCTGGCATTTGTACAATCATTATTTCTCCAAATCTATGAATCCAATTATGATTAGACGTAAAAGATTGTATATCATTTACAACATACATAATATCGTAGTCTTGAAAACAATCTCTCTTCACATTTGAATTTACACGTGATCCATTCATAATGACTGCTCGGATTCTTTCATCCTCTTTCGCTGTATTTATAATTAAGTCTAACATTTCTTTTTCAGTTCTCATCTATTCCTAACCTCCAATTTTTATATAAACTTATATTTCCAAGTATGTTGGAGGTCCACGAGCTAGTTGCGTTGTACACGATACATGTTATAACTTTTCAAACATCTTTTTCATTCTATTTATCTCCTTTCGTTATTCTTTTACGACTGCCATTATAAATCCATCGTACCCTTTACTTCCGACTGTTTGAAGCGCTGTAGCACTTACACGTGGCTCAGCAGCTATTAGCTCATAGAAGCGACGTATCCCTTGTACGCGAGGGTCATTACTCGTATTGTCAATCACTTCTCCTTCACGTACTACGTTATCCCCAATAATTACAGTACCAGGGCGTGATAGTTTCAGTGCCCATTCAAAATAAGCAGGGTTATTTTGTTTATCAGCGTCTATAAAGATAAAATCAAATGGTTCATACTTCTCATTTTCTATTTGTTGTAAAGAATCTAAAGCTAATCCTGTTCGCACTTCAACTCTATCATTCAAATTAGCGCGTTCAATATTGCTACGCGCAATGTCAGCATGCTTTTCTACTATCCACTTTTGATTATACCGAAAATTCTGTCTCATATGCAAAAAATAAAGAAGGGACATCTACTTCATTACAAAATAGATATCCCTTCTTTTGTTTATACATGTATCCCTTACGGATTAGTAGACCAAAGTCCTGCTGATTTAATAAATGTACGTTTATTTAATTTCAGCTGCGCTACGATAAACTCTGCAATATCTTCTGCTTGCATTACTTTATCAGGGTTTCCATCAGTTAATCCTAAATCTACAGCCATATCAGTTGCTACTGTACTTGGAGTTAAAGCTGTTACACGAATGTTATGTTTGCGAACTTCCATCGCTAACGATTCTGTTAAGCCAAGAACACCAAATTTAGAAGCACTATATGCACTTGTTACAGGTGCACCTTTTTGTCCTGCTGTAGATGAAATGTTAATGATATCACCAGATTGTTGTTCAATCATGCTTGGTAAAGCTGCACGAGTTGCATAATATACACCCATTAAGTTTACTTGAATGATTTTTTCCCAATCAGCAACGTCTAATTCTAAAAACTTACCGAACTTAGAAATACCAGCGTTATTAATTAAAATATCGATAGATCCTAAACCGTTTTTTAACGTCTCAATCGCAGTAGTCACTTCTTCGTATGAAGAAACATCAGCAGTCGCAATAACAGCTTTTACACCTTCTGCTTCTACTTCTTTCGCTACAGCTTTTAAGTTTTCTTCTGAACGAGCTAAAAGACCGACATTTACGCCCTCTTTCGCTAATGCGATCGCTACAGCGCGTCCAATGCCTCTACCGGCTCCTGTAATTAAAGCATTTTTACCTTGTAATAATTCTGCCAAGTATAACACTCCTTAATCATCTCAGTTATGTATTATATTAAAATTGTATCTATGTTTATGGAAAAAGGCAATGATGCACTTTCATGTGCGTAGGTTACTTGTAGGTAACTATAAAAAGTTTTTATTTATAACCCTCATGCTTTTTCCATAATTAATTTAAAATAGAAATAAATTCCACACAGGAGAGTGTTTATGTATGAAAAGAAAAAAAATGGTACTTGCTACTAACTGCAGTCGGACTATGTATCATATTTTTTGCTATATACTTTATCAATTTAGCCAAGAAGACTCCTTCCTCAAGGAGCGTGAAGGGTGTAGCCCAGCGAGTAGGTGGGAGATGAATTGGCTTCGAACAAGAGATGGCAGGAAGTCATCTTAATTGTTCGACATA